>JAUNJX010000012.1 GCA_030533005.1 Clostridia bacterium | reverse complement strand
GCTGAAGCCCCCGCCGCCGAGGCCCCTGCCGCCGAAGCTCCCGCTGCTGCGGAACCCGTAACCAAGAAGGTCGGCGTTTGCATCTACAAGTTCGACGATAACTTCATGACCCTCTATCGTCAGGAAATCGAATCCTACTTCAAGTCCCTTGAGACCGACGACGTCAAGTACGAAGTCACCATCGTGGACGGCAAGGGCGATATGGCTGAACAGACCAACCAGGTTGACACCTTCCTGGCCCAGGGCGTTGACGTATTGATCGTCAACCTCGTTCAGTCCTCCTCCGCCGCCACCATCACCGACAAGTGCAAGGCTGCCAACGTCCCCGTTGTGTACATCAACCGTGAGCCCAGCGCCGACGATATGGCCGCTTGGGACAAGATCTGCTATGTTGGCGCCGATGCTCGTCAGAGCGGCACCTATCAGGGCGAAATCGTTCTTGGCCTCGCCGATAAGGGCGACGTCAACGGCGACGGCACTGTCAGCTATGTCATGATCATGGGCGACCCCGAGAACGTGGATGCCCAGTATCGTACCGAGTTCTCCATCAAGGCTCTGACCGACGCCGGCGTGACGGTTGAGAAGCTCTTTGAGCAGCGCGGCGACTGGGATCAGTCCAAGGGTCAGGAACTGGCTGCCAACGCTCTGTCCCAGTTCGGCGACAAGATCGACGTTATCTTCTGCAACAACGACGGTATGGCGCTTGGCGCTTATCAGGCCATCGTTGCCGCCGGCCGCAAGGTTGGCGAGAACATCTACCTCCTCGGCGTTGACGCTTTGGACGAGTGCCAAGAGATGGTAAAGAACGGCGAGATGACCGGCACCGTGCTGAACGACCACATCGGCCAGTCCCACAAGGCTGTCGACGTTGCTGTCAGCTACATGAACGGCGAAGCCGTGGAGACCTACAACTGGGTCGATTACCAGAAGGTCAACTAATTCGGGTCTATCGATGCGGAAATTGCGTGTGAGCCCTCACACGCAATTTCCTTACATGCTGCAAATCATTCAGTAAGGGGGCACTATGTCGGAATACATTCTGCAAATGCAAGGGGTATCCAAGTCCTTCCCGGGCGTGAAGGCGCTTGATAACGTATCCCTGAATCTACGCCCCGGCACCGTTCATGCCCTGATGGGCGAAAACGGCGCGGGCAAATCCACGCTCATGAAATGCCTGTTCGGCGTCTATTCCATGGACGAAGGACAAATCATCTACAACGGCCAGCCTGTCAAGATCGACAACCCCTTTGAAGCGCTTCAGCTGGGCATCGCCATGGTGCATCAGGAGCTGCAGCCCATTCCGGAGCGTCCGATCTGCGAAAACATCTATTGCGGCCGTTATCCGAAGAAGAAATTCCTTGGCCTCATCCCCATGGTAGACCATAAGGTGATGTACGCCAATTGCAAAGCGCTTTTGGAAAGCCTGGGCATGGACTACGATCCCAACGCAAAGCTGGGCACCCTCTCCGTTTCCCAAATGCAGCTTATGGAGATCGCCAAGGCGGTTTCCGCCAACGCCAAGATCGTCATCATGGACGAACCCACCTCCTCCCTTACGCAAAACGAGGTGGATCAGCTCTTTACCATCATCAACAAGCTCAAGGAACAGGGCTGCGCTATCATTTATATTTCCCATAAGATGGAGGAGATCCTCCAGATCAGCGACGAGGTCACCATCATGCGCGACGGCAAATACGTCGGCACATGGCCCGCAAACGAGCTGACCACAGACCTTATCATCACCCGTATGGTGGGCCGCGAGCTTACCAACCTTTATCCTGAAAAGCATAACGTGCCGGGCGAGGTCATCCTGGAAGCCAAGGATTACACCTCCATCCATCCGCGCTCCTTCAAAAACGCCGGCTTCACCCTGCGAAAAGGCGAAATACTGGGGGTGAGCGGCTTGGTCGGTGCGCAGCGTACGGAATTCATGGAAGGCATTTTCGGCCTGCGCAACACCGTTTCCGGCACGCTTGTCTATCAAGGGCACGAGCTTAAGATCCGCCGTCCCAAGGACGCCATCAACAGCGGCGTCGCGCTTTTGACGGAGGACAGGCGCGCCACCGGCATCTTTGGCGTATTGTCCGTTGCGGACAACGTGGCCGTGGCCTCCCTTTCCCAGTATCTAAAGGCCAATATCATGCTGGATCAAAAGAAGATCGATCAGCTTGTGGAGGACAACATCCAGAAGCTCAGCATCAAAACGCCCAGCGGCAAAACGCTTATCAAATCCCTTTCCGGCGGCAACCAGCAGAAGGTCATCATCAGCCGTTGGCTTGCCAACGACCCCGACGTGTTCATCATGGACGAGCCTACCCGCGGCATTGACGTCGGCGCGAAATACGAGATCTACTGCATCATTGAGCAGCTGGCTCGTGAGGGAAAGAGCATCATCATGATAAGCTCTGAAATGCCCGAGCTCATCGGCATGGCGGATCGTATCATGGTCATGTGCGACGGCCGCGTGACCGGCTTTGTGGAAAAAGAAGACATGAACCAGGAAACCATCATGGAACTGGCTACACGTTTTGCATCCTAAACGGAGGAAAGAAAAATCATGGAATTAAGCAACGCAAAGAAAGTAAGGGAATTTATCCTCAACAACGCGGTCATCATACTGATGCTGGCCGCCGTCGCGGTGGTAGGGTGTCTGCGTGACAACTTCTTCTCCGCCTACAACGCGAAAAACCTCATCTCCAACACCGCCGCGCGCTTCATCGTGGCGTTAGGCGTATCCGGCTGCCTCATCACCAAGGGCACCGACCTTTCCGCCGGACGTATGGTAGGTCTTGCCGCCTGCCTTTCCGCCACCTTCATGCAGCGGTTCGATTATTCCAGCAAGGTCTACCCCAGCATGCCGGAGCTGCCCATCGTCGGCGTATTCATCGGCGTTGTGCTCATCTGCATGGTCTTCGGCCTTGCAAACGGTCTGGTCGTTTCCCTTTTGAACGTACCGCCCTTCATCGCCACCCTTGGCATGCAGACCGTGGTATACGGCATCTGTCTGGTCTATACCGGCGCACAGCCCATTGGCGGCCTGCGCGCGGATTACACCAACATTTCCTCCGGCTCCCTTTTCGGCATCACATGGATACCGTATTTGGGCATCATCGCCATCATACTGGGCGCTATCATGTGGTTCGTGTATAACAAGACCCCGCACGGCAAGCACATGTACGCCATCGGCGGCAATGAGAACGCGGCGGAGGTCTCGGGTATCAACACCACCAAGACCAAGGTCATCATCTATGTCACCGCTGCGGCGCTCTACGGCATCGCGGGCTTCCTCTACGGCGCAAAGTCCGGCGGCGCGTCCGTCAACCTTGGCCAAGGCTATGAGCTGGAGGCCATCGCGGGCTGTACCATCGGCGGTGTTTCCACCAACGGCGGCGTGGGTCGCATCTCGGGCATCCTCGTGGGCGTGCTGGTATTCGAGCTTTTGAAGATCGCCATGCAGTTCATGGGTCTGGAGACCTCCTACACCTACATCGTACAGGGTATCGTCATCATCTTCGCAGTCGCGCTCGACATCCGCAAGTATGTGGCCAAGAAGTAACCCATGGACGAACGCAACGACGCCAACCGCGCGGCGGAAGAACCCTATACAGGGCCGCGCAACCAAAAGGAGCTTTTCTACGAAAACCTCATAGAAAGGTTCCACATCACCAAGCGCAAAATGGACATTCTGCTCATCGTACTGGGCGCCGCTTTCTTCTTTTTCCTGCTATTGGGATATTTGAAGGGAAACGGTATCGTATAAAGGAAACAGCACCCGAGGCCGCAACGGCTTCGGGTGCTTTTTTCTTCGCTTTATCCTTCCTGCATTATTCCTGCATGAACAGCTTCCGTTTCTCTTTTTCCAGCCATGCAAGCTTCTGTATGTAGGTCGGCACGTCCTTGGGATTGGGGATGCGTTCTACCCTGTGCTCCCCGCCAAAGATGCGCTTGGTCATGGCGCCCGCGCCATGCGCCATGATGGAGGTCGTTTCCTCCATCATATCCACGTTGTAGATGCATTCCTTGCCGGGCACCGCATAGCCCACGTTTTCAAGATTGCCCCGCATGTATTTCTGCCGGTACATATAATAGGGGCGCATGCCCATTTTCTCCGCCGCCTGCGCGCCCATGCGGGTCATGCTCTCCGCCGTGGCCGCGTCCGGCAGGGGATATTGCTCCAAACACTGCTTGAGACGTGAGGAGCGCTTGATGGCAAGCGTGTGCACGGTAAGGTTATCCGGCTCCATCTCCATGATCGCATCCAGCGTGCGCCGCATGGCGGCATCGTCCTCGCCGGGCAGCCCCGCGATCACGTCCATGTTGATGTTGGTAAAGCCGATTTCCCGGGAAATGGCGAAAATCGCCGGTATGCTTTCCGGCGAATGGCTGCGCCCGATGCGCTCCAGCGTATCCGCGTTCATGCTTTGCGGATTGATGGAAATGCGACCCACGCCCAGCCTCTTTAAAAGCGCAAGCTTTTCTTCATCGATGGTGTCCGGCCGCCCCGCCTCCACCGTAAATTCTTGGCCATAGCCGCCGTATGCGTCCAGCGCGAAGGCGAGCACGTCCTCCAATTCCGCCGCTGTGAGCACCGTGGGCGTGCCGCCGCCCATATAGACGCTGCGAAGCGTATACCCCGCGTCCCGCACAATCGCGGCGCCGTAGGCGATATCCTGCTTGAGCGCGTCGAGATACGCGCACATATCCGTTTTTGCCCCCCGCACCTCGGAGCCAAAGGAGCAGTACAAGCAGCGGGTGCGGCAATACGGCACGCCGATATACACGTCCACATCCTTGGGCGTTTGCGTGGCGAAGATGGGCTGCTGCACCGCCGTGATGGTTTTCGCCAAACGCAGCTTGTCAGGTGAAACGTCGAATTCGTCCAGCATCATGGCGTCCGCCGCCTCCACGCCCTCCTGTAAAAGCTCCCGGTACAATCTCGTGGGGCGTATGCCCGTGAGCGAGCCCCAAGGGGTCGCGGTGTTATAAAGCTTTTGCATCATGCGAAAGGCCGCGATCTTGACGCAGCGCTTTTCATAGCGCTTGACCACGAGCAGCGACCCCGTGACCGCAGGATGCGTATAGCTGTAATCGGCGCGCCCCGGCGCAAGCGTCGCCTGCGCCCTTGCCGTCCAGCCGTCCAGAAGCACCGTTACGTCGGCCGCATCCGGCGTTTCGGCGCAAACGACGGCTGCGTCCGTAAACAGACGCAGTTCTTCGGCGATATCGTTATAAAAAGAGGTATTGGTATAAAGGGCAATAGGCATCAGGCACGGCTCCTTGGGGATGCGTAGGGATTGCCCGTCCGCTCGTCACAAAGACGCGTCGCGGGGCCGTGGCCGGGGAAGACCAAATAGTCTCCCTCCAAGGTAAAGAGCTTATTTTGGATGGAGGAGATCAGGTCGTTCTGGCTGCAATTGGGCATATCCGTCCGGCCTACGCTGCGATAGAACAGCGTGTCACCCGCGAAGATGACCTTTCGCGGCTGTTCCACCACATAGCATACGCCGCCCGCCGAATGCCCCGGCGTGTGCAGCACGCGAAGCGTAAAGCCCGCCGCCTCCAAGGTGTCGCCATCCTGAAAGAGAACGTCCGCCTCGCTTGGCTCCACATCGCGGGAGATCATATTGGAAAGGCTGATCTTGGGATCATGCAGACCCGGCGCGTCCGCTTCGTGGGCGCAGACCAGCGCGCCTGTTGCCGCCTTGAGCCTTGCGACCCCCATGATGTGATCAAAATGCGTATGCGTCAAAAGGATATGCGTGCAGCGCAGACCCTCCTGCGCCATAAAAGCAAGCACAGGCTGATCGTCCGCAGGATCGATCACGATGCAGCTTTCCGGCGCCTCGCCGTAAAGCACATAGGTGTTGGTGCCCATATAGCCCGTATCTAAGCGTTTGACTTCCATAATCCCATCCTTAAAAGGTTTTTTTGCTATCCAGCAGGATCGTAACCGGCCCGTCGTTGACAAGCGCTACGTCCATTTCCGCGCCGAACTCGCCCGTCGCAACGGGCAGCTGCGCCCCCAGGCGCGCGATGGCCGCCTCATACAGCGGAATGGCCGTTTCGGGGCGCGCCGCCTTGATAAAGCTCGGGCGGCGACCCTTGCGGGCGTCCCCGTAAAGGGTGAACTGCGAGATCAGCAGGATGCTGCCGCCGATGTCCAGAATATCAAGATTCATCTTGCCCTCGGCGTCCTCGAACACGCGAAGACCCAGAAGCTTATCGCAGATATACTCCATATCCGCAGCCGTATCCACATCCTCCACGCCAAGAAGCACCATATAGCCCTTGGCGATCTCGCCTATGGTGTTCCCTTTGACGCTTACGGAGGCCGATTTTACACGCTGTACCACTGCCCGCATAGTTCTTGCTCCTTCTCTCTATGTTTATACGTTGATGCGGAAAACGTCCACGACGCCCTTGATCTTGCGAAGGTTCTTGATGATGCTGCCCAGCTGATCCGCGTTGTTCACGTCGAAAGACATGCGGGCATTGACCATGTTGGCGTCCACATCCGTTTTTGCGTTCATGCTCTTGATGGATATGTTCAGCGTGCTCAACACCTGCGAGATATCCATGAGCAGACCCGCCCGCTCCGTACCGTTGATCTGGACGGATACGGTATAGCTGGCTCTGACGTTCTGCGCCCATTCCACCTCGATAATGCGGTCGTCGTCCAAGAGAAGATCCTTCACGTTGGGACAGTCCGCCCGGTGCACGGAAACGCCGCGTCCGCGCGTGATGTATCCTATGATGGGGTCGCCGGGAAGGGGTGTGCAGCACTGTGCAAAGCGCACCACCATGTTGGGTTCGCCGCGCACGATGATACCGCGGTCATGCGTGGTGGTGATGTTGTGCACCGCCTGATCCTGCGCCATAAGGCGCGCTTGCAGGGCCGCCGCGTGCTCCTCCTTGCGATACTGCTCGATGAGCCGGTGAAGCACCTGCCCCGTGGTGATGCCGCCATAGCCGATGCAGGCGTAAACGTCGTCCATCTCGCTCATGTTGAAGCGCTTGAGGATATCCGAAAAATACTCGTCCTTGGTAAGCTCAGAGAGGTTTCGTCCCTGCCTCTTGGCCGCGTCCGAAAGCATTTCCTTGCCGCGCAGAACGTTTTCTTCCCGGTTGGCCTTTTTGAACCACTGGCGTATTTTGGCCTTGGCCTGCTGGGTCTTAACGATCTTGAGCCAGTCGCGGCTGGGCGCGGCCTGCGGGTTTGTCAATATTTCCACCACATCGTTGGTCTTGAGCTTATAGTCAAGCTTGACAAGCGCCCCGTTGACGCGCGCCGCGCGCGCGTGGTGGCCGACGTTGGTGTGGATGCGATAGGCAAAATCCAGCGGCGTGCTGCCCGTAACAAGGTCGATGATCTTGCCCTGCGGGGTAAGCACATATACATAGTCGCTGAAAAAGTCCTTGCGGACGTTGTCCACGAATTCCAGCGTGGATTCGGAATAGTTTTCCAGCTCCAGCGCCTCGCGCAGCCACGCCATCTTGCTGTCCATCTCATCCTGCGCGGTGCGCCCTTCCTTGTACATCCAGTGCGCCGCGATGCCGAATTCCGCCGTGCGGTGCATCTCAAAGGTGCGTATCTGCACCTCAAAGGGCATGCCGTCCTTGCTAAAAAGCGTCGTATGCAAGGAACGGTACATATTGGTCTTGGGCATGGCGATATAATCCTTGAACCTGCCCGGCATGGGCTTCCAAAGGGAATGGATGATGCCCAGCGCCGCATAGCAGTCGTTGATGGTCTCCACCACCACGCGCACCGCAATCAGGTCGTAGATCTCATTGAGGCTTTTGTTTTGCCGCACAGCCTTTTTATAGATGCTGTAAAGATGCTTGGGGCGGCCGCTGATCTGCGCCTTGATATTCGCCTTGTCCAAACTCTCCCGGATGAGCTGCATGGCGTTGTTGAGCGTTTCCATGTGGGCGGACTGGGAAGGCTCCAGCTCCGCCTGCAGCTTTTTATATTCCTCCGGCCATATGAAGGAGAAGCAAAGATCCTCCAGCTCGCACTTCATGGCGCCCATGCCGAAGCGGTGCGCCAGCGGCGCATACACGTCCAGCGTTTCCTTAGCCTTGCGCACGCGCTTGGCCTCGCTGCAATAGCCGAGCGTACGCATGTTATGCAGCCGGTCGGTCAGCTTGATGATGACCACGCGCACGTCCTTGGCAATGGCCAAAAACATCTTGCGAAGGTTGTCCGCCTCCCGATCCTCCTTGGCGGATATCTCAAGGTTGCTGGTTTTGGTGAGCTTTGTTACGCCGTCCACCATCCCGGCGATATCCTCGCCGAAGATATCCCGCAGCACCTCCACGGTAACGGTGCAATCCTCCACCACGTCATGCAGCAGCCCCGCAATGACCGTGTGCGCGTCCATGCCCATATCGTAGAGCATGATCGCCACAGCCTCGGGATGGATATAATAGGGCTCGCCCGATTCACGCTTCTGCCCCGCGTGCGCCTTTTTCGCAAAGTCGATGGCGCGCGCCAGCAGCTCCATGTCCTCATGACTGAAGCGCGCGCTGCAATGCGTCATCAGCGCATCGTCCACATATTGTACCGTCAAGGCGTTCGCGGTCTCGTCCATCTTCCTCACCTGTTCCCATGCACAAAAGAAAAAACGGTGCGCCAAACACACCGCTTGTTTTTTCAGCTTTCGTACTTGATAATCGACTCTACGTCGTAATCCTTCAAAAATGCCCGGCCGCCCAAGTCCTCAAGCTCGATGCCAAAGCGCGCCGCCACGACCTCGCCGCCGGCCTGCTCCACAAGCTTGATCGCCGCAAGCGCCGTGCCGCCCGTGGCCAGCAAATCGTCCACGACCACGACCTTCGCGCCCTTGGGGATGGCGTCCACATGGATCTCCAAGGAATCCGTGCCGTATTCCAGATCATATTCGTACGACATGGTCTTATAGGGCAGCTTGCCCGGCTTGCGTGCCAGCACAAAGCCCGCGTGCAGGGCGTAGGCAAGCGCCGAGCCTATGATGAAGCCGCGCGCCTCGGGACCCACCACGATATCCACCTGCTTGCCCTCCAGCGTCGAAGCCAGACGGTCGATCAGCTCGTGATACGCGTCCTTATTCTGTATCAGCGTCGTCACGTCGTAAAAAAGGATACCCTCCTTGGGAAAATCGGGAATGCTGCGGATTGCGGTTTTCAGATCCATATTTCCTCCTTCGTTATGCGTCCTGCAACGCCTGCAAGGCGCGATAGATAGCGCTTTCCTCCAATGGCCGCGACGGCGCGTCGGGGACAAACACGATACCGTTGTGCGCGTGGGCAAAGCCCAGCTCCAGCATGATATCCACGCCCAGCGCGCAGAGCGGACGCGCCAGATCGGTCTTTCGGCACAGGTAGTCGGCCAGCTCCTCCCGGTTATAGAACTGCCGGTCGGCTTGGCGCAGCGCGCGGTACAAAAGCGCCATACGCGCCCTGTCCATCCGCAGCGCCTCAACGATTTCCTCTGTGTCCGCCGCATGCGCCTCGCCCGTCATGATCTGTGCATCGGGCAGCAGCTCGCGCAGCCTTTTCGCCACGCCGGGCAGCACGGGGGTATCGTAAACGAGCACGCGCCTGTAACGCCACGGCTCCATTTCATCCAGCACCGGCGCAAGCACCGCCGCGTTATACGCGCATGCCTGCTTAGGCTCCTTAAAAAACGTCACATCCATGCACGCATATACATCCCTGCTTTGCAGCAGCCGCTTGGCGCCGGATGCGGTAAAGCACAGGATCAGCGTGCCCTGCGCGTGTGTGAGCGCGCCGCATAGCCATTCGTCCGGCGCGACCTTCTCCAAGGCCAAATCATCACGGATAGTATTATATCGGATGTTGCGTGAAATTGCATCAACAAATTTCGGCGCGTGCGCGTCGATATACGCGTCCGTGTCACCGGGGCACGACGCGCGTACGGCCTTGAGCTGTATTTGCAGGCTGCGCGTGCCGTTCCATACGTTTACGGCGGGCGCGCACAAGAGATCGCACCGATCCATGGCGAGCAGCGTTTCCCACGCATCCCCCATGTTAAAAAGCGTGCAAGGCCGCGTCGCGGTGTTCGCTGTAAGCGTGCCGCGCAGGTGGCTGCCATCCCCCATGCGCTTGAGCCCTCTAAGATGCGCGTCGCGGATGCGCAAGAGCGGGCGCGGATTGCCCTCGCCAAAGGGCGCAAGGCGCTCGATATCCTCCGCAAACCCCATGTCCACATCCTCAAGCGGCGCCTCAAGCTCATAGGTGCGCCGGGGCACAAACAGCGCTTCGTCTGGTGCGACAAAGCGCACAGCCTCCTCAAAGCGCGCACAGAAGGCGTCATAGTTTGCCTCGTCCATCGTGACCCCCGCCGCCGCCGCATGACCGCCAAAGCGGATAAACAGACCCGCGCACTGCAACAGCGCCGCATAGATATGCACACCCTTGATGGAACGGGCGCTGCCGGTGAGCACGCCGTCCTTCTGGGAAAACAGTATGGCGGGGCGATAGTATTTTTCCGCGATGCGCGAGGCGGCAATGCCGATCACGCCGCTGTTCCAGTCCCCTTTGAGAACGATCGCGTGCCGCTCGGTCAAATCGGCCGCGTTGAGCACGGCATACGCCTCCGCGCAGATCGCAAGCTCCTCGCTTTGGCGCTCGGCGTTCAAATGGCTCAGCGTCGCGGCCATGCGCGCAGCCTCCGCTTCCTCCGCGCAGCACAAAAGCTCCACGCAAAGGGACGCGTCCGCTATCCTGCCCGCGGCGTTTAGGCGCGGGGCAAAGCCGAACGCAAAATGATAGGCGGAAAATTTGCCTTCCTTATTGACCTCCCGCCCCAAGGCGAGCAAGCCCGTCGGCGCGTCGCCGGCATTCAACATACGCAGCGCCTCCGCCACGATCACGCGGTTTTCCCCCAGCAGCGGCACCACGTCGGCAACCGTCGCAAGACCCGCAAGCGGAAAATACCGCCTTGCTTCGTCAAAGCCGCAAAGCGCCTGCACCAGCTTAAACGCCGTCCCCGCCCCGCAGATATCCCTGTTGGGATACGCCTCCCCGGGCAGGGTATGGCAAAGCGCCGCCTCGCACCGGGGCAGCGTTTCCCCGCTGATGTGATGGTCGGTAATGACAAGCTCCATGCCCAATTCGTAGCAGCGCGCCGCCTCCTCATGCGCCTTGACGCCGTTATCCACCGTGACGATCAGCTTCACGCCCTGCGCCGCCAACGCCTCCACAGCGCCCAGATTCATGCCGTAGCCCTCGTTATGGCGGGAAGGGATATGGTAGCACGCGTCCGCCCCCAGCTTTCGCAGGCACAAAAGCAGCATGCTCACCGCGCACACGCCGTCCACATCGTAATCGCCGTAAACGCATATGCGCTCCCGCCCCTCGATCGCCGCGCGAATGCGGGAAACGGCGGCCTCCATGCCCGAAAACAGGAAGGGGTCGAAAAGGCTTGCGATATCCGGCTCCAAAAAAGCCCGCATGGCGGCCGCGTCCGCAGCGCCCCGCCGCGCAAGAAGCGCCGCGAGCAGGGGCGATATACCCTTAACACGCGGAGCCTGTCCGCACTGCGCTTCATTTTGTATAAACAGCTCCATAGATGGTTATTATACCATAAAAGCCCCTGAAAGCCTATCGAAACATGCGTATAAGAAGTGCTGTAAACACGCCCGCGAGGCATCCCGTACCAAGGTCGCTCAAAATGCCCAGCGACAGCGAAAAGCTTTTGGACAGGATGGAAAAGAACACAAACGCAAGCCCCGCGTAACACAACCCCGCGACGCCGCCGATCAGCCACGCGCGGCGCTTATACAAGGCTACCGCAAGCGCGGCGGCGGCGGCCGCCGAAACCACCTTGATGGCCACCGTCATGACCCCCAAGGCGCTTAGCTGCATCCAATTCTTCTGCAAGGCCAGCGAAAACAGCAGCAGCAGCGCAAAGCTCACCGCCACGCCCAACAGGGCGGCTTTCAGCAACGTCATCAGCAGGTTGTTCCCCTTGGCGCCCATTTGCATGCTTTCCCCTCCTTGCCCCGAATGCTACAGCCTATGCGCGCAAAAGCCGAATCATGCAAAAACAGGCCGCCGGTTTTGGCCGGAGGCCTGTTTGTACATCAGCAATCTTTTAGGGAATTGTCAAGGGGCCGCAGCCTCTTGACTTTCAACCGCCCGAAGCGACACACCCCAGGGTGGCTTCTCTTGCCGCTATGCGGCAATTCACCTTCTGTGCGGTGAGGGCGGAAGGCATTGCGAAGCAATGGTTTCTCTGCCATTTGCAACGACCGTGAACGTTAGTGAACAGGTGCAAATGGTAGCTCGGGCAAGGTCGCATGACCTTGCCCGAAACAGGCGCCCTACGGCCTTAATCCGCTTCCGCCCTGCAGGGTGATGGTCTCGCCCGTCATGTAGCTTGCGTCGTCGGAGGCGACGAGCACGCACATGCTGCCGATATCCTTTTCAGGATCCGCAAAGCGCCCCATGGGAATGCCCTTGATGGTAGCCGCATACACCTCGGGATACGCTTCCTTCCACGCCGCAAGCTGCTCGGTCATGGCAAGGGGGCAGATGCAGTTGACGGTGATGCCGTCGGGCGCCCATTCTGTCGCAGCCACGCGGGTCAGGCCGCGAATACCTTCCTTCGCTGCCGCATAGGAGGACTGGCCGGGCTTGCCAAAAAGGCCTGCGCCGGACGCAAAGTTGATGACGCGGCCATGGCCGGATTTCTTTAGATACGGATAGGCCTCCCGCATATAGAAGAACGCGCCGTAAAGGCCGGAGTAGATCGCAAGGTCAAAATCCTCCTTGCTGTGCTCAACGAGCATCTTGCCGGACTTGGACGCCTGCGCGTTATTGACCAGCACGTCAAGCTTGCCGAAGCGTTCGACGGTCTTGGCGATCACGTCCTTCACGCCCTGCTCGTCCGCGCCGTCCGCCGTAAGCGACAAAACCTCGGCGCCGTACTTTTCCTTGAGCTGCGCCGCCGCTTTTTCAAGCGTGGCCGCAGTACGACCGGTAATTACGAGGGAAGCCCCCGCTTTGGCAAACGCCGATGCGATGCCGAACCCAATGCCCTTACCGCCGCCGGTAACAAGAACAACCCTTCCCGTCATGTCAGCCATAGTCGCACACCTCTTTCTAGTTTAGTAAATTAGTAAATGATGCCTGATTTATATCGATATCAGTTTATCTTATTATGCCCGGTTTGTCAACGAATTAACCAAGTATAATTTGTATGAAAAAAGCGCGGCAAAAACCGCGCTTGCAAGCATTCCCGTCGCAGCTTATTCGCTGATTTCCTTGACGTCCTCGCTCATGGTGTTTTCCGCCGCAACGTTTTCGACGTTGGCGATGGCGCCACGGGTAAAGACGAGACGGATCTTATCGGGGCCGACCATAACGGTGATCACGTCGTCCTTGATGGCGCTGACCGTGCCGTAGATGCCGCCGATGGTACGAATGCGATCGCCCACCTTGATGGCCGCGAGCATTTCCTTGACCTTCTTTTCACGCTTGCGCTGCGGAATGATCATGATGGCAAACATGGCGATAAGCATGATGATGAGAAAACCGCCGCCGCTGAAGAAGCTGCCGATACCCTGTGTTGTTGCTGCTGGCATAGAATTTTTTACCGTCCTTTATTGATTATTCTTACGCCCCGCGAACGTTCGCCGCAAGGCTTTTTTTGATGAAAGCGGCCGGTGCGATCATCGCCGCAAACTCACATGTATCATCATACCGAAAAACCTTTCCTGCGTCAAGGCATGGGTCGCATTATTTCCAATTATCGCCGGGCAATGTACTTGTTGATCATCCGCACCGGCGCATAGGATTCCTTGGCGCGCCTAAGGCCGGGCAGCCCCATATCCTCCTCGCGGTTGACATATTGCACGTCCGCAAATTCGTGCGCCAAAAATTCCCGGTTGATCAGCGGAAACATACCCGGTATGTCCACCGCCTTTTCAATATGGATCAGCGCCATATCCGGCCGCAGCCGCTCGCCTATGGTGAAGGCCGTGAGCGCACCGTCCACGCGGATAACCCCACCCTTTAGCCCAAGCTCGTCCATATGGGAAAGCGCATGCACGGTCGCCCGGCGTTCGGCTGCAAACTCCTCCGCCTTCTCCGCCATCCATTCGTCATACACCGTCATGCACGCGTCCATCATGTCAGGCGTTAACGGCTCGTAGGCAAAGGTATAGCTTTCCAAGAACCGGTTGATGTGATTGCGCTTGCCATGATACGCCTTGCCTTTGAGCGTGATCAGGCTTTGCGCGGAATAAACATAATCGGCGTTGTTCCGATCCGCAGTGAGCGTGTAGCCCGCCGCCTCAAAATAGGGCGCAAGCTCGTCCGTAACGCCGTAAAACACCGCTTCGCGCCCGCCTTGCTCCCAATCCGCCGCAGCGACGCGGATCGCCTCGCCGTAGACCTCCGGGCGCAAGGAAAGCGGCGCAAAAAGCATGGGCTGCGCATAGTGGCCGCAAAGGTACAATACGTCGTCCTGCTCCGCAATACGCACCGCGCCGTCGCTCCCCCAAATAAAGGCGGTCGTAAAGCTGTAGCCGGAGCTTTCAAGGTTCCACACATCGGTGTAGCGCTTCATCAGGTCTTTGTCTTTGATGCTGATAACGTGATATTGCAATTTTTCTTCCATAGTGGTTAGTATAACAACGCAGGACAAAAAAAACAATCCCGCAAAGGGGATTGTCTTTGTGAAAAAGTGGTAACGTTATTTCGCTTTTTGCACCTCATAGGTGACGACCAGCTCCGCCTGCGTGGTGACCTCGCCCATGGAGACGCTGGGACCCGCCCCAGCGGCAGCCGATTCGTTCATCGCCCCGTCCGCCGCGGCCGCCTCCCTATAGAGGGCGGGCTGGCTCACGGACTGTTCCTCGATCTTCATGGTGCCGGAGAGCTCCAGCCCCGCAGCCTCGGCAATCGCGGCAGCCTTTCGCCCTGCGTCCTCTACGGCGGCCGCAAGCGCCTTATCATAATCGCCCGCGGTGTCCGTTACGGAGAAGGTAAGGCCATCGTAGCTCGTCACCCCCGCCGTAAGGGCGTCCGCGATGATCGTGCTGATGTTTGCCACATCGCGTATGGTGACCTTCACGTTGTTGGAGGCTTCATAGCCGGTAAGCACAGGCTCGTTCTTGCTGTAGTCGAACTGCTCATACATGCTGATGTTGGCGGTCTTGATATCCTTTTCCGCGATGCTGTCCGTCTTTAGCACCTCCAGGAGCGCTTGAATGATCTCCTCATTCTGCGCCTGCGCCGTGACGGCGTCCTTGTCCTTGGTTCTTACGTTAAAGGTGATGGATGCGGTATCCGGCACGGTTTTGATCTCGCCGCTTCCCTTGACTACGATGGTGCTCATAACTACCTCCGGCGCTTCGTTATAGACAACGTCCCTGATGCCCGTGGTGGACTGCACGCCCGCCGCGATCTGCTCCTCCGATTTGCAGCCGCCCAAGAGCAGCAGCATGCTTGCGCACAGCGCCCCCACAACGGCCATTCTTCTCATACTATTTGTTTTCATCCTGCTTCTCCTCTTTATTCACGGGCACTTCGGGTATTTCGATCTTGATATTCCGCACGCCTGTCAGCTTTGCCTGCCGCTCCGCCTTTTTTCTCGCCCGCCGCTCTCTAAAGCCCTCGCACGGCGCATCCGGGGCGCGAGAGGCTAAACGTTTGCGGAAAAGATGCACGGCCAGCCACGCGATCAGCAGCAACGGCACGAGCACGGGAGAGCTTGCAAGCAGGAATACGGCCAAATCCTCAAGGAAATTGCCAAGGCCGCTCAGGTTCTCGCTAAAGCCGTCGCTTACACGCTGGCCAAAGGGGGTCTTTGCGGCGGGGCCGACTCTTAGCCCCTCCTCCTGCAGCTGGATATAGACGGTGGCATATTCGATCATGCCGTCATACTTGCGAAGCTTGGTGGTGAGCTGCTCGATCTCGGTGGTGACGCGGGCGATCTCCTGCTCAAGCTCTATGATGTCGGAAAGGTTGTTGGTCTTGACCAGTATGTTTTCCAGCCGTTCCAAGGTGGTGCGGCTGACGGACAAACGCGTTTCGATATCGAAATAGCTGTCCGTCACATCCTCGGTATCCTCCGAGCGGGAGAGCAGCTCGCCATACCCCGAGGCTGCCGTAACGAACGCGTCCACCTCGCTTGCGGGGATGCGAAGGGCAATGGAGGCGTTGCGGCCATGATCGCCCGCGACCTCCGGCTTGGTGCCGTAAACGTTGGAGCTTTGGACATACCCGCCCGCCGTCTCGACATCCTTCAAAAGCTGCGCAAGGTGCGCGTCAAAATCCTTGGAATAGAGCTCCAGCGAAATGGTGCGGATGATCTTGCGTCCGCCGTAATCCGGCGAAGGCTGCTGCGTCGCGTCGCCCGGCACGGCGCCGTTGCCCGCACCACCCGCCGCGGCGCTCGTTTGCGCCACGTCATACGCTACCGATTCCTCCACATAGGCCATCTCCGCCGCCGGCGCCGCAGCGGCGGGCGCGGCAAACATAGCCATATCCGCCGTGGCCGACTCCGACTTTTGCGAAGAACATCCCGTCAGCAGCAACGCCAGCAAAAGCAGGATAGCAAGATATCTGCGTTTCATCGTGTATTACCTCCAAATCCGTTTTCTGCCTATAAAACGTATAGGCAGAAAAAAAGGTTGCAGTGATTTTACATAAAATTATACGATATCCAGATACGCAGCACCTATAACGCCCGCGTCGTTGCCAAGCGTCGCCTGAATGGCCATCGGAACGCCGTTATAGGCGCTGCCGAACACATATTTGGGCAGCCGCTCGTTGAGAGGATCCATCAGATACGCCCCCTCCTGGCTCACGCCGCCGCCAAGCAGCACGATCTCGGGTCGGAAAATACTGATGCAGCCGCCGATGCCCGCCGCCACATAGGAGATGTAGCGGTCAATGACCGCAAGCGCCGCAGCGTCGCCCGCCTTGGCCGCGTCAAAGGGTGTGCGGCCGTTGACCACGCCGCGTTCCTCGGCAAGATTGTTGAGAAGCGAATCGGGGTGCGCCGCCATCGCCTCCCGCGTCTGGCGGATAAGACCCGTCACGGAGGCGTAGGCTTCAAAGCAGCCGTCGATGCCGCAGGTGCAGTGCACACCTTCAAACACGAGGGGGATATGCCCCAGCTCCGCGCCCAAACCGTCCCCGCCGGAGAATATCTTCTTTTCGATGATGATGCCGCCGCCCACGCCGGTGCCCAGCGTAAAGAGCAGCACATTGTTATAATCCTTCGCCGCACCCGCAATGGATTCGCCCGCCGCCGCACAGTCCGCGTCGTTGCCGACATACACGGGGGTGGATACATGCTTTTGCAGCTCGTCGCGCAGCGGCACATCGTACCAGTTCAGATTGCCGGCGCGCAGCACCTTGCCGAATTTACGCTGCACGGAGCCGGGCGTGCCCACGCCCAAGCAGGGGAAATCGGCCAAGGTCAGATCAAGCTGTGCGGCGGCGTCCTTCGCGGACTGCGCCATGGAAAGCACGACCTCAGCAAAAGGGCGATCCGCATCGGTAGGGCGCGTATCATACGCTACGATCCTATTGTCCTCATCCACTACGCCCGCCTTGATGTTGGTTCCGCCCAAGTCGATCCCGATACGATATTTCATACTGCCTCCGAAAAACTCAAAAACTCCCAAGTATTATAGCACACGCGCCGCCGCCTGTGTAGTATTTCGTAAAATATAAGCTGATTGCAGCCGTTATGCGCGATCCTCTACCTTTGCGCAAGCGCGCGCTCCAGCCGCGCGATCGCCGCTTGCAGCGCTTGCGTGGGGCAGGCCACGTTCAGGCGGATAAAGCCCTCGCCGACAGGCCCGAAAAAGCTGCCCTGCGTCGCCTCTATGCCCGCGCGCACCAGCAGTTCCTGCAGCGCTTTCGCGTCAAGGCCAAGCGGACGCATATCCAGCCAGCAAAGATACGTCCCCTCAAGCCTTGGCATAGGCAGACCCAAAGCCTCCGCGCGCGATTGGAGCATGTCCGCGTTCTCATAGACGACAGCAAGCATTTCCCGCATCCATGCCTCGCCGTGCGTATACGCCGCCGCGGTCGCGGCCATCCCGAAGGGATTAAACACCTCGCCGCTGTCCCGCTTGGCGGCGTTTTCAAAAAGCCGCAGCTTTTCTTCGTTTTTCGTGTAGAAGTACGCTTGCGAAAGACCCGCGATATTGAAGGTCTTGGACGCGGCGCTAAAGGCCGCGCAATCCGGATCAAGCAGCATGTAAGGCGTAAACTCCACGCCGGGACGCAGGATATCCTGATGGATCTCGTCCGAAAGCACGGGTACGCCAAAGCGGGCGCACAGCGCATGCACGCGGGAAAGCTCCGCCCGCGTCCACACGCGACCCACGGGATTGTGGGGGCTGCAAAGGATAAAGAGCTTGACGCCTTGAAGGAGCTTCTGCTCCATATCCGCAAAATCCATCTCATACCGCCCGTCCCGCAGGATGAGCGGATTTTCCACGATCCTGCGCTCGTTCTCGCGGAGCACCTGCATGAAGGGGCCGTATACGGGCGGCTGGATCAAGACAGGATCGCCGGGCTGTGTATAGGCGCGGATGGCGTTGCCAAGCCCCGTCACCACGCCATGCGAGGGCACGATCTGCTCCGGTGTGAGCGCCGCGCCCTTTTTCGCCATCCACGCGCACACGGCCTGCCGAAAGGGCGCCTCGTTCTGCCGGTAGCCAAAGTAGGCGTTGTCCGCCGTTTTGTGGAGCGCGTCGAGTATGGGCGGCGCGATGGGGAACATCATTTCGGCCACGGCAAAGGGGATGGCGTCGGGCGTTGTGATACCCATGGCGTCCATGCGGGTATATACGTTGCAGTCCGTGCTGCGATCGGGTTTCACGGTGGTAAAGTCATAACGGTTCATCTATATTGCCTCCAGTATTTCATGCATTGCGCTTTTCAGCGGGGAAAACCATGTTCGCGGGATTCATGGCGCTATCAAACGCCTCGTCGGATAAAAAGCCCAGCCTGCGGGACGCTTCCTTGAGGGTAAGGTTTTCTTCATGCGCAAGCTTGGCGATCTTGGCCGCCTTCTCGTAGCCTATGAGGGGGCTTAGCGCCGTCACCGTCATAAGCGATCTGTCAAGATACCCCTGTATCACCGCCCGGTCGGGCGTAAGCCCCGCGATGCAGTGATCGTTGAAGGAGTGCATGCCGTCCGCCAGCAGCCGCACGGACTGCAAATAGTTATAGATGCACACGGGCATGTATACGTTCAGCTCCAATATGCCCATGCCCGCAGCCATCCCCACCGTCACGTCGTTGCCCATGACCTGTGCCGCCACCATGGTAACGGCCTCACACTGGGTAGGGTTGACCTTGCCCGGCATGATGGAGCTGCCCGGCTCGTTGGCGGGTATCAAAAGCTCGCCTATGCCGCAGCGGGGGCCGGAGGAAAGCAGGCGCACGTCGCACGCCAGCTTCATCAGATCCGCCGCCAAGGTTTTGAGCGCCCCGTGCGCGAACACCATCGCGTCCTTAGAGGAAAGGGCGTGAAATTTGTTGCTTGCAGGCGCAAAGGCAATGCCCGTTTCGCGGCTTAGTACAGCCGCCGCCTCTTGATCAAAGCCCAGAGGGGCGTTAAGTCCCGTGCCCACCGCCGTGCCGCCCAGCGCCAGAAAAGAAAGCGGCATAAGTGCGCTTTGTATCATATCGCGGCAGGCAGACAGCATGCCCGCCCAGCCGCCGATCTCCTGTCCCAGCGTCATGGGCGTCGCGTCCTGCAAATGCGTACGCCCCACCTTGATGATGTCCTGATACGCTTGAGAAAGCCCGTCCAGCGTCCCATATAAAAGGTCGAGGGCTGGCAGCAGTAGCGCTTTCGTCTCCTGACAGGCCGCAATGTGCATGGCCGTGGGGAAGGTATCGTTGGAGCTTTGGGAGCGGTTGACATGGTCGTTGGGGTGGAGCAGCGCTTCCCCCGCCAATTCGTTGCCCCGGTTTGCGATGACCTCGTTGACGTTCATGTTGGTCTGCGTGCCGCTGCCCGTCTGCCAAACGACAAGGGGGAAGTGCGCGTCCAGCGCGCCGCTTGTGATCTCATCGCAAACATTTGCGATCAGCATGGCGCGCCGCTCGTCCAGCACGCCCAGCTTAAGGTTGGCAAGCGCCGCCGCCTTCTTGAGCGCCCCAAAGGCGCGAATGACCTCGATGGGCATGCGCTCGGTTCCGATCTTGAAGTTGTTGAGGCTCCGCTGCGTCTGCGCCCCCCAATAGCGGTCAGCGGGCACGGCGATCGTCCCCATGGTATCCTTTTCCATCCGCGTGTTCTGCTCCATATTGCGCTCCTTCAAGGAAAAATACACGATTCTGCGCCGAAGCGCAAAAAAAGCGCGCCGGCCTATGGAGCATTGTACCATATTCCGGCGCGCAAGCAAATCCCATGCAGCTAAATCCTATGTTGCTTCTTCCTTATACAGCTCCCCGTCGATGATGCGCACGATGCGCCCTGCGCTCTTGGCAACGGAAAGGTCATGCGTGATCATGACGATGGTGTGACCTTGATCGTTGAGCGCTTGAAAGAGCTTGAGCACCTCCTTGCCCGTTTTGCTGTCCAGTGCACCCGTCGGCTCGTCCGCAAGCAGCAGCTTGGGATTGCCCACGAGCGCCCGCGCGATGGCCGCCCGCTGCTGCTGCCCGCCCGAAAGCTCGTTGGGCTTATGCGCAAGGCGTTTTTCCATATCCAGCATGCGAAGCTTCTCCAGAGCGATACGCGCCGCATCCTCATAGCGCATGCCGCGGGAAAGCAGCGGCATCATGACGTTTTGGAGCACCGTATATTTGGGGATCAGATGATATTTTTGGAAAATGAATCCGATGAGCCGGTTGCGAAGTATCGTCAGCTTATCATCCCCCAGCGACTCTACAGGTATGCCCAGCAGCTTATAGGAGCCCTCCTGAAAGGTATCCATGCAGCCCACCACGTTCATAAGCGTTGACTTGCCGCTGCCGGACGGGCCAAGGATACCTAAGAATTCCCCCTCATCCACCGTAAGCGACACGCCCTTTAGCGCCTCCACCACGGTATCGCCCATCAAAAAGCGCTTGTGGACGTCCGTGATTTCGATCAGATGCTTTGCACTTTCTTCCATACCTTACTCCTGATTCAGCGCTTCGATGGGGTTAAGGCGCGACGCCTTCCACGCGGGATAAAAGCCAAACACCGTGCCCGTCACCACGGCAAAGAGCAGCGCCAGCACCCAGCCCCAGACGCTATTTTCCATGCGCGTGCCCGTCCATTCCAGCACCGGAATGAGCGCAAAGCTCAAAAGCACGCCCAGCACCCCGCCAATGACGCTGATGAGCGCCGCTTCCAATAAGAACTCCAGCAAGATGGCGTTTCGTGAGAAGCCGATGGCCTTAAGGATGCCGATCTCCCCCGTGCGCTCCTGCACGGTGACAAACAGCACGTTCATAATGCCGATGCCGCCCACCGCGAACACGATGGTGGCCACGGCCAGCAGCAGCGACGCAAGCGTGTCGGCGGAGCTTGTGGCCGCCTCCATAGCGCTCCCCGCGTCGGTCACGTCAAAGCTCGCGGTGGGATAGTTTTCCGTAAGGATCGCTTCGATGTCCGTCATGGCCTGCTCTACATTGCCGACGCTGGACGCGATCGCCGTGATCTTGGGGCTCTCCTGCCCGCCGAACACATACTTTTCCGCCGTGTTATAGGGGATATAGACCGCCGTATCGGGGCTTATGCCGGAGGATACGGAGCCCATGGTGTCAAGCACGCCCACGATCTCGTAATTCTTGCTGTCGATGGTGAGATAATCGCCGTAGGCATAGGCCGCGTACTCGAATATCTCGGCGGCAAGCGAATAGCCGATCACCGCCACATAGGCGTTGGTTTCGTTGTCCTCCGCCTCTATAAAGCGGCCGTAGAGGGCAGTAAGGTTGCTGACTGTATCGTAGTTGTCGAGCACCCCCACGACGGTCGCCTCCATCTCCTCCTCCAAGACGCCGCCAAACACCGTCGTGTCGGCGCTTTGCAGGATCGTCACCTCCTCCACGCCGGAAACGAAGGTCTTGATGTCCTCCACGTCCTCCATATCGAGCCGCGTGGAGCCGGGGCGGGCGCTGTTGCTGCGGCGGGAGCTTGTGCCGCCCATGCCGCTTGGCATGCCGCCTGACATACCGCCCGTGCCGCCGCGTGTGCCGCCGCCCATATTGGGCATGCCGCCTGACATACCGCCCGGTGGCATGCCGCCCATACCGCCGGGCATGCCGCCCGCTGCAAACATGGCGTCCATATCGATACCGTCGCCCACGCTTACGTCGATGGCGCCCGCGTTGAGGTTTTTGAACTGATCCGCAACCTCCGCCTGCCCGCCGCGTCCCACGGCGATGACCAGCACGATGGTGGCGGCGCCCACGATGATGCCCAGCGACGTCAGCATCATCTTCACCTTGTTTTCCATGATGTTGATCCACACCAGACGCAGTATTTCACCGAATCGGATCATTGTGCGCCGCGTCCTTCCGTCCTCTCGCCGCCCGCAGGCATGCCGCCCATATCCGGCATATCGCCCTGCGCGCCCGTACGCCCGCCCTGCGCGGCGTTTGCGCTCGCCCCCGTGCCGCCCACGCCGCTTGCGGCTAGCAGCACGTCGCCCTCGGAAACGCCGGAGGTGATCTCAATATTCTGCCCGTCCGTAAAGCCCGTGGTGATAAGCGCCACGGTATTCTCCTCCTTGCCCTTGATGAGGACGGAGGCTTTGTCGCCGTTCCCCTCCACGGCCTTGGTGTTAACGTATAACACGTCCAGGGCGGCCTCGTCGATGAGCGTCACCTCGGCGCTCATCCCCTCGTACATGGCAAGCTCGTTCTTTTCCTTAAACTTGACCGTCACGGTGTAGCTGACTGTCGCAGCGCCGGAGCGCGCGGACTCGGCGGAAATGCTGTCCACCACCGCCTCGAACACCTTATCCGGGAAGGCCGTCATTTTTACCTGCGCCTCCTGCCCGATCGAAACGGAAAGGATATCCTCCTCGGAGATGGTGATGGGCACATACACGTCGTCGATGACGTTGATGGTGAGGATGGACGCATAGGAGGTGATCAGGTGCGTGTCCGTGTTGACATTGACGGATACCTTGTCGCCCACGCTCACGTTCACCGACACGATCATGCCGGTATGATCGGCGTACACGACGCCGTCGTTGGCGACCATCTCCTCGACCTCGGCAAGCTGCTTTTCAAACGTATTGTAGTTTTCCTGCGCGCTTGCGACCTTTTGGGTCAGCTCCATCTCCGTAAGCTCATAGCTAACACCCGCCGTTTCCGCCTCCTGCTTGGAAAGCTCTGCGGTATGCTCCGCAGCCATGGCGTCCGTTTCGCTCTTGAGCCCCGCCTCCTCCAAGGCCAGATTCGCCTTTTGCATGGAGGCCTGCGCGGTTTCCAGTGCCGTAATCAAGTCCTTGGCCGTCGTGATGCTGCCGTATTTTTCTTTAAACCATGTGTTGTAATCGGTATAGGCGGACTGCGCGGCGGTCTGGTTGCGTTTGAGTGCGGCAAGCTCGGATTCTATGTTGGCAGAGTCGCCCAAGCCATTGATCAGGCTCGTATATTTGTCGATCTCCGCCTGTATGGTCGTGCGCTTTTCGTAGTTGGCGATGGTTTCCGCCTTCTCCTCCTCCAGCTCTGTGATGGAGGAAAGCGCCATGTTGTATTCCAGCTCCGCAAGCTCCGACGTCGCGCCGGCAGCGGCGATTTCCTCATCGGTGGCCGTGCCGCTTGCGATAAGGGCGGCAAGCGCCTGCGCCGCCGCGTCATACGCGGCCTTTTTCACTTCGCTCTCGCTTCTTGCCGCGATGATCTCATTGTCCTTGGCGGAAAGCCACGCGTTATAATCCTCCATAGGCACGAGTATCGCGCCCTTCTTAAGCTCCGCCGAGGTCAAAAGGCTTTGGTAGCTTTTCAGATCCGATTGCAGCTGTGTATATTCCGTCACCCTGTCGTTATAATATTCCTGCTGCGCCTTGTAACTCTCCAATCGCGCGTTGTCCGTGGAGAAATCCGCGTTTTTGATGCAGTAATCCGTATATTCGTCCTGCGCCTTTTTGAGCGCCGTCACGGCGTTGTCGTAGTTTAAGGTAAGCTGCGCGTTGGTCAAATTTTCGTTCTGCGTTGCCAGATCGCCCTTCTTCTCGCTTTCCTCAAGCTTTTGCCCCGCCTCCAAGAGCTTGGTATCCTGCTGCAGCTTCGCCTGTTCCAGCTCCAGCGCCGCATCCTCCAGCAGCAGCCTATAGCTGTCCAAGCCCTGCTGCACCTCCGTCACGTCAAACTTGACAAGCGCGTCCCCCGGCGCCACCATGGAGCCCGCCTTGACGTAAATTTCAGATACGGTAGCGGATATGGGAAACTGCACGACCTTGCGCACAAGGGAGATCGAGGAGCTTTCCGTTTGTCCCACGATCACGTCGCCCCGCTCCACGGTGTATTCTCGATACACCACCTCCGTGGACGCAGCCTTTTGCCGCGCGGCGCGGATGCCGAAGAACGCCGCCGCCCCCAGCGCCAGCGCGCCGCCGCCGAACAGAAGCAGTTTTTTCAAGCTGAACCTCTTTTTCTTTCCCTTCCCCAGCAGCGCGAGCAATTCTTCTGCGTCATCCGTCGCGGGATTCCGTTTTTCCTTCTCCATGCAAATCCTCCGCAAAGCAACCAATCTTTTCTATATTGCAGTATAAAATTGTAAGCTTAAGCCAAGTTAAAAGACATGCATAAGGCGCGCCGCTATGGCACGCCTTGCGCTGGAAACTATGAAGAAAATC
The DNA here is from genome assembly GCA_030533005.1 of Clostridia bacterium. Classification (GTDB taxonomy): domain Bacteria; phylum Bacillota; class Clostridia; order Christensenellales; family CAG-138; genus JAQVRG01. The sequence goes on along the minus strand of JAUNJX010000012.1, from coordinate 25,215 downwards.
TTTGCGCTTCTTTTTTTGCTTACGCCGCCCCGCCTTGCGGCGCACCCTGCGGCGGCTGCCCCATGCCGCCTGCTGGCGGTTCGGGCATACCCTCCGGCGGCTGCATGCCCGCAGGCGGGGTGCCCTCGGGCCGGACCCCGCCGCCATTCGCCTGTCCTCTGCCGCCTCTGCCCCCCGGCGCGCCGCCCTGCATGCCGAAACCGCCCATGCCGCCTGCGGCTTCGCCCGTTTCATCGACGCCTGTGACAACGCCGCTTAGCGTCACATCCGCAAGCTTATCGTTGTCACTATACAGTGTGTACGTTTTTCCCTTTTCCATACCCGGCGCGCTGATCACGGCCATGCTGTACGCCTTTTGCGGCGCGAAGGCCACAAGCACGTTTTCGCCGTCCTTCAGCGTTACGCCTTTGCCCTCCTCCTGCGTCTTTGTATAATACACCGCCAACACGCATTGCGCGGAGGTATCCGAAAAGCTCTGCGTCATCGCGGCATTGCCCGCGGCAATGATCGTGCCGCCGCTGATCTCGCCCTTGCCGTTATAATCCAGCGCCCCGTTGCCCGCGTCCGCGCTGCCCGAAACCGTCACCGCGCCGCCTGACATCCTGAAATCGCCGTTGGAATCCAGCCCGTCGCCGGACGCGTCCACGATCAGCGTGCCGCCGCGTATATCGATGAACTTGGTAGGGTCAGATGCAAACTGATCCGCACCGTAGCGGCCGCCCTGCGCGGCGCTGTCCGCGCCGCCCGCCGCGTTCACGCCGTCGTCAAAGGCGGTAACGGTGATCACGCCGTCGAGTATGGTAACGGAATTGCCCTCCAAGCCCTCATAGCTTTGGGTGACGCTGATCGTACCGCCATTGATCGAAAGCGCGCCGTCGGCGTGTATGCCATCGTCCCCGGAGGCGATTGTCATGCTCTCGGGCTGCAGGGTCACGCTGCCGTTGGCGTGTACGGCGTCGTCCATGGCGTCAAGCGCGTACGTCCCGCCCCGCACCGTGATATCCGTGCCCGCCTTGAGGCCCTTGGCGCTGGCCGTTTTCTCTGCCGTGGTTTGCGCAGCCTGCGCGTTGCCCGGCATGCCCGGGAATGCGCCGCCTCTGGTCATTTCGGGAGCCGCGGCGCGCCCGCCGCCCGTAACGATATTAAAAACGCCGCCGCTTGCTTCCAAGCGCGTTTCGGCCTGTATGCCGTCCGCCGCCGCGTTGATGTTATAGGCGCCGCCATCGAGCAGCACATAGCCCAGATCCGCATCGTCCGCGCGATTGGACTGCATGCCGTCGCCCGCCGCTGTGATATTGAGGGTCGCGTTATGCGCCTTGATGCAGTCCTTGCCCCTTGCGCCATCCCCCGCTGCGGTGATATTGAAGGTCGCGTCCGCAAGTATGAGATCATCCTTGGAAACAATGCCGTGCTCATATGCGCCGTTCACGTTGAGCGTGCCCGCGCCGTTGATCGCAAGATCGGCCTTGCTGTAGATCGCGCCGTCCGGCTCCTCCTCATCGGCGGCATAGCTTGCGCCGTCCGAAAGCGCGTTGGCCGTACCCCCGGCGATGGTCAGAAACACCTTGTCCGCCGTTTTGATATAAAGGGCGGGGCCGTCCGCCGCCGTAACGCTTGCGCCGTTTAACACGATCTGCAGCTTGTCGTTCTTGCCCGCCTCCACGGCGATCTGCCCCTGCATTTCACCCGCAAGCACATACACGCCGGCGTTTGTCAGCGTAACGACGTTTGCCCCGGCCTCCGCGCCGTCGCCTTCGATCACGGGCGCTGCGCCAAGCGTGATGTGCGTCGCCGCCGCATCGTCCCATGTGCCGTTTAGGTCGCGGTCGGTAAAGAGCGTGTCGCCCGTTTGCAGCTCCTCCACGGCAAGCCCCGGCTTGCCGCCCGCCCCGGGTGTGGCAGTCACCGTTTGGGGCACCTCGCCTGCGGCGGCGCAGGCACTAAGCTGTAAGAGCGTCAGCAGCAGCGCGATGATCCGGATGGTCTTTTTCATGGTGTTCCCCCTGTTTTTTCTTTTGTGTATGCCCGCATCGTCTCTCGCTCCCTCGGTTTTATGCGTTTAGCTTACGCCGTCAACCTAAGAAAAACCTTAAAGGCGGGAGATTTTTTCACCTTACATATATATAGCCTACCATCCTTTTCTTAAAGCAGGATTAAAACGCGCCGCGCAAGAGCCGCGCGGCGCAAAAGCGTCCATCTTTTTTTACAGCAGCACCGTGATGGTAAGCGACCTCCCGTCCTCGCTGCGGGCGGTGATCCTTCCCTTGTGCGCCGCAACGATGGAGCGGGCGATGGACAGGCCTATGCCGTAGCCGCCGGTTTGCGAATTGCGGGAGGCGTCGCCCCGATAAAAGCGCTCAAACATCTCATTGTGATTGCCGGTCTTCATCGCCTCCGCCGTATTGTGCACGCAAAGCAGGTTATTTCTTCCCTCGCGTTTGAGCGTTACGTCGATATCCCCTCCCGTAGGCGTATACTTCACGGCATTATCCAGCAGTATCCCCACGAGCTTGCGAATGCTCGTCTCGTCGCCGTTATAGGAAAGGTTTTTGGCGATGGCGGCTTGCAGCGTCTTTCCCTGCTGCGTCGCGGTGTTCACATAGGGGGCGACACTCTCCTCCACAGCGTCGGAAAGGGAAAAATCCGTCATGACCAGCGGCTTGTCCTCCTCCTGCATGCGGGAGAGCGTAACGAGGCTGTTGGTCAGCTCCGTAAGCCGCGCCACCTGATGCTGGATGCTCCTTGTCCATTCGTTTTCGCCGTTTTCCATTTCCAAAAGCTCCGTGTTGGCGGAAATGACCGTAAGCGGCGTTTTGAGCTCGTGGCTGGCGTCCGTGATGAACTGCTTCTGCTTATTATAGCTTTCCGCGACCGGCCGCACGGCGGTCTTGGAAAAAAGCACCACCAAGAGGAATATGCCCGCCAGACTTACGGCAAACACGATCAGGCTGGTATTGCGAAAAAGCGCAAAGGATTCCATATCCCTGCTGCAATCCACAAACATCACAAGCGCGCCGTCCTCCGTCTTTCTTGCAAGATACCGGTAAACGCCCTCATAGCCGGAGACCTTGCTGGAGGCGCCGATGCGTTTTGCGTACGCGATCGCCTGTTCCTCGCTCACGGCCGCGATATTGCCCATGTGCGTCTTTACCACATTGCCCGCGCCATCCAATCGCACGAAGAAATAGCGCGTTTCAAAGGGCGCTTCCGCCGACATCAGGCGCTTTGGCACGACGTCCGCCCCGGGCGCCGCGTCCGATGCAGGCTTTTCCGGCGGGACGTCGCTGTTTTGCTGCGTGCGCCTGCCGCGTGGGAATTCCCCGTCGTTGTCCGCGATAAAGGCGAGCAGATGATCCGCCTCCCTGCCTACGCGATGATACGCCGTGGACACGATCACGCCCAGCACCAAGAGCATCACCACGGTCACAGCGCTGACGGCGACGAGTATGAATTGCTTTTGCAGACGCTTGATCATGGCATTTCCTCCAAAGAATAGCCCATCTTTCGCGTGGCGCGGATGGCGACGTTCGCGCCTATAGCCGCAAGCTTCTTGCGAAGATAGGAAACATATACCCAGACCACGTTGATCTCCGCCTCGCTGTCATAGCCCCATATCTTTTCCATGAAGCGTTCAGTGGAGATGAGCATGTTGGGATTCACCATCAATATCTCCATCATCTGAAATTCTTTATTCGCCAAACGAAAGGAGCCGCGTTCGGCGGAAAGCTCGAAGGTCGCCCGGTCAAGCTTGACGTTGCCAAAGCGCAGCACGCTTTCCGTTACGTCGGCCTGCCGCCGCGTCATGGCGCGCACGCGGGCGAGCAGCTCTTTGGTGGCAAAGGGCTTGGTGAGGTAATCGTCCGCCCCGCTGTCTAAGCCCAAGACCCTGTCATCCACCTCGGATTTGGCCGTGAGCATGAGCACGGGCAGCTTGCTCCCCCTTGCCCGCAGGCGCTTGAGCACGGATATGCCGTCGAGCTTGGGCATCATGATGTCCAATATCGCGCCGTCGTAGTTTTCGGCGTTGAGATAATCCAGCGCGTCCTCGCCGTTATACACCGCGTCCACCGAGTAGTTGTTCTTTTTGAGTATGCTCACAAGGGCGTTGGAAAGCTCCCGCTCGTCCTCCGCCAGCAACAGCCGCATCATGCCGCCCCCTCTCCTCTTTCATCCGCATCCTAGCGCACCTGCTTAAAATTTAGTTTAAAATGCCGGCTTTTTGGAGAAAACGCCATGCGCTGCCGCATGGCGTTTGCATAAGCGCGGTTGATTGGCTTTTGCGCTCAAAGCACATGGATGCTGTCGTTCTCTATGGCCAAAAACGCCTTTTCCCCCGCGCCGTAGATCTTCTTGTTTTTGGGATTGAACACCGTTACCTTGATGAGCGTATCCTCCACCATCACATGATAGTTTTGATAATGCCCCATGAAGGTGGACAAAACGATATCGCAGGGCAGCGCGCCCGCGTCCGCGATACTCAGCGCCTCCGGGCGCAGCACCAGCGTGCAGTCCTTGCCCGCCTCAAGATGGCGGTATTCGGGCACGGCCATGGTGTTTTCGCCCACCGCAAGGATGGTCTGCCCCTCCCGCGTATCGCGCACAACGGCCTTCAGGAAGCTGACCTCGCCGATGAAGTCCGCCACAAACTCGCTGTTGGGATGGTAGTAGATATCCTGCGGGGTGCCGATCTGCGCGATCTCGCCTTTGTTCATGATGATGATCTGATCCGAAAGGCTCATGGCCTCGGACTGGTCATGCGTGACGTAGATGGCGGTGATGCCCACCTTCTGCTGTATCTTGCGTATCTCCGTACGCATGGAAACGCGGAGCTTCGCGTCAAGGTTGGATAGCGGCTCGTCAAAAAGCAGGACGCTCGGCTCCACGACAAGCGCGCGGGCAAGCGCCACGCGCTGCTGCTGTCCGCCGGAAAGCTGATTGGTCATGCGCGCGTCCATCCCCTCAAGCTCTACAAGATCGAGTATCGCGTGCACGCGCCGCTTGATCTCCTCCTTGCCGATCCCGCGCAGCTTAAGGCCGTAGGCCACGTTATCGAACACATTGTAGTGCGGGAAAAGCGCGTAGCTCTGGAACACCATGGCCGTGTCGCGCTTATCCGGCGTAAGGGCGTTGATCGCTTCCTCACCCAAATACACCTCGCCCTCGTCCGGGCTTTCAAAGCCCGCGATCATGCGAAGCGTGGTGGTCTTGCCGCAGCCGGAGGGGCCGAGCAGCGTCACAAAGCTGCCGGGCGCTATATCCAGCGATACGCTGTCCACCGCCTTAAAATCCTTGCCCGTCTTGGGGTCGGTATATATCTTGGAAACGTTTTCGAGCCTTACGCCCTTGCTGTTTTTATCCATGTCATTCCACCTCCGTGATTTTCTTGCTGGTGCCAAAGAAGCGCATAAACAGATTCATCAGAAGAATCGACGCGTACACGATGGCGATCAGTATGGTAGCATACGCGCAGGCCACGCCAAAGGAGCCCTTTTCCGCAAATTCGTTGATCTTGCAGGTGATGAGCACGAATTGCGGCGTGACGAGCAAAATGATCGCGCTGATGGCCGTGATGCTGCGCACGAACGCCGTGACAAGGCCGCTGAAAAAGGAATCCTTGATAAGCGGCAGCGTCACCGTCATAAATACGCGCGCGCTGTTCGCGCCAAGGTCATAGGCGGATTCCTCTATGGATTTATCGATCTGCCGAAGCGCCGCGATGCCGCTTCGCGTGCCCACGGGCAGGCTCCTGACGATAAACACGATCACGAGGATCGCGCCCGTGCCGTAGAGCCCCTGTAAAAGCCCCGTGCGGAAAAGGCCGCCGGAGTAACCCCGGATAAAGCCCACGCCCAGCACCGTGCCGGGTACGGCCATGGCGAGGATGGACACGAATTCGATGAACCATTTGGAGCGGAATTTCTTCTTCACCACCAAGTAGGCAATGATCATGGAGAGTATCGCCGTGATGGGCGCCGCGATCAGCGAGAGCACCACGGAGGATTTGAAGGCGTTCATGCCGCCGTAGTCGAACACATATTTGAACCACTTGAGCGTAAGCGAGTAGTTGCGCCCCCAAAGCTTAAACAGCGCGCCAAAGGGGATCATGATGTACATCATCACCACAAACGCCGCCACCGCCGCACAGAAGATGGTAAGCGGGCGGGTCACGCTCTTGTCCTCGATGAGCATCCGCTCCCGTGACGCCTTGCCTGTAAGGGTGGATGCGGTCTTTCGTTCCAGATAGTATTTTTGCAGCAGAAAGAGCACCATGGTGAGCGAAAGCAGCACGCAGGACATCGCCGCAGCACCCGTCGTATCCAAAGCACCCGTCACCTGCAAATAGATGGTGGTGGCGAGCGTATCGTAGCTGCCGCCTATGAGCATGGGGTTTGCAAAATCCGCGACCGCCTCGATGAAGGTGACCAAAAACGCGTTGCCCAAGCCCGGCAGCAGCAGCGGCAGGGTGACCGTCGTAAACACCTTCCAGCGGGAAGCGCCCATATCCCGCGCCGCCTCCTCCAAGGAGGGATCGATATTCTTTAAAAGACCCTTCAGCATCAGATAGCAGACGGGGAAAAAGGTCAGCGTCTGCACGATCACGATGCCGTTGAGCCCGTAGATATTCGCGTCATAAATATGCAGTATGGTTCTTGTGATGATGCCGCTGCGCCCGAAAAGCATGATGGCGGAAAGCGACAGCACGAAGGGAGGGGATACGACCGGCAGCACAGCGACCACGTCAAACAGGCGCTTTAGCACCTTGGAGCGCACCTTCATATAGCAGTCCACATAGGCGAACAGCAGCCCAATGATGGTGGACAATATGCCCGTGATGCCGCCCAGCACGAGGGTGTTGGAGAACGCCTTGCGGAAACGATCCATATCCAGTATCCGCCGGAAGGTCTCCATGGAAAAGCCCTCGCCCTTGACATAAACGCTGTCGATGAGCAATACAAATAAGGGATAGACGATAAAAAGAATCAAAAATACCAGCAGCAGTGCGATGGTACTGACTAAAATGGGATCGGCAAAGAGCTTTTTGCGATCCAGCTCCGCGCTCTTGCTTTGCTTCACAAGGTTCCCCTTTCCATCTACGCAGGGGGGCTGTCCGAAAATATTGCGTTCCGGGCAGCCCCACGTTATCGGCAGATATGTTGCTTGTTACTCGGTCTTGAAGCGGTCGTCACCGTTTACATAGGTGAAGTATTCCTCCACCAGACGCGTGGTGTTCTCCTTGGCGGCCTCGAAGTCGTAGTCGATCAGCTTGGCGGTATCCAGTCCGAATTCGGCGGCTTCCTTGGGCTGCTCGGCATTGTCGATGACGAGGAACTGATAGGATTCAGCGGTCTTGGCGAGGTTGACGCACTCGGGGCTCAACGCGTACTCGATCCAAAGCTTGGAGGCGTTCTCGTGCTTGCAGCCCTTGAAGATGGCGGTAGCGCCCACTTCAAAGCTGGTGCCGGAGGCAGGGGCGATCAAGGCGATGTTGTCATAGCCGTCCAGTATCTGCTTGACGCCGTCATGCAAAAAGCCTATACCGATGACGATCTCGCCGGGGCCTACCATCTTGGAGGGGCCGGAGCCGCTCTTGGTATACTGGATGATGCTCGGATCAAGCGCCTTGAAGTATTCCATGGCCGCCTCCTCGCCCTTCATCTGCACCATGGTGTTAACGATGAGCTTGCCCGTGCCGGCGGTGGAGGGGTTGGAATAGGAAACGAGACCTTTGTAGGCGGGATTGAGCAGATCGTCCCAATCCTTAGGCGCTTCAAGACCCAAGCGGGTCAGCTCCTCGGTGTTGACCATGAAGCCGAGAATGCCTTTATAGATGCCGTACCAATAGCCGTCCGCATCGCGGAACATGGGATCGACGATGTGGGAGGCGTTCATGGCCTCGTAGGCTACGAGCAGGCCATCCGCCGCGGAGACGTTGTAAGGATCGGTCGTGCCGCCAAACCATACGTCGGCGGAGGGATTGCCGGCTTCCTCAGCGATCTTGGTAGCGACCTCGCCCGTGGAAAGGCGCTGATAGCTCACCTTGATGCCGTAAAGCTCCTGGAAATGCTCGCAGGCAGCCGCCAGATACGCTTCCTCGCAGGAGCCGTAAACGACGAGCTCGCCCTCGGCCTGCGCCGCTTTGATCAGCGCATCCATGGGATCCTCCGCGGCAGGCTCCGCAGCGGGCGCGGGTGCGGCGGCGGGCGCCGCGCAGCCGAACACGGACAGCGCCAACGTAAGCGCCAATAGGATGGTCAGAAACTTCTTCATGAAATTCCTCCTTCATGCGATTTCTATTATTTCCGGCGGCTACGCCGGAAAGGTAAAACATTTACGCGTGCAGGGACGGCGAAAACGAATCGTAAGCGCGCAGCGAAGATTGCATTTTGTATTTGAAAAGCGAATTTGAAATCGATACTTGCAGCACTATTTTACTTTTGTTGGCCGTGATTGTCAAGCCACCCGTGCGCGTCACGCGTATTCCGGCGCAAAACAAGGATTTTTCCGAGAAACGGCGAAATAGTCTACATGAACGTAAGTGAGGTGAATCCCATGCTGCAAACGATCACGGCCTTGATAGGCACACCGGGGGAATTGACGTGGTTTTCCGTGCTGCTGCGTCTGCTGCTTGCAACGCTCTTTGGCTGCACGCTGGGGATCGAGCGTACCCGCAAGGGTCGCGCGGCGGGCATGCGCACCTACGGCCTTGTATCCGCAGGCGCCGCGCTCGTCATCATGACGAGCCAATTCATCAATCTTTACACGGGCATTCCCACCGACCCTACCCGCATGGCCGCGCAGGTCGTCAGCGGCATAGGCTTTCTGGGCGCGGGCACCATCCTATTGACCGCCCGGCATAAGGTGACCGGCCTTACTACGGCGGCAGGGCTTTGGGCATCGGCCTGCATCGGCCTTGCCGTGGGCGTCGGTTTCTATCTGGGCGCGTTTGCGGCCTATATCGTCAGCTTCATCCTCATCGCGCTTTGCGATAATTACCGGGCGTATCTGGGCAAAAAAACAGAAACGCTCAACCTGTTTATCCTGTTGGAAAACAAGCAGGCCGTTTCCGCTTTCATCGGCGCCGTGCGCGCCGCGCAATATGATCTTTTTGATCTGACCAAGGCCGACGCGGACGTGATCGACGGCGTGGGCGTCACCTGCGCGCTGCGCCGGGAAAGCTACAAGCCTTTTGACCGCCGCGAAGCCATGGCGTTCGTGCATGGTCTGCCGGGCGTGATCTACGTCGAGGAGACCTCCTAAGCATAGTATGCCCAACGGCGGCAAGACGCGTTAAGAGCCGGCCTCCGTTGCCGCATCCTCCACATTCGACAAAAATTCATAGAAGGTGATCTCCGTTTCCACCGCGACGGGGCTTGTTTGTATGTCGCCGTCCTGCCCCCGAAACGTCATCGTGCCGATCCTGCAGCGATAGGGTCCCGCGTACAGCGCGCGCAGGATGGTTTTGGCGTTGTCGTAGCTCGTGCATACAAAGCGCATGTTGAGCGTGCGCAGCGCAAGATTCCCCTGTGTCTCAACGTTGGCAAAGCTGATCTCGTAGCTTTGCGCCGCCGTGAGAATGCCGTTTAGCAGCTGCATGACCTTCTTCGCATTATCGTAGGGCGGTATCACCGCCGCGTTTTGATCCGCCTCAAAGGCGTCCAGCGCCGCAAGCTCCGCCTGCATCTTCTGCATCTGTACCAGCCTGACGGCTTCGATGGCATAGGCGTCCTCCGCATCCGCCTGCCGCAGCGCGGCGGCGTCCACGCGCGCGCTTACGGGCTGCCACACCGTCAGATAGTAGCCTATGCCGATCACGAGCAGCGCGAGTACCAAAAGCAATACCTTTTCGCGGTTGCTGAAGGTTCGTTTAAGCATCAGGCCACACCTCCCTGCTTGAGCATGATGGTCATGGAAATAATGGCCGGCGCTTCCGGCGTGGCCGTAGGCGTGGGCGCGGGCGCGGGCGTCGCTGTGGGCGCGGGCGTCTGTCCCCGCCTGAGCCGGGGTGTGCGGGTGGGTCTTGGCGTTGGCGTAGGCGGCAGCGTGGGTGTGGGCGCCGGCGTTTCCTCCGTGCCCGCCGTATAGACCATGACGGAATCCACCAGGGGACTGTTCTCTAAAACCTTGACAAGCTGCGCGGTCTGGCGCAGGCTCACGCCGGAAATTTGCAGGGTGATCACAGGCTCCTGCACGGAAAAGGCATGCAGCCGCGCCTTGGGCATGAGTCTTGATTCCAGCATTTGCAGGATATCCATGGCGTCGGCGCTCATCGCCTCCTCCATCATAAGCGCGGGGAACACGCGACGGTCGTATTCGGCGCGCACAGCCTCATACGCCTCTGTCTGCGCAAGCATCAAAGCAAGCTCGCCCTCGGCGCCCGCCGCCGCCGCTTCCGCGCGCACGGCATACGCAAGCCTGTCCGCCACGGCGAACTTGCCAAACGCCGCCACGCAAAGCAGGATGAGCAGAAACAGCGGTATCGCCCGCGAAGGGCTGTTGATGCTCTTGGGTCTTTGCCCAAGGTTCAGCGTCGTCTTGGAAGGATACACCTTCTTGCCGCGTTTCTCGCGCGTGAAAAGCTTGCCGATATCCTTGACGTCCATTTTCAGTATGTTTTTTCCCATAGCCGCCCCCTACTGCAAGGTGACGCCGTAAGCGGCGGGATACAGGCTTGCCGGTTCCTGCGATCCCTCCGACGGCGGCATCAGCGTTTCTATATCGTGCGTGGCAAGCGTTACGCGCTCGCATATGGCGTCCTTGAGCGGCTGTATCTGCGCACCGCCGCCACAGAAGTAGATATCCCGCAGCGCGTTTTCCGGATTGTTATAATTGTAAAAGTTGAGCGCCTGCATCAGATCGATCGCAAGCTTTGCGTAGAAGTTTTTGCAATTTTCCGCTTCCAGCGCCCCTTCGTAATTTGCCGTTTTGTAGGACGCCGCCATATGGATATCCACGTTATAGGTTTCGGCGATGGCCTCGTCCAGCGTCGCGCAGCCGTAATCGATCAGCTGCGTGGCCTCATGCGCACAGCCCGTATAAAAGTACAGGCGCGTGGCGCTGTGCCCCATATCCAGTATGCAGTATTCCCGCTTTTCCCCGGTGGGATTTTGCGCCTCATACCGGCGCAGGAGGTTGGAATAGGCGACCTCCTCGGGTACGGCGGTCTGCATGGTGAAGCCCGCATATTTCAAGATGTTTCGATAGCTTTCTATGGTTTCGCGCAGCGCTGCCGCCGCCATGATATCCATGGACGCGGGCTCGCCCTGCTCGTCATGCTCCATACCCAGAACCGCATAGTCGAATATGTACTTGCTGCGCTCCTCCGTGATATAATCGCGGAATTCGTAGGGAAGATTGAGTTTTAGATGCTCCGCCGTCATGGCCGGCATGACGGATCGGCGGAAGAAGGCCGCCGCCGCAGGCAGGACGAGCGCACACGCGCCGCGCCTGAGCTTGCGTTCCTTTGCCGTTTCCTTCAAAAACTGACCCAGCGCCGCAGGCGAAACCACAACGCCGTCCCGCACCACATTGTCGGGCAGCACGGCCTTTTCCCGGCGCAGCAGCGCTCCGTCCTTGCAGACGGCGAACTTGACCTCGTTGGCGCCGATATCGATGCCGGTGCAGAGCTTACCCATACGCATCCGTCTCCTCATCTCTTTTGGTAAAATCAAAGGAACAACCCCATATACCATTGCAACAGCGGCGCGCCCGCAAGCGCCGTTATCCATGCGCCCATAGCGATGCCGGGGCCGAAGGGGAATTCCTCGCCGCGTTTTTGTCTCACGATCACGGCAAACGCGATCCCGCACAGGCAGGAAAATATCAAAAGCAGGATGCTGCATTTCCAGTCGAAATACAGCCCCGCCATAAAGAACAGCTTGATGTCGCCCCCGCCCATGGTCTCGCGCCCCATAAGCTTATCCGCGAGCAGCACGAACAGCAGCAGCGGCACAGACGCGGCCGCGCCGCCAAGCAGCCCCCGGCTCAAGGCCGGCCAAACGGGCCGTTGGAGCAATGCATAGATCAGAAAAACGCCTATGCCCATAAGAATGAAGCGATTGGGGATCAGACCCGTGTCCATATCCACCAGCGCCGCGGCAAGCATAAGAAACAATACCGCCATGTACGCAGCCGCCTGCAGGGTAACGCCATAGCGCAGGACAAGGCTCACGCAAAGCGCCGCGCCCATCAGCTCCGTATACAGGCACCTCGCGGAAATGCGCGCGTCGCAATAGCGGCAGCGCCCGCGCAAAAACAAATAGCTAAAAATCGGAAATAAGTCCGGCACACCCAAGACGTGCCCGCAGGCGGGGCAATGGCTCCGCCCTTTCATCGCGCTTTGGCCGCTTGAGAGCCTCGCCGCCGCGCAGTTTGCAAAGCTGCCCATAGCCGCGCCGAAAAGCGCGGCTATGAACAGGATATACATGCTTAACCAAAGCGGCAAGGACGTTTCCTCATGCATGAGGCCGGCATTATGATACCGCTTCCCAGCCGCTGGCCGTCACATTGTAATTTGTGTCTATCGTTACGGCAAATATTTTGCCTTTGTTCGCTGCGGTCTGGCCATAGCCTTCCCCGCTTGCGGCGGTTGCGATCTGCATCGTTGTTTTGTCCGTACCCTGCACGCCGTAAAGCTTGACGCTCGTTTCCGTGCCAAACACATTTTCGGTCGTCATGGCATACGTTACCGCAAGGGATTTGACGCTGCGCGCATTGGCGTCGTCGACTGCCTTTCTGGTATTTTCCAGCTGCGACTGGAACACGGGAATGGCGATGACTACAAGGATGGCGATGATCGCAACGACGATCAGCATTTCCATGAGGGTAAAACCTTTTTTGCTGCGAATATTCATTTGATATTCCTCCTTCGTATTATAGGGAACCTTGGGAAACGATGGTTTTATGTTTGCGGCGACGTCTTGGCGTCCCCGAAAGCACCTTGGTTGCTCATCCGATGCTGCCGTACAGGGAGAACAGCGGCAGGTACACGGCAAGCAGGATAAACACCACGAACACCGCCAGCACGATGATGATGGAGGGTTCCAGGAGCGACAGCGCCCTTGCGGACTGCTGTTCGACCTCGGTATCGAAGTATTCGCCTATCACGTCCAGCGTCGCCTCCATGGAGCCTGTCTCCTCGCCCACGGACGTCATCTCCACAAGCAGGGGCGGGAAAAACACGCCGTTTTTCATGCAGGCGCCCAGCCGCTTGCCCTGTTCGATGCCGCTCACGGTCTGTAGCGTCTCCATGCCCATAACGTAATTGTCCATGGCCTTGCCCGTCGCCGTTACGGCCTTCACCATGGGGAGACCCGCCGAAAGCATGGTCGCCATGGTATTGGCAAACTGGCTCGCGCCCTTCATGATGTTCACGCGACCCAGCACGGGAAGCTTCAGGCTCATGCGGGCGAAGAAGCGTTTGCCGTCCTCCGTGCGCTGCCACAGCTTGCAGGCGATAATGAGGATCGCCATGCCCAGAAGCAGGAACAGGATATACTTCGTAAGGAAATTGGAGGTCGCAATGAGTATGCGCGTGGGCAGCGGCAGCGTCGTTCCCATGCCGTCAAACAGACCCACAAACACCGGCACCGCCTTGACCATGATGATCATCACCACGATGACCGCCACGATGCAAAGGAAAATGGGATACGCCATGGCGCTTATGACCTTTGCTTTGATCTTGGCGGACTTGTCGTAATAGGTATGCAGCTTTGCAAACGCCTTATCCAGCGTACCTGACTCCTCGCCCGCCCGCACCGTCTCGATAAACGTTGAGGGAAGCTGGACGCCGCCCTTGTTTTCAAAGCTCTGCGCGAGCGAGTGCCCCGCCGCCACATCCGCCGCCACCTCCTGCAAGATACGGCGCATATATCTGTCCGACGTTTGCCCGGCGATCAGCTCCACGGCGCGCACGATGGGCAAGCCCGCCGTGAGGATGATGCTGAACTGCGACGCGATCATCGCAAGCACCTTGTGCTTGATCTTGGGCGGGCCAAAGAGCTCCTTGGCCTCGTTCGCGTGCCTGACCTCGCTGATCCTCGTCACCACGGCGCAGGTTTCCTTGATCCTGTCCACCGCGGCGTATTCGTCGTAGGCTTCCATAACACCGCTCACGGGAGCGCCATCAAGGGATATCGCCTTATACTTATATGTCGGCAATTATGTCACCTGCCTTAAGCCTGTCGCGCATCAATAGCGCGTATTCTTGCGAACGTATTCTGGATTGCGCGCGGCGTCCGCAGCGGTGGCCGCGTCGATTTTCTTTGCCTTGCAAAGCTGGATAAGCATATTATCCATGGTGATGCTGCCCTCCTGCGCGGAGGTGGAGAGGACGTTATGGATCTGCGGCGTTTTGCCCTCCCGGATGAGATTGCGGATCGCGTCGTTCACGATCATGACCTCGCAGGCAAGTATGCGCCCGCCGCCTGTCTTTTTGACCAGCTGCTGGGATATGACCGCCTTGAGCGTCATGGAAAGCTGCATGGCGATCTGCTTTTGCTGCCCTTCGGGAAAAACGTTGACGATGCGATCCATGGAATCCGCCGCCGAATTCGTGTGCAGCGTGGAAAATACCAAATGCCCCGTTTCCGCCGCGATCAGCGCCGTTTCGATGGTGTTCAGGTCGCGCATTTCGCCGATGAGGATGACGTCGGGATCCTCGCGCAGTATCGCGCGCAGGCCGTCGGCGTAGGATTCGGTATCCTTGCCGATCTCCCGCTGGTTGATGACGCACTTATCCGGCGTATAGATGTATTCGATAGGATCCTCCAGCGTGATGATGTGATCCGTGCGGGTATGGTTGATGGAATCCAGCATCGCGGCAAGCGTGGTGGATTTGCCGGAGCCCGTTTCGCCCGTGATGAGCACGATGCCGCTGTGCAGGTTAGGCAGCCCCAGCACGGCGGGCGGCAGACCCAGATCGTGCACGTCGGGTATGACGTCGCTCAAAATACGGATGGCGGCGGAAACATGCCCCTGCTGGCGGAAAAGGTTGATGCGCACGCGCGCGTCGCCATAGCTGTCCGCCAAATCCAGTTCGCCTATGCTCAACACTTCCTCATAGCGTTCCTTGGCAAGCTGGCGCGCATAATTTTCGCACGCGTCATGGGTGAGCGGCTCCGGGCGCATATCGGCCAAGTCCCCGCTCAGGCGGTACTTGGGCGGCAAGCCGCATACAAGATGCACATCGGACGCGCCCGCCGCTGCGGCGGCTGCGATGATGGCGGCGATATCGTCCATAAGATTCCTCCTAATGAATTTGGGAAACGCGGTTAGACCACGGTGGAATTGATGGTGCGCATGGCGTCCTCGGCGGTGGTAACGCCCGCAAGGACGAGCTTTCTGCACTGCGCGGCAAGTGTGACAAAGCCGTTTTTGCCTGCGATTGCCTCAAGCTCCGTCTGGCGTGCCCCTTCGGACACGGCAAGGCGCATGTCTCGATCGATCACAAGGATTTCAAACACGCCCACGCGCCCCCGGTATCCCGTGTGAAAACAATCGGGACAGCCCTTGCCCTTATATAAGGTAGGCAGCGCGTCGGCCTTGATGCCGATGGCGGCAAGCTCCTCCGGCGTTGGCGTATACGCCTGCTTGCAATGCGGGCAGATGCGGCGTACCAGACGCTGCGAGATCACGCCCTTTAATGCGCTTGCGATCAGATACGGCTCCACGTCCATATCCTCCAGGCGGTCAATGCTCGTGATGGCGTCGTTGGTATGCAGCGTGGATATGACCAGGTGACCCGTAAGGGCTGCGCGCATGGCGATCTCCGCCGTTTCGTTGTCGCGTATCTCGCCCACGCACACGATATCGGGATCTTGACGCAGGATGGATCGAAGGCCGGAGGCGAACGTCATGCCGGTCTTTTCGTTGATCTGTACCTGATTGACCCCCTCCATCTGGTATTCTACGGGATCCTCAAGGGTCACAAGGTTGACCGTCTCGCGGTTAAGCTCCTGAATCATGGTGTACATGGTGGAGGATTTGCCCGAGCCTGTCGGCCCTACGATCAAGATGACGCCGCTTGAGTTGCCAAGCAGGCTGTCGTATTTTTGCAGATCGTCGCCCGTAAGGCCGATGCTCTTTTTGTTGAGCATGCCGCCGGATTTATCGAGCAGGCGCAGCACCATCTTCTCACCGAAGATGGTGGGCAGCGTGGACGCGCGCACGTCGATGTCCGTTTGCTTGACGCGCACGTTCGCACGGCCGTCCTGGGGCACCTTGCGCTCGGCTATGTCCATGCCGCACATGACCTTCAAGCGGGCGATCACGGCGTTTTCAAGGTTTTTGGGCACCGTGAGGGTGTTTCGCATCATGCCGTCCACGCGCATGCGCACATAGAGGTTATCCTCGTGCGGCTCCAGATGGATATCCGAAGCGCGTTCGGACACGGCGCGCTCGATGATGGAATTGACAAGGCGCACCGTAGGAGCCGCCTGCACGTCCTCGTTGGTGGCGGCGGCCTGCGACGCGTTCGCACGCTCCGCCTCGACCTCCAGCTTCATCTCCTCGATGGCGCGCGCCGCGCCTTCGTTGCCGTACAGCACGATGATGGCGCGATCCACCGCCTCCTGCGTGGCGATCATGGGCACGATCTTCTTGCGGGTCGCCGCCTTTACATCGCCTATGGCCATAAAGTTGAGCGGATCGGTCATGGCGATGTAGAGCGTGTCCTTGACAAGCTTGATGGGCACAAGATTGTATTTTTTCGCAATGTTGCGCGAGACGAGCTTCGCCATCTCGGAGGGGATCATGTACTTGGTCAAATCGATAAATTCGATGCCAAGCTGCATGGTCAGCGACTCGATGAGCTGCTTCTCGGTGATAAAGCCGTTCTGGATGAGAACGGTACCGAGACGCTCCTTGCTCTGTTTCTGTAATTGCAGGGCCTCGTCCAGCTGTGCATCCGTGATCACTCCCACGGAAACCAGCAGATCGCCCAAGCGTTGATAAGACATAGACACCACCATGTTTTTGGATTCTTGATCTTTATTTAGAAGTATTATACATTCTTTCGACAGATTTTGAAAGAAAAATACGTTGGAATCGCAAAATGCGTCTAATAAATTGCGATTGGCGGCAATTTATGCTATACTTTCCTAAATATATGACGAAGTATAAGTTTATCACGATTTGCCCTATCGCCTTGCCCATTGCAAAAACACGTTTGCAGGAGGATCGTTTGCCCTTGATGCACGATGAAAGATCCCGCGCGGCCAATGCCCCACAGCGCACACGGCGCGGCTTTACGCTCATAGAGCTGCTGATCGTGGTCGCCATCGTGGTTTTGTTAGCTGCCGTTGCCATCCCCCTCATCGGTCAAAGCAGGGACGATCTTGAACGGACGGAGCTGGACGCGGTCGCCCGTCAGATCTTTGTGGCCGCGCAGAACAAAAGCACCGCCATGGCCGCCCTGGGCACGTTCGATGATTTTGACACGGCCAATGCCGCGCAAAAAGCCGACCTGCCAGGCGAGCTCAACGCAAAAGGCGATTACCATTACGCGGGGCATACCTATCTTTCCGATGATTATCTCGATATCCTGCCCGCAGGCGCTATCGATCCCAGTGTGCTAAGCGATCAGTATTTCATCGAATACAATTCCAAAACCGGGGATATCTACGGCGTTTTTTACGGCAAGGAGGGCTTTAGCTACGCGGAGGCCGTGCGCCTGCGCGACGCTGCGCGGCGCAAGACGGAGGATGGCGTAAGCATAGGCTATTTTGGCGGCGCCGTAGGCGCGGGTCTGGAGGCCATGCGCACCAAGACGCCCGATTTTACGCTGGTCAACGATGAGGAGCTCTACGTCCGCTTTGCAAAGGTCGAAGCGGGTACCGTCTACACCCTCACCGTGACCGACGCCACAGCCGCCGGCGCGGAGCCGCTGTATTTTCGCATCGACAAGGAGACCCTTCTGGGCAGCTTTATCTCCAGCGACCCCACGCTTTCCGGCGCCGTCGTCAAGCTGCCCTTTAAGGAGGATGTAAACGGGGACATATACATTGTGCTGGACAGTCTGGATGGCAGCAGCGATCCCAACGGCAGCAGCCGCCGCTTCAAGGACAATTTTGCGGACAAGGACGGCAACGCGCTCATTATACCCGGCCACGACCTCTATCTTAGCGGCAAAGCGCAAAAGGCGCTGGACGTGGACAAGAAGATACTGTATCTCGAATCCGATGAGGTGTCCTTCTTCTCCAACAGCCTTTTTGACAGCGTTTTGCGGGAAAAGGACAAGAACGAAAGCGTCAGCATACACTGCTTCCGGCACCTGCAAAATCTGGACGCGGCCTCCGGCTATGCGCCCGCCGGCTCCTTTGAAGCCAGGCTCACCGCAGCGCTGGACTGGAAAAACACCGCCAGGCAAAAGGTCACGCCGGATTATAAAGCCCCCGCTTCGCTTACCGCCATATCCAACGCCGCGCTGCTCGTGTTCGACGGGCAGGGCAACGCGATCGCAAACGCCCCGCTGGGCATGAACAAAAACGGCGCCCAAAGCGATAACACAGCGGGGCTTTTCGGCATATTCACAGGGGGGGAGGGCAGCGCCCTTCGCAGGGTGCGGCTGTCCGACGCCAAGCTCGCCCTGGCGCAAAGCCCCACCGTCACGCACGCCGGCATGCTCGCAGGGCGCGTGGAGGGCGGCAAGGCAAGCATCACGGATTGCCGCGTTTACGCGACGGCCGCAAGCGGCGCGGCGAACGCCGATTGTCTGATGGAGCTGCCCCAAAGCGTACGGTACGCGGGCGGGCTAATAGGTTGGATGCAAGGGGGCGCTGCGACGGACTGCTTCGCGGCCGTACCCTCTCTCACACTGCTGGGCGATCAACCCGCAGAGGCTCGCTATGCGGGAGGTCTGATCGGCTTTGCCCAAAACGTCTCCCTAGAACGCTGCTATGCAAACACCGGCGCGCTCACCTGCGTCATGGGGGGCGCGGCGGACAGGCTGGGCGGGCTTCTCGGCCTTGCCGACGGCGGCGTGAGCGCCGCCTGCTATTCTGCGGGCATGCTTGATCTTACGGATGCGGCGGAGGGCTGCCAGCTTAGCGGCTTTGCAAACGTCGCCGGCAACGCGTCCTTCACCTCCTGCTATACCGCCGTGACCTACGGGGAAGGGCTGTACGCGCCGGCATTCATCAATCCCGATGCAAACGGCCAGCGCAGGAACATGGGCGCAAAGGTCTTTGCCTTCGCGGACGCGGCCAAGGGGCAAAGCGCGGACGGGCGCTATTATCTTCGCACCGACGGCATCACGGAATTCTGCACCGACGCGGGGCAGACTTACGGCGAGGGGCTTTCCTACGACGCCATGGCGACAGACCTTGTCACGACAAAGCTGCTCGACGCGCGCTGGACAAGCGCCGGCGCCGCGCATACCCATCCCTATTCCATGACCGGCGCATACCCCTTCCCCATACCGACCGACGCGGCGGGCGCCGACAACGCCACGCCCTATCCCATCGATCATTACGGCGACTGGCCCGAACGGCAGGGCGAAAAATACCTCGTCTATTATGAAAGATACGCAAACGGGCGATACGGCTTTTTTGCCGGAAACGGCGTTACGGTTGACACGCTTCTTGACGACGATGCCTATGCGCTCGCCGCGGACGGCTATGCCGTTTTGTGCGAAGCCGCCGATCCCGCGCCCGCGCTTCGTTACCTCACGGCGGAGGGCTTCCACGCCGCTGCGCTTGTGGACAGCGCGCAGCTCGTCAACGTAAAGGCTGCCGACGGTCAAACGCTGACCTGCCGGGCATGGCTTTTCCCCGCCGTGGCGCAGGAGGAGAGCATTGCGCAGAAGCAGGCCGCGGCCGCTCCCGCCACGCCGCCGCAGGACAGCTATTTCCACGCGTTTTCGGCGGGCGGCTATCGTTTCTTCGCCAATCCGAATTTTGCCAAATACGTCTTTAACAGCGGGGACGCGCGCCCCGCGCAGATCGACGAGCCCACGCCCATAGCCATCCGCAGCGCGCGTCAGCTCTACAGGCTCGGCCTGCCCGCGCAAAGCGTCTATTGGGACAGGGCGTTTTCGCAGGGGCGCCCCATCGATTTTCTCACCTATCAGGCGCAGTATATCAGCCAGCCCATCGGCAACGCCACGCATCCCTTTACCGGCATCTTTGACGGCAACCGCCATGTGATCAACAGCTTGAACGTCGTGCCGGACGCTTCCATTGCGGACGCCTCGCACGCAGGCATGTTCGGCCTTTGCACCACCACCGCCCGCCTTACCCGCATACGCCTGCAAAATCCCAGCGTCAGCGGCGGCACAGGCTACGCGGGCATTCTCGCGGGCAGGCTCTCCGACGCGACGGAGCGCGCCAACAGCAGCAAGTACATGGCAAGCGACTGCTATGTGTTCGCCAAGGATACCACGGAAAACATCTTTATCGGCAGCACGGGTCAATACGGCGGCTGCACACTGCGCACCCCGGCTGACGCCGTCGGCGGCTTCGCGGGCGCGATCGAAAACAGCAGCGTTTGCGACAGCTTGGTAAGTCCCACCTTGATGGAGCTGGAAAATGCCAGCCTTGCAGGCGGCTTTGCAGGCACGCTTTTGGGCGCGCAAACGGAGATCGCGCAATGCTATGCCAACACCAAGCTGCTTACAGCCGGCAACGCGGGCGCGGTAGGCGGTTTTGCCGGCGAAAGCACCGCAGCCTCCGTCAAGGGCGCCTACGCGCTGGGCAAGCTTTCCGTAAAGAGCGGCAACGCCGCAGGCTTCATCCTTCGCAACAATACCGTTTCCTGTTCCGACTGCTATGCCCTTTGTACCTATAATCAGGTAGACGACGCGGACAAGCGGCTGTATCAAACGCAGGGCTACGGCTTTTCCGCCACTGCGGAACGGTATCTGGCGAATTGCTATTATTGGGGTACCGCGGGGCTAACGGATTCCACGCTGGGCACGAGGCTCACCTATGATGCCATGCGGGAATTGGGCAGCACCGGCGTCACAGTCACCCATGCGCTGGATACCCAACGCTTCGTGCATCCCATGGGCAGCCATACCTACCCTTACGAGCTCGGCGGGGCATATCCCTTCGCCTTCCTGATCCTCTCGGAAAACTATACTTCGCGCACGGGCTCCAACGTCATGCCCCATTACGGCGACTGGCCGGCGGCGACTGGCAGCTACCTCGCTTATTATGAACGTTATGTAAGCAGCGACGGAAAAATATCCTACGGCTACTATACCACTGCCTTCAACCAGCTTGATGACGCGGAGGGACGCGATAAGCAATTGGAAATCACAGATGACGGTTACGCCATCCTCACTACGGAAACGATTACACAGGTAACGTTTGGCCGGCAGCAAACCGACGGCGACGGCGAAGCTTACTATAACGAGCTTGATCTCAAAACCCAGACGGATCACGGCACCTGCTCCATAGGCGGCGTCGATTACAAGGTCTATCGTTTCAGGCACAGCTATGACAGCGACACGATCATGGGCATGGGATATGGCCAGAAGCTTGCCGAAACGATCAAGATTGACGACGCCGGCGGGAACAGCGATCAGAATATGCGCCACAGCTTCTATTATCGCATCGGCATTGACGGGGCGGTGTATTACTTCAACCCTTGCTTTGCCAAAACCGTCGTGCCTACCGCCGCCTTGACGCCGGCCGGAAGCGTATCCGTCCGTACCGCGCGCCAGCTCAAGGCGCTGGCCGATGGCCGTTCGGATCTTTTCTACTGGGGCTGGGGCTATACCGACGCCGCGCATGAGGGAACGTATAGAAGAAGCGACGCCATCGTGCAATTCCTGCAGGGACATGACATAGACGGCCAAAGCAGCACGATCACCCCCATCGGCGACGCGCAGCACTGCTTCCGCAACAGCTATGACGGCGGCTGTTATGTCATCCGTGATCTGGGCGTACAGGGCGGCAGCCAAAACACCGGCCTTTTCGGCGTCAATGTAGGCACGCTTTCCAATATTTTCTTTGTTGCCGGGCAAAACGGAAACACCATCCGCGCTTCCGGTGATCGCGCGGGCGGGCTTGTTGGCGTAAACGGTAAAAACACGATGGGCGACACGCGCACGGGCAGCATTTCCAACTGCTTCACGGCTGGCTTCGACATCGACACAAGCGGCATGAACGGCGGCTTCGTCGCCATCAACGAGGGTGAAATCAGAAACTGCGGCGCCGTACTCTACACGCGCGGCAGCGCGGGCGGCAGCATCCGGGACGGCGAGAGCGGCGGCTTCGTCTGCACCAACAGCGGCAGCATCGAATATTGCTTTGCCATCACCACCAACACGTTCCAAAACAAAAATGCGCAGGCGGGCTTTGTAAAGAGCAATTCCAGCCGCATCACAAACGCCTACTGCGCCTCCTACTACGACGTATCCGGCCAGGAAGGATACCTGCCCTTTGGCATCGACAACAGCGGCTGCTTTGCCTACGATACAAAAACAAACGCGGAAATCATGGCGGCCTTTGAACCGTACAAGGTGGACGCCGCGCACTCGCATCCCTTTGACACGGGTCTTGCGGGCACAGCCTCCCCATGGCCGAGCTTTGTGCACGACCATAACGGCACGCCGATATTCTTCGGCAACTGGATCACGCCATAAGAAAGGAGCAGCATGCGGGCTTTACGGCAAAAACTCCATAGCCAGCGGGGCGCAAGCATACTTGTCGCCTTGCTGTTCTTCCTTGTATGCATGATGGTGGGCGGCGTGGTGCTCACCGCGGCTGCCGCCAACGCGGGTCGTCTCACCCATCTTCGGCAGGATCAGCAGACGTATTTCATTTTAAGCTCCGCCGTGCGTCTGGTACGCGACGATTTGCAGGGCGCCGTCTTTACCGTTAAGGAAACCAAAACGGGCGATGCGGATGCGACCACGGAATATCCCGATCCCGAAACCGATGCGCAGCTGCAAAACGTTTATCTCAAAAAACAGCTTTGCGCGTGGGCCAGGCAGGTTTATACGGGCGAGCGGGCGCAAAACGTCCCCATCCCCTTCACCGTCATGAGCGAAGGCGGGCGCACCGTCTATGGCACAGCCTACATGCAGGGCAAGGGCGGCGCCTCACCCTACAGCATCGAGGCATTCTTCACCCTCCCCGCCAAGGAGGGCACCGCTGCCTCGCCCAGCAAAAGCAGCTACGACCTGCGCCTCTATATCCCCGCCACCCTCGCGCTGCGTGAGCAGACGAGCATGACGCTCATCGACGGCAAGGAGGTGCGTACCCTTCTCACCACCACGACCGTTACCTATGGCGCAGGTATCATAAGCCAAGCCGGGGAGGAAAGCGCATGAAGCCTATTCTATATAAGCTGTATGCCCGCCGCGGCGAAACGCTGGTGGAAACGCTGGTCGCCATATTGCTGCTCACCCTTTCCGCCGCCATGCTTGCCGTCATGGTCAGCACCGCCATCCGCATCCATAGGGAGACCGCGCTTGCAAGCGCCTTGCTTTATCGGGAGATCTCCATCGCCGAGGAGGGAAGCAAAACCGGCAGCGTACCCGTCACCGTGCAGATCGAGGACGAAAGCGTCCGCATAGACGCCGACTACACCGGCGCCGCAGGCGAGCTTTATTCCTATGCGCGCCCTGCAAAGGAGGCGGAATAGCATGAAGATCGGCATGAAAAAGAAGCTTCGTTCCCGCCGTGGTATGACCCTGATGGAAATTCTGTGCGCCGTTGCCGTAATGGGTCTTTTGACGGCGGCCATCGCGTTTTCCCTGCCCGCCGTCACCTCTACCTACCGCAACCTCACCTCCGGCGCCGAGGCGACGGTGCTTTGTTCCACCCTGAGCGAGGCGGTGGCGCAGGAGCTGCGCTTTGCGTCCAACATCCGAAGCGCTTCGGGCGCTTTTGCATCAGACGGCGGCGCCTTTATCTATGACAGCCAGCGCTTTGGCCCCAACGTACAGCTTACACTTTGCGATATCGACGATGTGGCCTGCGTTGCGGCTCGCTCCGCGAAGGACACGGATATCGTCTACCCGCTCATCAGCGTTGGCGCATACACGAGCAGCCTGGAATTCAGCGGGGAGAACGCCACGCGGTTTGTGTATCTGCCGGAAAAAAAGCTTTTCTACGTCGCCCTGACCGTATACAACGCGCAGACGCAAAGCCATGTATGGAACGAATTTTATGTGCGTCCCCTGAATCCGCCCGCACAGAGCGATTGAACCCTTCAAAGGAGTTGAACAGCATGCAAAACAGCGCACGATCCCTTCGCGGCTTTACCCTTATGGAGCTTCTCATCACCGTAGCGCTCATCGGCGTCCTTTTAGGCATTGGTATGCCAATGCTGGGCAGCGCGCAGAAGCAATCGCAGGCGGAAAGCTGCACGGCGCAATGCCTTGCGCTGGAAAATGCCGCCAATTCCACGGCCATGACCGCCATGGAATCCGAGCTGCCCCCTTCGGACAACGACCCGCTGGATACGTTTTCGACGCGTCCGCTGGAGGGCAAGGCAGCGGAGGCAAAGGCCATGGCGGCGCTGGAGAAGCTCCCGCAGGACTACGCCGCGGTTTGCCCCGGCGGCGGCAGGATCAGCATATATCCGGATCTTTTGGGCAATATCCATCTGGTGTGTTCGCTGCACGGGCAAGGCGCGATGCAATATTTCGACCCCACGGTCTCCATCCGCACGGGCTTTGACAAGGTGGTCGCAAACGGCGCCAGAATAGCCGCCCGCATCGATTCCACCTCCAAGATGGGGCCGAATATCCGGATCATGTTCCCCTATCTTCCCAGCTACGGCTCCCACAATATCGCCACATGGGCAACCAAAAACAACTCGTCCTCCAAAAAGATAGAGTATGTCGTCTGGTCGGACATAGACATCACCAAGCTCGCCTATGGCGCGTCCGTGCCCGTCATGCGTTATAATGTTGACACAAACACCTATGAAGTATGGGAAATGAAGGTCAAAAAATCCACCGACAACAATGAGGTCTACAAGGTGCTCGACTTTGACCGCGGCACGCAATGCGTCCTGAGCGCCGACGCGGGCACAGCGGACAAGACGTTCGCAAACGCGCTGACGTGGTACGATCAGGTAAAGAAAGCCTATCCATAGCGCCGGCCGCTCGCGCGGCAGGCGGCATTTTCAAAAGCGCACAGACAAAAGCAGCGGCCAAAAAAGGCCGCTGTTTCGCATTAGAACAGGCGAATGCTATTGCTTAATTTCGCCGTTTGCGCCGGTATGCAAGCCCTGCGCCCCCCGCAAGCCCGCTTACAGCCA
>JAUNJX010000011.1:16985-50802 GCA_030533005.1 Clostridia bacterium | reverse complement strand
TATAGAAGGAGAAACGATGAGAAATACGGCATTTTTATTTTCGGGGCAGGGCGCCCAATATGTGGGTATGGCCAGGGACGTGTGCCAGGGGTATCCCGAGGCCGCGGCGGTGTTTGCCTTGGCCGACGATGTGCTGGGGCGCTCTATTTCCGCCGTCGCCTTTGCGGGGCCGGAGGAGGCGCTCAATCAGACCGAAAACACGCAGCCTGCCGTGTTCGCCTGCGAAATAGCCCTGCTTAGGGTGCTGGAAAAGCGCGGGGCGCAAGCGGCGGTATGCGCCGGCTTCTCGCTGGGCGAATGGGCGGCGCTGGTGGCTGCGGGCGTGCTTTCCTTTGAAGATGCGCTTTTGCTGGTGCAAAAGCGGGCGTATATCATGCAGACGGCGGTGCCGCTGGGCGAAGGCGGCATGGCGGTGGTGCTGGGCAAAAGCGACGCGGAGGTGGAGGCCCTTTGCAAGCGCGCGGGCGAGGTTACCCCTTCCAATTATAATTGCCCCGGGCAGATCACGGTGGCCGGACGCAGCGCGGGTATCGAAGCGCTGCTTTCGATCGCGGAACAGGAGGGGATCGCCGCCAAGCGCCTTGCCGTGAGCGTGCCGTCCCACTGCCCCATGATGCAGGACGCCGCGGACGCGCTCGCCGCAGCCATAGCGGATACGCCCTTTTTGGACGCACGCATCCCCGTGGTGATGAACTGCACCGCCCGGGCGGAAAGCAGCGGTGCGCAGATCAAGAAAAACGTCATTGCGCAGCTTACGCATCCCGTGCTGTTCCAACGGAGCACGGAGACGATGCTGGGCATGGGCATAACGGACTTTGTGGAGATCGGCCCCGGCAAAACGCTCTGCGGGCTGGTCAAAAAAACAGCCAAACTTACGGACGCCGACGTGCGGCTTTTCCGCAGCGACAGTCTGGACGCGATAACGACATGGGAGGCCGCATATGCCGAGTGAAAGAAAACTCTTTGAGGATGCCGACAAGATATGCTATACTGACGCAGATGTGCTGTCGCGCCTCAAGGCTGTGGGCGCGCACGATTGCGATATGCTTTTCGTGCATACCGACATCATGTTCGGCATCCCCAACAGGGATATGAAGCGGCGGGAATATCTGGACGCGCTTAGCGAGGTGCTCCTTTCCCTCAACGTGCCTACCCTGCTTTTGCCGACCTTCACCTTCAGCTTTCCCAATCACGAGGTCTATGACGTGCGCAGCTCCAAGACCTCCATGGGCGTGCTGCTCGAGCACATGCGCAAGCGTTCCGAGGTGGTTTACCGTACGCTCGATCCGCTGCTTGCCGTATCGGTGATCGGCAGGGGCGCCGGGGCGTTTTACGATCTTGGGCGGGATTCGCTGGGCGAAAACAGCGCGTTTGACCGCGTCCATCAAAACGGCGGCGCGAAGTTTCTGATCTTCGGCGGCGAGCTGGGCGAATCCCTGACGTATGTTCACCATGTGGAAAAGATGCTGGACGTACCGTATCGTTACGACCAGCCCTTTACGGGCCGCGTTATCGACGCGGACGGCAGGGAATACGAGACCACCCAGTCCATCCACACGGCCTGCGGCGGCGTGCAGCCCTGCAATTTTTATCATTTTGAAGAAGATCTTGCGGATCGCGGGCTGCTTCGCAGGGAGCGGCTGGGCGATTCCAAGGTCATCTGCGTGGAGGAAGCGGTTGTCTACCGCGAGGTCGCGGCCAAACTTGCCCAAAACATGAGCTATTTTTTGGGGCAGCCCTTTACCGAGGCGGACCTAAGGCATGAATATAAATACGGCAGGAACGGCGAAAAGGTCACCCACTGCTAGAAATGACAGGAGAAGCTATGCAGATCAACATCTTGGAGTACTTTGAAAAGACCGTTGCCCGGGTGAGCGCGAAAACCGCGGTCATCGACGGGGAGAAAAGCATCGATTTTGCAACGCTTGCACAGCAAAGCAAAAAGCTAAGCCGTGTGCTCGCGCAAAAAGCCGGGGTCATCCGCCGGCCGATCGCCGTGTATATGCCCAAGTGCATTGGCAGCGTCGTGTCGGATATGGGCATCATCTACAGCGGCAATGCCTACATGAATCTGGACGTGAAAACGCCCGCTGCCCGCATCAGCGCCATATTGGAGCGCATCGATCCGGTGCTGCTCATCACCGACGCTGCGCACGAGAGCGCCGTGGCGGCCATTTGGCCCGCCGATAAGACCGTGGTGCTGGATGCGCTGGATTTTGCCGCCCTCTCTTATGCACAGGCGGACGTTGACAAGACGCTCTATCCGGTGCTGGATACCGATCCTCTTTGCATCATCAACACCTCCGGCTCTACGGGCGTACCCAAGGGCGTTGTGCTCAACCACCACAGCTTCATCGACTTTACCGACTGGGCGAACACCACCATGGGCTTTTCGGAAAACGAGGTCATGGGCTGCCTTTCTCCCATCGTGTTCGATATCTACAGCTATGAGCTTTGCCTGCTCATGTCCCGGGGCGGCACCATGGTGCTCTTGCAGGAGAGCATGGCGGCCTTCCCCGCCCGCATTTTGCAAACGCTCATCGACAACCGTGTCACCTTCATCTTCTGGGTGCCTACCATCATGGTGAACATTGCCAATATGGGGCTGCTGGACAAGCTCCCCCTGCCGGATATCAAGACCGTGTGGTTCGCAGGCGAGGTGTTCCCCACCAAGCAGTTCAACATTTGGCGGCGGGCGCTCGAGGGGGCGCGCTTTGTCAACATGTACGGGCCCATCGAGATCACGCTGGACTGCACCCACTATATCGTGGAGCGGGACATTCCCGACGACGAGCCCATCCCCATCGGCTACGCCATGCGCAACACGGACATCCTCATTTTGAACGAGGAGAACCGGCTTTGCGCGCCCGGCGAGGAGGGCGAGCTTTGCGTGCGCGGCAGCTCGCTTGCCATGGGCTATTACAACAACCCCGAAAAGACGGCGGCGGCGTTCGTGCAAAACCCGCTCAACACGACCTATCCCGAAACCATCTACCGCACCGGCGACGTGGCGGCGGTGAACGAGCGGGGCGAGATCGTCTTTAGGGGCCGCAAGGATACGCTTGTCAAGCATTCGGGCTATCGCATCGAGCTTGCGGAGATCGAGCACGTCATCATCAACACGCTCAAACTTGTGGAAAACGGCTGCATCGTGTACGACCACGCCAAGAAGGAGATCGTGTTCTTCTACGAGGGGGCGGAGGAGCTGCCCGTGGCGGCGCTCAGAAAGCAGATCGGCACGGCGCTGCCCAAGTATATGATCCCTACCGTATATGTGCGGCTGGAGAGCATGCCCCGCAACACCAACGGCAAGATCGACAGGCTTGCCCTCAAGGAGCGGCTGGAGGCCTGAGAAGAAACGGCCGTCGGGCTGTTGGATGGATGGAGGAGAAACCGCAATGCAAACGCCGAGCTGCTATGAAAAAATCGTGGTCATCGGCACGGCGACCATCGGCGCCGACTGTGTACGTATTTTGAGCGAGGAGAAGAAGCTCGCGCCGCTGATCACCTACATCGCGTACAGACCCTTCCCGCTGTTTGCGGGCGCGGCGACGGCGCAGAAATACGGCGTCGAATATTTCGCCTGCGAGGATAAAAACGCGCTCACGGCATGGTTTTGCGCCGTGGATGTGCCCACGCTGATCATCAGCGCGGGCAACCGCTACCTTTTCCCGCGGGAGATCGTTGCAAAGGATAACCTGCGCATCGTCAACTATCACGACGCGCTCCTTCCCGCCTATCCCGGGCAGAACGCGCCGACATGGGCCATCTTTAACGGCGAGGATCATATCGGCGTTACGTGGCATGCGGTGGACGCGGGGATCGATACGGGCGCGCTCTACAAGCAGGCGGTCATCCCCATCGGCGAACACACCACGGCGCTGATGCTGGTGCGGGAGGCGATGAAGGCGGGGCTTGCGTGCTTTGAGGAGATATTGGAGCCGCTTTTGAACGGCACGCTCACAGGCGTGCCGCAGCAGCGCATAGAGAACCGTCGGGTATACCGGCTTGCCGAGGTGCCGGACGAGGGCGTTTTGCATATAGAAAACGAGCTGCGCTATTCCTATCGGTTTTTGCGCAGCATCGACTATGGCGCCGTGGCCCTTATGCCCAAGGCGCAGCTTCGCTTTCTCGGCGGGCAATACCGCGTGCTTCGCTATAAGCTGGAGGCTGCGGCGGGCGAGCCGGACGGCGTCGTGTTCGCACGATCCAATCAGCTTCGCATCACGCAAAACGGCAGCGCGCTGGCGCTTCGCGTGGAGCCTGTGAAGGCTGCGGATGCTTCGCAGGCCGAATAGGGCCGTTATATAGATCAAAAGCTGTATGCCATGCAGCGTGAATGGGATGGGAGGAAGGTCTCGGGATGAGCGGATTGTTATTGAAGGATAAGGTATGTCTGGTGACGGGCGCGGGCAAGGGCCTGGGGCGCGCCACCTTGGAGGCGTTTTTGCGGGAGGGCGCGATCGTTTACGCGAACGACCGCGAGCCTGGCAGCCTAGACGACTGCATGGATACGCCCAACGTCCATGTACTGTATTTTGACGTTTCGGACGGTGCGGCGGATAAAAAGGCCATCATGCAGATCCATGCCGAACAAAAACGGCTGGATGTGCTGGTGAATAACGCCGGCGTCATGACGGACGCGCTCATCGGCGCGATCACGCGGCCCGTGATGGAGGAGATCTTCGCCACCAACGTGTTTGGCTCCATGGAGCTTTTGCAGCTGGCCGCCAAACTTATGATGCGGCAAAAAAGCGGCAGCATCATCAACTTTTCCTCCGTGGTGGGCATCACGGGCAATCCCGGGCAGCTGATGTATTCCGCTACAAAGGGTGCGATCATCGCCATGACAAAGACCGCCGCCAAGGAGCTTGGCCCCAAGGGCATCCGCGTCAACGCCGTCGCGCCGGGCATGATCGAAACGGACATGATGTGCTCCGTAGGCCCGGAATTTTTGCAGCACTATATCGACAACACGCCGCTGCGCAGGCTGGGACGTCCCGGCGAGATCGCGGACGCCTGCGTATATCTGGCGTCGGATATGTCCTCATTCGTGAACGGCCACATACTCTCTGTGGACGCGAGCGTTTTGGTATAAAACAAAGCGAATACTTTAAGCAACAAAGGAGAAACGACCATGGAAAGCATTTATGATATCCTCGCAGAGCTGCGCCCCGAGAACGATTTTCACGCCAGCACCGATTTTATCGGCGACGGCATGCTGGATTCCTTCGACATCGTGGAGCTGGTGACGGCCCTGGAGGAAAAGTTCGATATCCTTATCGACGCGTTGGACATCCTGCCCGAAAACTTTGCCAACACCGACGCCATCGCGGGCGTGGTGCGCAAAAACGGAGGCAGCCTGTGAAAACGGTTTTCAAGAATAAGCGCGTCGCCGGCATTCTGACGGTATTGCCGCAGAACGAGGCGCTTTTTGAGGATGAGGTCGGCAATTACAGCTTTCCTGAAAAGCAGACGCTGCGCCTTAAAAAGGTCATGGGCTATGAAAAGCACCGCATCGCAAAGCCCGAAACGGCTTCCTCCGATCTGGCGCTGTACGGGCTTTCGCACCTGCTGGAGAAAGGGCTTTTGAAGAAAGAGGAGATCGGTGCGGTGCTCGTCGTCACGCTTACGCCGGATCATTTTCTGCCGCATGTAAGCAATATCCTCCACGGCAAGCTGGGCCTTTCGCGCGAGGTCGTGTGCATGGATATTTTGCAGGGCTGCTGCGGCTTCATGCTGGGGATGATGCAGGGCTTTACGCTGCTGGACTACATGCCGGATAAAAAGGTGGTGCTCGTCAACGCGGACGTATTGAGCCACAAGATCTCCAAGCAGGATCGCAACAGCTATCCCCTGATCGGCGACGCGGCCACCGTCACGATACTGGAAAACCAGTCCGGCGCGCCGGATATGTATTTCAACCTTCTCACCGACGGCACCGGCCGCGATGCGCTGGGCATCCCCGCGGGCGGCTCCCGCATGCCCTGCACGCCGGAAACGGCCGTGATAAAGGACGACGGCGAGGGCAATTTCCGCAGCCTTGACAACATGTACATGAACGGCACCGAGGTGCTCCAGTTCGTGCTGCGCGAGGTGCCGCTCGTCATCGATGAAACGCTTGCGTACGCGGGGGTCGGGAAGGAAAAGATCGAATATTTCCTTTTCCATCAGCCCAACCGCTTTATGATGCGCAAGCTGGCCGAACGCGCGGAGCTCCCCTTTGAAAAGCTGCCCATGAACATCGTGGAGGCGTACGGCAACGCCAGCGGCGCGAGCATCCCCATGGATATCACGGAAAACTTCGGCGCGCGCATGTGCAGGGAAAAGTACCTCGTGTGCCTGAGCGCGTTTGGCGCGGGCTGGTGCTGGAGCGCGGCTGTGACGGAGCTTGGGAACATGGATTTTTGCGAGACGGTGACGTCCAGCTGCTGAAACGATGGAAATACTGACCTTTACAACGCCTTATTTAAGCTCGCATACCTATCTGCTTACGGAAAACGGGCATGCCCTCATCATCGATCCCTGCGAAATGGAGGAGATCAAGGACGTGCTGCAAAAAGAGGGCTTGCAGCTGGATCGGGCGCTGCTGACCCATGAGCATGATGACCATATCACGGGTGTGAACTGGGTGCGCGGCACGCTGCATGTGCCGGTGCTCTGCTCCGCCGCATGCGCGCACAACATACAGGACCCGCGCCTTAATTATTCCTATTATTTTGAGCTGACCAAAAGTGCCATGCAGGAGCTGGTGGTGGATGAGAGCGTGACGCTGGCGCCGTTCTCCTGCGAGGCGGATGAGAGCTTCGAGGTCGAAACGACGATCCGCTGGCAGGGACATACCCTGCTGCTGCACGAAACGCCGGGTCATTCCCGCGGTTGCATCTGCATCCTCGTTGACGACGCGGCGCTCTTTACAGGCGATACGCTGCTGCCCGTACCCACCGCCACGCGCTATAAGACCGGCAGCCGCAAGGACTTCAACGAGATCGCGGTGCCGTATCTTCGAAGCCTCGATCCGGCGCTGACGGTCTACCCCGGCCATTACGCGCCCTTCAATCTGGGCGAGAGGCTCAAAAGCGAACCATAAGGAGGACTTATCATGGAAGAACTGCTGACCTATGTAACGGGCGTCGCCCACATCGGCATTGCCGTGCCCTCTATCGAGGAGGCGCGCGACCTTTATGCGCTGCTGGGCTTTACCCCCATGCAGACGGAGATCACCTACGAGCAGACCCATGGCGTGCAGGCGTTTATGATGCGCAACGGCGACATGGTCATCGAGCTGCTGGCGCCGCTGGAAGCGGGCAAGGAATCCCCCGTGGACAGCTATATCGCCACCAAGCCCTATAAGATGTACCATGTGGGGTACTATACCTCAGATTTTGACGCGCAGGTGGCGCTGCTTAAGAAGAACAAATTCATCATGACCGCCGAACCCAAGCCCTCGGCGGCGCAGGGCGGCAGGCGCACGGTGTTTCTTGCAAGCCGCAGGCTTGGCGTGGTGGAGCTGGTGGAGGCGTAAGCGGGCGATATGAAGAAGCGGTTCATTGCGGTCTCGTCTGTTCGTCCCCCGCAAAAGGAGACGATAGAAGCGTCGGGTACGCCCGACGCGTGGCGGCAACGCTTCTATACGGCGCTTCTGCCCTGTGCGCTGCTGGTGTTCATCTATTGGTTCTTTGGGCCGCTGGAGCTTATCCATGCCAATCAAAGCAGCATCGGTGTGGACGCGCTTACGGCGCTTCCCTGGTATGCGGCTGCTTTTATGCTGCTCACCCTGCTGCTTTCCGCGCTGCTCGCGCTTTTTCGCGGCGCGTATTACGAAAACGGGCTGAAGGCGATCGCCGCCTTCGCTTTGGCAAGCTATATACAAGGCAACTTTCTTAACCCCAACTTCGGGCTGCTCAATGGCGCGCTGATCGATTGGCGGGAGTATACGGCGCAGGCGAATGTCGGTCTTTTGCTGTGGGCGGGGGTGTTTGCCGCCGTTTATGCTGCCTGCCGTTTGCTGAAAAAGCATCGTTTCCGCCTGCTGTGCGGCGTATCGGCCATGCTGATCCTCATGCAGGGCGCAGCGCTCGTTTCTGTCTGTGCGGACTGTGCCAAAGCGCGGCAGACGAAACAGGGCACCCCTTTTTATTTTCGCACGGACGCGCAGCTGGAGATAGCCGACAGGGAAAACGTCATCATATTTATGCTGGATTCCCTGTCCAATCAGGCCGTGGAGGAGATGCTGCAAAAATATCCTGATCGCTTCGATCATTTTACGGATTTTACCTATTATACCCACTGTGCGCCCACCTATTACGCTACATTTCCCGAGATGCTCTATATCCTGACGGGAAGCGAATACGACTATACCCGCGTATCCCATGAAACCTATCGCGCACAGGCGTGGAAGGGCGAAAAGGCGCAGGCTTTTTATGCGATCCTGGAAGAAAAGGGCTTTTACCGGCAGATCCTTGCAAGCAGCCCGGCTACCTACGCCGCGCGTTATGAGGATCTGGAGGGCTGCATCGATAACATTGCGCCAAGTGAAACGCAGCTTGTTGTCCCGTCTATGCTGAAGGCTGTAAGCATGCTTACGAACTTCCGCTATTTTCCGTTGGCGCTCAAGTCTTGCTATCTGATCGACGACAGCGAATTTTCTGCGGCGACCCGGCTGATGGACGCGGATACAGGCATGCAGCAGCAGGCATGGAACTGGGACGGCATTGCGTTTTATGACGCGTTGCGCCACGAGAGCATGACCCTGACGCGGGAGCGAAACATGTTTACGCTTTTCGATCTCAAGGGCGCGCACGCGCCTTACACGCTCAGCGAGGGCGCCACGGAGGACGACGCGCTGGGCAGCGGCACGCGGCACGCGCAGTGCTACGGCATGTTTAGGATCATAGACGAGTATCTGGCGCAGCTGCCGGATTACATTTACCAAAACGCCACCATCATCATCATGGCGGATCACGGCGATACGGATTATGGTACGGTGAGAAACTCCGCCGGCGCGGCTTTGTTTATCAAAGAAAAAAACGAGACGCATGACGTTATGCCCCGCGTAGATACGCCGGTGGATCATACCTCTCTTTTGCCCACCATCGTTAAGGCTGTCGCGCCTGAACGGGCGGCTGCCTTTGGGACGCCCTTTGATGAGGTGACGCGGGGTACGCCCACGCAGCAGCGTATCCACATATGGCATGGCGCGGTGAGGCAAAGCGGCTTCAATGTATTTATGTACGATCATGGCGGCGATATCAACGCGGCGTTCAATAAGGGCTGGAAGCCAAGCGGCGGCGACAAGGACAGCTTGCTGGCCGTATACGATGCGGTGGACTATTTTTATTAAGCGACAACATGGAAACGGGGCGGAAAAAAGCGCAATAATGTGACAAATACCGCCAGACATAGTACAATAGCATTGGCTTTGCACTTGCGGACAATGAAAGGAGTAAGAACGATGGAACAGCAAAAGGATAAAGCGGGATGGATCGATGGTAAGGCGCCGCAAGGCTATAAACAACGGTTTGTCATTGCGCTTTTACCCTGCGGGCTGCTCATGTTTATCTATTGGTTTTTCGGGCCGCTGGATCTTATATATGGCAACTGGACGGATCTGGGCATCAGAATGCGCGATGCGCTGCCGACCTTCCTTTGTGCATTCCTGCTTTTTACGCTGGCGCCTGCGGCGCTTGCGGCGCTGTTTCGCGGCAAGGGCTTCAAGGCGGCGGTCAGCCTTGTCTTTGCGCTGGCCATCGTCAGCTATGTGCAGGGCAGCTTTTTGAACGGCAGCATGCAGCTGCTCAACGGCGCGGATTTCGACGTCGCCGCCAACCAAAGCAGATTTCTTGGCAATTCCCTTTTGTGCGCCGTTATATTTCTTGCAGCGTTTTTGCTTGCGTGGCCGCTCAAGGAGAAGGGCCTTCCGGTCGTTTGCGGGGTGTGTGCGGCGCTGATCCTCATGCAGAGCGCGGCGCTGACGAGCGATTTTATCAACGATGCCAGAGAGGATAAGAAAAATATAGCCTTTTCCACCGCGGACACCGACGAGCTTTCCGCCAATCAAAACGTGGTGGTGTTTTTGCTGGACGCTTTTTCCAACCGTGCCATGCAGGAAACGCTGGAAAAATATCCCGACACGCTGGCTGACTTCCATGATTTTACTTACTACACCAACTGCGGGCCGGATTATTACGGCACCTTTCCCGCCATGATCCACATTCTCACGGGCGAAGACTACGACCCCGCCGGCACATGGCAGGAGTTTATACAAAAGGCGTGGGATTCCCCGCGCGCGACGGATTTTTTTCAAACGCTCAAGGAACAAAACTATGATGTGCAGCTCTATGCGGCGCAACCCAGCTATTATGCGCTGTCTGCCGCGCAGCTTGCGGGCAAGGTGGATAACGCCGTGCCTACCCATAAGAAGGCCGCGCCGCTGCCCTTGCTCAAAAGCATGGAGCGGCTGGTGCTTTGCAGGTATCTGCCGCTGGGGCTCAAGCAATACGTCTGGTGCACGCCGGAGGATTTTGCGGATATCTCGCACGTTGTGGACGAACAGGGCGAGGCGGTGGAGACGTGGAACCAGTACGGGGGCTTTGTATTCCTTCGGGATTACCTGCAAGTCGCCGGACTGCGTGCGACGCAGGAGAAAAACTGCTTCAAGCTCTATCACTTCCAAGGGGCGCATCCGGGCTATTTTCTCACGGCGGACGGCAAATGGAACAACGACGGGGTGGAACGCGCGGAGCAATGCCGGGGCTATCTCCATATCGTTGAAACCTATATGCAGCAAATGCGGGAGCTGGGCGTATACGACGACGCGACCATCATCATCCTTGCGGACCATGGCTATAACGATACGGACTGGGCCAAGGACGCCATGAGCACCATCGTGCTCGTCAAGGAGGCGGGGGAGAGCCACGAAAGCGTGCTGCGCTCCGCTAAGCGCGTGTCGCAGAGTCAGTTCATACCCACGGTGGTCAATGCGGTGGACCCTGCCCGCACGGCGGCGTTTGGCGATACCTATGCCAGCCTGCCCGAGGACGCTTTCGCGCAGGGGCGCAGGATATGGATGCTGGACGAGGATAAAAATCATGCGCCCTGTTTGAAGGGTTATGATTACGGCGACACATGGGAGCTGTCGACAGAGCCCGACAGCTACGATCACTTGGAGCGTATGAACGGCAGCTTTTATGCCGGTGTGCACTAGGTGCGCCCGACGCGCCTTCTGCGCACCGGGACGCTTGCTGCGAAAGAAATGAAACCGAAGGAGAAGGATCGTACAACGTGATTAACCTTATCAATACGGTCATAGGCGTGCCGCTGGGCTATCTTATGCGCTGGTGCTGGCAGCTCATAGGCAACTACGGGCTTGCCATCATTCTTTTTACCCTTTTGACCAAGGTGATCCTGTTCCCCCTGAGCCTGTGGGTGCAGAGCAATTCCATCCGCATGATCAAGATCAAGCCGCAGCTCAATATGCTGGAGGTCAGCATGGCGGGGGATAAGGACAAGCTTGCCCAGGAGCAGATGGCGCTCTACAAGGCGGCGGGCTATAAGCCCTTGGCGGGCATCGTGCCTACGCTGATCCAGATCCCCATCATACTGGGGCTTATCAGCGTGGTCTATCATCCGCTGCAGCATCTGCTGCACTTGGACGCGGGGCTCATCGGCGCCTTTACGGAGGAGGCCGCGCGCATACTCAACAACCCCAACCTTGGCGCGGGCGCGCAGATGAATGTGATACGCCTTGTCAACGATCCGGCGCATGCACAGGCGTTCAGCAGCCTTGGCGCGGGGGCGTCGCAGGCCGTTGCCGCCATTCAAAGCATGGATCTGGGCTTTTGCGGGCTGGATCTTTCTCAAACGCCCACCCTGCGCACCGCCGACGTCTACTGGCTGATGCCGGTATTCTCCGCGGCGAGCGCTTTTTTGCTTTCCTTTTTGCAGAACAAGGCGAACGTGCTTCAGCGCGAGGCGGGCTTTTGGGGGCAGTGGGGCATGGCGATCTTTTTGACGCTGTTCTCCCTGTATTTTGCCTTTATCGTGCCAGCGGGCGCGGGACTGTATTGGATCATGAGCAACCTTTCGGCGATACTGGTGATGTACATCGTCAATTTCATCATGCCGCCCCAAAAATATATCGATTATGCGGCGCTGGAGGAAAGCAAGGCCGCGCTTGCAAAGACCCATGCGGCGGAAAAGAAGAATAAGCCCACCGGGGAGCAGCGCGCACGCGCCAAGGCGGATTATAAGCGCTTCGGCGCCGCGAAGGACAAGCGGCTGGTATTCTATTCCGAACGCAGCGGCTTTTATAAGTATTTCAAGGGCGTCATAGAAAACCTGCTGCGGGATTCGGATCTGGTGATCCACTATGTCACGAGCGATCCCAACGACGCGGTATTTCAAAAGGATGAGCCGCGCCTCATTCCCTATTATATTGACGACAACAGACTGATCGTGCTGTTTATGGAAATGGACGCGGACATGGTGGTCATGACCATGCCGGACTTGCAGCAGATGTATATCAAGCGCTCCTATGTACGCAAGGATACCGAATATGTGTATATGTTCCATTATCCGCTTTCTACCACCATGGTGCTGCGAAAGGGCGCGCTGGATTGCTACG
This sequence comes from Clostridia bacterium, assembly GCA_030533005.1. GTDB lineage: Bacteria > Bacillota > Clostridia > Christensenellales > CAG-138 > JAQVRG01. Next base: position 38,177 of record JAUNJX010000011.1, on the reverse strand, counting down.
ATACCATCTTCTGCGTGGGTGACTTCCAGTTTGATGAGATACGTCAGACGGAGGCGCTCTACGGCCTGCCGCCCAAAAACCTTATCGCGTGCGGGTATGCGCTGCTGGAGGAGCTCCACGCGCACTATGCGGCGATGGAGAAAACCGTGCGCGCGCGCAAAAAGGTGCTCATAGCGCCCTCCTGGCAGGCGGACAATATCTTGGATTCCTGTATCGACGGACTGCTTGAGCAGCTTTTGGGAGAGGGCTTTGCGGTGGTCGTGCGGCCGCATCCCGAATATGTGAAGCGGTATGGCGCAAGGATGCAGGCCATTGTGGACAGATACCGGACCTATGCCGGCGACGATCTTTCCTTTGAGCTTGATTTTTCCAGCAGCGATTCCATTTACGATTCCGACGTTGTGATCAGCGACTGGTCGGGCACGGCGTATGAATTTGCCTTTGTTACCAACAAGCCGGTGGTATTCATCGATACGCCCCAAAAGATCAACAATCCGGAATACGACCGGATCGAAGCAAAGCCGCTGGAGATCGCCCTGCGCGATAAGATCGGCGTCCGCTTTGACCCGATGGCATTGAACGGCCTTGCCCGCAGCATACGGGAACTCATGGAGGCGGGCGAGGCGTACGCGCAGACCATCCGGCAGCTTCGGGAGACCTATATCGCGAACTTCGGCAGCAGCGGCGAGGTCGGCGCAAAATACATCATAGACAGGTTGGAGAAAAAATAGTATGGACGTCATTTCCTTTTACGAGGGCATAACGCGCGCGGGGACGGACTTTTTTACGGGCGTGCCGGATTCGCAGCTCAAAGCCTTCTGCGATTATTTGATGGATCGCCACGGCATATCGGAACAGCACATCGTTGCGGCCAACGAAGGCGCGGCTGTCGGTCTGGCGGCGGGGCATTATCTTGCAAGCGGCAAGCCCGCGCTGGTCTATATGCAAAACAGCGGCGTCGGCAACGCTGTAAACCCCGTTTGTTCGCTCTTGAGCGACCGCGTGTATGCCATACCCGTCCTGTTTGTGATCGGCTGGCGCGGCGAGCCGGGCGTCAAGGACGAACCGCAGCACAAGTTTCAGGGAGAGATCACGCTGCCGCTGCTCGACTGCCTGCAGATCGAATACAGCGTATTGGAGCCGGATACGGATGCAAAGACCTTTGCCGGCATGGTGCAGGCGGCGCAAGACAGGCTCACGCGCGGGCTTTGCTACGCGTTCGTGGTCAAAAAAGGTGCGCTGACCTATGCCAACAAACGCAAATATCAAAATGCCGCGCCCTTATCCCGCGAGCAGGCGTTGGAGGCTATACTGGCTGCGGCTGCGCCCGACGGCGTGTTCGTGAGCACCACGGGTAAGCTCTCAAGGGAGCTCTTTGAGCTGCGGGAGCGCCGGGGGCAGGGGCATGAACGAGACTTTTTGACCGTTGGCTCCATGGGCCACAGCCTGATGATCGCGTTGGGGATCGCGATGCAAAAGCCGGACAGGAAGGTTTACTGCCTTGACGGCGACGGCGCGATGCTGATGCACATGGGCAGCCTTGCCGTGTGCGGCAGCAGAAGGTGCGGGAACCTTGTGCATATCGTCATCAATAACGGCGCGCATGAAACGGTGGGCGGCATTCCCACGGTGTCGCCTTCTTTGGATATGACCGCTGCGGCGCGTGCCTGCGGGTACGACAGCGCGGCGACGGCTTTTGACGCGGCTTCGATCGGGGCGGCACTGCGGGCGGCGCAGGGGCTGTCCTTTGTTGAGATCAAAACGAATCTGGAAGTGCGAAGCGACCTTGGGCGTCCCACGACCACGCCTGTAGAGAACAAGATGGCGCTGATGCGCTTTTTGCGGGAGGAAACAAAGTGAAAAACGTTTATATGTGCATGAGCACGGATATCCTGCACAACGGACACATCAAGATGATCGCGCAGGCCGCGGCGCTGGGTGAGCTGACCATAGGCGTGCTTACGGATGAAGCCGTGGCAAAGTATAAGCGGTATCCGCTACTTTGCTTTGACGAACGCTGTCAAATCGTATCGAACATCAAGGGCGTGGTCAACGTGGTGCGGCAGGAAAGCGTAGACTATGAGGAAAACCTGCTTAGCTTGAAGCCGGATATCGTGGTGCATGGCGACGACTGGCGCGAGGGGCCGCAGCAGGGTATCCGCGCCAAGGTGATCCAAACGCTGTCCACCTACGGCGGAGAGCTTGTGGAATTTCCGTATACGCGCGACGTCAGCCTGGATACGCTGGAGGAAAACGCCCGCCACATCGCGGCGATGCCGGAGGTACGGCGCGGACGCCTCAAACAGCTGCTGCGCCTGAAGCCGACGATCTCTATATTGGAGGCGCATAACGGGCTGACCGGCCTGATCGTGGAAAAGACGACGGCGCAGCGCGGCGACAGGCTTGTGCAGTTTGACGGCATGTGGGTGTCCAGCCTCTGCGATTCCACCGCCAAGGGCAAGCCTGACATCGAGCTGATCGACAATACCTCGCGCTTTCAGACCATCAGCCAGATCATGGAGGTCAGCACGAAGCCCATCATACTCGACGGCGATACGGGCGGCCTGCTGGAGCATTTTCCGTTCCTTGTCAAATCGCTGGAGCGGATGGGCGTATCCGCCGTTATCATTGAGGATAAGGAAGGCTTGAAACGCAATTCTCTCTTTGGCACTGCGGCAAAGCAAACGCAGGCGAGCATCGAGAGCTTCTCCGCAAAGATACGCGCGGGCTGCCATGCGCGTACCACGGCGGACTTTATGATCATTGCACGCATCGAGAGCTTGATACTGGAGCAGGGCATGCAGGACGCGCTCGATCGCGCCAGAGCCTTTGTGGACGCGGGCGCAAACGGTATCATGATCCATTCCAGAAAGAAAACGCCGGATGAGATATTCGAATTCTGCGAAAAATTCCGCCTGACCGATCCGCAGACGCCGCTGGTGGTGGTGCCCACCACTTTCAACATGGTGACGGAGGAGGAATGGGCGGCGCGCAAGGTCAACATCGTGATCTATGCGAACCATCTGATCCGCAGCGCGTTTCCCGCCATGCAGAGCACGGCGCGCCTTATTTTGGAAAAGGGCAGGTGCATGGAAGCGGACGACGTATGTATGCCCATTAAGCAGATCCTTACTTTAATACCGGAGGAATAAACGGTGAAAGCGGTCATTCTCAATTCCGGTTACGGCCACCGTATGGGCGCGCTGACCCGCGACTGCCATAAATCCATGGTGCGGCTTAGCAACGGCGAGACGGTGTTCCACCGGCAGCTTCGCCTTTTGCAGGACTGCGGCGTGGAGCAGGTCGTGGTGACGACGGGGCCTTTTGCGTGGCAGCTGCAAGAGGAGGCGGCGGGCGCGGACCTGGCCGCGCTGCACGTCACGTTCGTTGACAACCCGCAGTTTGCACAAACGAATTACATCTATTCCCTTTACCTTGCCCGTGCGTATCTGGACGACGATATCCTTCTTATGCACGGCGATCTGGTTTTTGACAGGGCGTATCTGGAAGCCTTGCGCAAAGCCGACGCATCCTGCCTTGGCGCGGTGCACACAGAAAAAGCGCTGCCGCAGAAGGATTTTAAGGCGCGCCTGCAAGACGGAAAGATCACGGAGATCTCCATCAACATCTTTGACGCGGACTGCTTTGCATTTCAGCCGCTTTACAAATTGGACCGGCAGACCTTCAAGGCATGGATGGATCGGATCGGCGACTTTGTGCAGCGCGGAGAAGTAGGCGTTTACGCGGAAAACGCGTTCAACACCATACTGCCGTCGCTTTGCTTACAGCCGTTTTCCTATAAGGCGCATTATGTGGACGAGATCGATACGCCGGAGGATCTTGCGCGCGTGTCGGAGGAGATACGCGCCTTTGACTTTGACGAACAACGCGTACAGGACGGGCTGCACTGCATACATATGCTGCCGGATGTGCTGCGTGCTGTGCGGGCAAAAAAGGTCATGCTGGTCTGCGACGCCAACGTGTATGACAAGCTGGGCGTGCAGGCGGTCCTTACGCGCGCCGGTATCCCGACGGTACGCTTTGACGCATTCACCTCCAACCCGAAATACGAGGAGGCCGCCGCCGGCACGGCCTTGTTTTTGCGGGAGGGCTGCGACGCGCTGCTTTCCGTAGGCGGGGGCAGCTGTATCGACGTGGCCAAGTGTATCAAGCTCTTTTCCGTGCTAAAACAGGACGGGCATTATTTGGAGCAGCCCTTTCAATATGCGCCGGCTGTCCATATCGCCGTGCCGACCACGGCAGGCACGGGTGCGGAATCGACGCGTTTTAGCGTGATCTACCGGGACGGCGAAAAGCAGTCCGTTACGCACGACTGTATTCTGCCCGAATATGCGCTGCTGGACGCGACGCTTCTTAAAACGCTGCCGGCTTATCAAAAGCGGGCTGCCTTTATGGATGCGGTATGTCACTGCGTGGAGGCGATATGGTCGCGCCACGCAAACGAAAAGGCCGCCGCATATGCAAAAGAGGGCCTTTCGCTTTTGCTTACCCATGCCCGCGCTTATCTTGAAGGCGATGAAACGGCCGCACAGCAGATCTTGCGCGGCGCGAACAGGGCGGGACGCGCGATCAACCTCGCGCAGACCACCGCCGCGCATGCCATGAGCTATAAGATGACGTCCTGTTTTCACATCGCCCACGGGCATGCCGCCGCCCTTTGCCTTGCACCGGTCTGGCGCTTTTTGTGGGAGCACAGGGAGCAAGCCGCAGACCCTGCCGCGCTGCAGCGCGCGTTTGCCGCCTTGGCGGCATGCTTTCATGCGGACGACGGTTTGGGGGCGCTCGACGTTTATGCATCCTTACTAACGCAGATGGGCTTTTCGCCGCTGCCTGCGGTGCGGACGGCAATGCTGGAGGAGATCGCGCAGTCCGTGAACGAAACGCGTCTTGCGAACAGCCCCGTGCGGATGGATACGGCGCAGCTTAGGGAAATGTACACATATATTTTACAAATTGCGTGAGATTTAAGCACACCTGTGATATAATGGCAAAAGCACAGTTGCGTTCGGGAGGTACTTGAAAGTGTACGTGAAAAAGCTAAGTAAAACGCTTTATTTCTTCACCCTTTTTACCCTGTTCTTTGCCGGCACGACCCATGCCTATCTTGATCCGGCCACCACATCCTATGTGATCCAGGCCGTGACGGGCGTGTTTATTGCGTTGGGCGCGGTCGTAGGCATTTTCTGGAAAAGGATCAAGCTCTTTTTCCGCGACAAAAAGATGAAGGCGCTGGAAAAAAAGCTCACCCGCGAAGCGGCGAAAAAAGAGCAGGCCGGACAATGATCAAAGCATAAAGACCAATACGCCAAGCAGTATAAGCGCAAGCCCGCAAAGCTTGCGCTTATTTGGCTTCTCCCCAAGAAAGAAGAAGCTTAGCGACGCGACGAACACCTGCTGCGCCGCCGTCCAGATGGGGCCGGTGGACAGCGGGATGACCCGATAGGCCACCAGCGAGCAAAGGGTGGAGAGGAACATGATGAAATAGCCTCCCGCCACCCAAACGTTCAAATACTGGCGATACCATTTCGTATAGGTATGCAGCGCGGCCTTTTTCAGCAGCAGCTGGGAAAAGCTGGATATGAACACGCCAAAGAGCATGACGAGCATATGTATAAGCATGATCTTATCCATTGTCGCTCACCACCAGATACAGCCCCGCTATGATGATCAGTGCGCCCAGGATCATGTTCCAGCCGATAGGCTCCCGAAAAAAGAGCGCGCCCCATACGATGCTCCAGATCACGCCCACGGCGCTGTTGGAATAGGCGGTGGAAAGCGGCAGGCGCTTGAGGATCTGCTGCCACACCAGCGCATACAGGGCGATGACGAACATGGACGCGCCGTAAAGCAGCAGAAAGGGCGCGGACAGGACGGGATGCTGCCCCGCCAGCTTGATGAGCACGCCGCTTAACGAATAGACCATGATGGCCGTTTGCAGGGCGAGGATCAGCTTCCACGAGGGGCGTTGTGTCGCTTGTTTTTCCATTATCTCATTCAGCTTTCTTCTTATCGTTCGTTGACCCTGCCCTACGCCTCTTCCGGCAGGCCGTAGACGGCGATATCCCGGTTGGCGTAAAGCAGCGCAAGGCTGTCGCTATAGCGGAACATATCCTCATGGATGATGCGCGATACCACCAGATAGGAGGCGCCATACTCCCGCATGATCGCCGCGCGGTCAGGCGTGGAGGGATCATAGAGCGCGTCGAGCACCTCCAGCCGCGCCGTTGTACGCTCATACATGGTCTCCGCCTGCGAGGAATAGCTCCAGCCGCCCAGCAGCAGATGACGCTGGGCATATGCGCCGTAATAGAAGAAGCAGGCATTTTCGCTTTCCGCGGGGCGCGGGACGTCGTCATACTCCGGATCGCACAGGTAGAAGCGATCGATGGCGAGCACCGCGTCCTCCGGCGTGTTATCTCTGATCCAGCACATCGCTTCGTATTCATAGGCCGTCAGGCCGTCCCGCATGGGTTCCGGCACGGCGTCGCTATGGGCGTTGATGACCCGCATGGCGTCCTTGCTTTGCATGATGCGCTGCATGGTATCCTCAAAGGGGAAGAAAAGGCTGGCGACGAGCAGAAACGCGCATACGGCGCGCCAGCCGTTTTTCATGGCGGGGAGACGCTCCCAAAGCCAGCCAAAGCCCAGCAGGGGTACGAACAATCCCGCCGCAAGGAAGAAATAGAGCTGGGAAATGCCGTCAAAGGCCAAAAGGACGTTGGCAAGCAGCCCGCAGGTCGCCACGCCGCAGAGGAACATGTGCTCTAAGGAGATGGCGTGGAAGGCTTTGAGCTGTTCGCGCACCCATAAAAGGAAGGCGGGCATCGAGAGCGGCAGCAGCGCGAACAGATAGGCGGGCGTAAGGAGCAGGGAGAGTACCGTTCGCCCCGTATCGCCCGTAAACAGGCCGAATTTTTCAAAGAATCCGCCCACCACCTTAAAGATGGCCGACGCGCAAACGGAATTGCGCTCGTCGCCAAAGGCCAACACGGCCGTGCTGGCTTTGTTGAGCGGCGAGGGATCGTAAACAAAGAGGAAATAAGCGGAAGCGAGGGCTGCAATGCTTGCGATTGTCAGCAGGAGCGGCGTTTTCAATTCCGCGAGCTTCTTTCCCTGACAAAGCGAGAGCAGCATCGTGCCGCACAGCGCGCCCACCACGCAAAGGCCGAAGGGGAGCTTGGCCGATGAGGTGAGGAAGCAGAGCAAAAACATGCCGGCGGCGGCGCATGCGATGCCGCACTTCTTTCGATAGGCTTGCAGGGCGACCAGACCCGTCCCCAATATCGTCGGGATGGCGAGATCGGTGCCGTTGGGGAAAAACATCAGATATACCCAAACGTTGCTCATGCGCATATCGAGGTGCTGGTGCACCATGTTGGTGCCGGAGAGGATATAGAACAGGCCGAAGCTCAAGTGCGCGCCGCACAGGGCGAAAAGCGTACACAGCCATGCCTTCCTGCCCTCGCCCAGGTATTCGCGGCAAAGGGTGTAGAGCGTGCAGATGCTCAACGGCAGATAACAGAACGACCAGAACTTCATATAAACGTCCACGGCCGATATGTTCGTCAAGCGGATCGCGCAGGCCTGCAGGAGATTGGAAAGCAGGTGGTAACGGAAGGGATAATCCGGCAGGTCGAAGCGCACGGCAGGCAGGCCGTTGATCAACGCGGCTGAATTTTCCGCAATAAAGACGGAATCGGCAAACATGGTGACGGAGCCCGACAATGCCGGAGAAGCGCCGTCAATGGCGCGTATGGCAAAGGAGAGGGTCGTAAAGAAAGCAACGATGCACAGCGTACGAAGATCGGGGCGCAGCGCGCGCAGGTGCAGCCTGCCCCGCCTGTTGTCCCGCCACATGAGGAACAGGGAGGCGAGCGCCGCGCAGGGCGGGAGCGCATAGAAGGGGATGGGGGAACGGACGAGGCTGCTCAAAAGATACGACGCGACCAGTATCACCATGCCGCCCAGACCGCAGAACGCATAGAAGGCGGCGCCGTAATCCAGCGCGTGCAGCTTGCGTGCAAGCACATAGCCGGGCAGCAGCAGATAAACGAGCAGGAACGCGGCGAAGGCAAGTATCTCGCGCGGCGGCGTTTCCAGCTTGAAAAGCAGCCACAGGGTAAAGCCCGCGCAGGCAAGGCAGAGGCCCAAATAAAGCCAGAAGGGGAGCTTGCCGTATTTTGCGTACATGGCGTCGATAAGGGCGCGCGCGTCCTTGCGCAGGCGTGAAAAAGGCGTACCGCCGCGCGATCTGACGATGCGGCAGTAGAGCAGCAGCGCTGCAAGGCAGAGCAGGAGCATCGCAAACAGCGCGCCCAGCTTGACCACGCTGCCCTTATGAAGCAGCGCAAGGCCGAGGAGGCTGGAGGGCGTGGAATGGAAGGACGTTTCGCTCAAGGTGACCTCGCCGTCCTGCAGCGTCCACGCGCAAAACGTGTCCGGGCTGACCTTTGCGCGCTGCGCGGAGTGGACGACGCTGCCGTTTAACAGGCGCAGGATCTGCCCGCCCTGCGTGGCTTCGTCCAGCGTATAGACGGACTTGGCGACGCCCGCCATGGAGGGGGGCGCGATGCCGGCCGTGCTGCAGCAATACGCGATCTCCTCGGCGTCGTAGGCGCAGATGCCGCCAAAGCCCCGCGTGGCGTTGAGCGTGCAGTCGCTGTAGCAGCCCGCGATGCGGCCTGCAAAGCTACAGGCGATGCCGCCCGCATACTCGCCGCTGACGGAGGCCCGGTTATAACAGTTGAGGATCATGGGCGCAACGCCCAGCGGCTTTCCGGCCGTGCAGGCGATGGCGCCGCTGCGCTCGCCCGAGACGCTGCCGCTGCGGATCCCCAGATTCATCACGGTGCCGCCCAGCTCGCTAAAGAAGCCGCTGGCCTCATAGCCCTCGCACAAAAGGTTGTCGATCGCGTGGCCGCCGCCGTCATAGGTGCCGTAAAAGCAGGCGCCCTTGCCTATGCCGATGGGCGTCCATGGTTCGCTGCGCAGGTCGATGTCCGCTTCCTGCAGGATATATTCGCCGTAAAAGGCGTGGCCGGCGTTGACGATATCTCTAAAAAAGGCCAATTCGTCGGCTGTTTCCAATAAAAAGGGATTTTCCTCGGTCCCCTTGCCGCGAAGCTTTGTGCAGCTCGCCCTTTTGTCGCTCAGGCGCAAACGGCCGCCCTCCGCTTTCCAAAGATGCAGCGGTTCGTCCTCCAGATCCTCGAGGAAGGTCATCACGGGAACGCTGCGGTTGCAGTCGCCGACAAGGTCTGAAAACGCGGAAGGGCGTATGTCGGTGCGGCAGGCAAAGCAAACGGCCGTATACGCTTTATCCACGATCCTGTCCGTCGGGGTATAGCAGGCATACAGGATGTTTCCCATCGCGACGATGCCGCCCGTGGTATGTCCTTGCGGGATCGCGGTAGAATAGCAGTTGGCGATGCGGCCGGCAAACATGCCTGCGATGCCGCCGGCCATGTTGCCGGATACCGAAGCGTGGCTGTAGCAGTTGAGGATGCGCGCGTTCGCGTCGCCGGAAATGCCCGCGATACCGCCGCAGTAGTTGCTGCCCGAAAGGCTGCCGCTTTCGATGCCAAGATTCATGACCGTGCCGCCCAACATGCCGAAAAAGCCGCAGCTGTCGTCATCCGTGCAGTTGATATTGCGGATGGTGTGGCCGCCGCCGTCATAGGTGCCAAAGAAGTAGCAGTTTTCAGCTAAGCTGCCGATGGGCTGCCATTCTGTGCCCGATAGATCGATATCCGCCTCTTGCCGCAGGTGCGTGTCGCGAAAAGCGAGGCCCATGTTGACGGCATGCGAGAGCGAAAGGAGGTCAGCGGGCGTATGGATGCGATAGGGGTCGAGCGCTGTGCCGCTGCCGGTAAACAGCGCCGCGTTGGCTGCGGGCGTCGAGGAAAGCGCGGCGCCCGCGGCTGTCTGCTGCCAAAGGCGCAGCGCGGAGGGCGACACGGACGCGGCAAGCGCATAGATATCGAGATCCTCGTTGAGCGCCTTGACAAAAGCGGGGGAATCCAGCGTTTCCCTGTCGAGCAGGGCCGCGCTGCGCCGGATGTCCGCCCCGTCGAGGGCGTTCGCCGTGGTGTAGCACCCGATCATGCGGGGGCAGGCGTAGGCTACGCCGCCAAAGCTGTCGCCAAAGAAGGTGCAGTCGCTCCAGCAGCCGATGATGCTGCCGGAAAAATCCCCCGCGACGCCGCCCATGCGCGTGCCCGCGAGGGAGGCGCGGCTGTAGCAGTTGACGATGCTCGCCGCGTCGTAGGCGGCCTCGCACGCGAAGGAGGCGCAGGACCCGCCCGTAAAGGTGCTGCTTTCGATGCCGAGGTTGCGAATGCTGCCGCCCAGCACGCCAAAAAGGGCGCTGCCGTCCGCCTTATCGCAATGAAGCTCGCGGATGGCATGCCCGCCGCCGTCATAGACGCCGGCAAAGAAGCTCTCCCCGTCGCATACGCCGATGGGCGTCCATACAACGCCGGACATATCCAGATCTGCGGTCTGTAAAAAATGGCTGCCGTTAAAGCGCGCGCCGCCGTTGACGGCGTCCCGCAGGGCGATCAGCGCGTCCGCGCTGTCGATCAGATAAGGGTGCTCCCGGGTACCGTCCCCGGAAAAGGAAGGCTCGTCCTGCGCCAGCGCGGGAAGCGCGCAAAAAAGGATAAGCGTGCAAAAAAGCAGCGCCAGCATGAAGCGTAAGCGTTTTCTATCCATGAAACTACCTTTCCGTCGGCACGCGGATCTCCGCGGGGCCGCTAAGAATGATCGAAAATTGCCTAACATTAAAATTTTACCTTATTTTTCAGATGAATTCAATTCTTTTATCATGCGATCGGGTAAGGCGCTGTGTTTCTTGCAAAAGAGGCGCCTATCTGCTATAATACAAACACATATGACAACAGGCGCTTTTGCGCGGAAAGCGGGCGTTATGGATCAACGATATTCCCTTGCGGGCAAGCATATTCTCGTCACCGGCGCCTCGAGCGGCATTGGCCGCGCGGTGGCGCTGCGTTTGGATGCGCTGGGCGCGCGGGTCACGCTCTTGGCGCGCAGCGAGGAGCGGCTCAAGGAGACGCTTGCGTGTATGCAGGGCGGGGAGCATGCTTTCTTCTGCTATGATCTTTCCGATGTGGAAGGCATTGAAGCCCTTATTAAAGAGATCGTTGCCGCGCGCGGCAAGCTGGACGGCATGATGTATTGCGCGGGGGATTGCCTGCGCGCGCCCTTGGCCGTTTGCAAGCCTGCGGCGGTGCGCGAAAGCATGCAGATTAACTACTTCGCTTTTGTGGAGATGCTGCGCTGCGTGAGCAAGAGCAAGAGCTGCAACAGCGGCGCGAGCTTTGTCGCCATGAGCTCGGATAGCAGCATGAAGGGCGAAAAGTGCCTTCTGACCCTTTCGGCAGGCAAGGCCGCCATGAACAGCGCCGTGCGCTGTGCCGCCAAGGAGCTTGCGCCCAAGAAAATACGCGTCAACGCGATCGTTACGGCCTTTATAGGCGGCACCCGCATGATCGGCACGACGCTGGAAAATTTCGGCGAGGAGCATGTACACAGCTTTTTTGCGGAAAACCAGCCTTTGGGCGAGGGGAAACCCGAATATATCGCCGACGCTGCCGCCTTCCTTTTAAGCGACGCGGCGCAGTTCATCACCGGCGCCATCATGGTGGTCGACGGCGGATATTTGGCATAAATACCATAGTATAATATTGAAGTAACGGAGGAACAAACATGACGCAGGAAAAGAAAATCGCGCTTTTGGAGGACATGCTGGATGTGGACGAGGGTACGCTGACCCCCGCGACCGTTTTGGCCGATCTGGACGAATGGGATTCTTTGGCCAGACTCTCCCTGATTGTGATGATGAGTGACGAATGTGACAAGCAGGTCACGGGCGCGGACGTGCGCGCGTATGTCACCGTGCAGGATATTCTCACGGCCATGGATTAACATGTGGCAGCAAGACGCGATCGATAAAATTGAAGCAAAGCGCACCGCCGCCCGCATGGGCGGCGGCGAAGCGCGCATAGAGAAGCAGCATGCACAGGGCAAGCTCACCGCAAGGGAGCGCCTTGCTTTTCTGTTTGATCCGGGCACCTTTCAGGAGATGGGGGCGTGGATCGAAAGTCGCTGCATGGATTTCGGCATGGAAAAAAAGCGCGTCCCCGGGGACGGTGTAGTGACCGGCTACGGAGAGATCGGCGGCCGGCTCGTTTTCGCGTCCTCGCAGGATTTTACCGTCAGCGGCGGCGCGGGCGGCGAGGAATATGCCTATAAGATCTGCGACGCGCTGCAAATGGCCATCGACGCGCGCGCGCCCTTTATCATGCTCAACGACAGCGGCGGCGCGAGGATACAGGAAGGCATCGCCTCTTTGGCGGGCTTTAGCAAGCTGTTTGCACTCAACACGCTGGCCTCCGGCCTGATTCCGCAGATCGTGGCGATCATGGGGCCGTGCGCGGGCGGCGCGAGCTATTCGCCCGCCATCTGCGATTTCATCTTTATGGTGGATAAGACCAGCCAGATGTATCTGACGGGGCCGCAGGTCATCAAATCGGTCACGGGCGAGGACGTCACGGTGGAGGCGCTGGGCGGCGCGGCCGTGCATGCTTCCAAAAGCGGCGTGGCGCACTTCGTGTATCCCGATGATGAAAGCTGCCTTTCCGGCGTGAAGCGGCTTTTGACGTATCTGCCCCAAAGCTGTGAGCAAGCGCCCGCGAACGTGCCGGGCAAGCCCATGGATCTTTGCCGGGGATTGCCCGAGGTGGTGGTGGAGAACCATCGGCTGGGGTATGACGTACGGGCAGTGATCGGCGCGTTTGTAGACAAACGGAGCTTTTTTGAGGTGCATAAGGACTTTGCCATGAATATCGTGGTGGGGCTTGCCCGCATGGACGGAGACACCGTAGGCGTCGTTGCCAACCAGCCGCGCTATCTTGGCGGTTCCTTGGATTATCATGCCGCGGACAAGGCGGCGCGCTTCATTCGCTTCTGCGACTGCTTCAACATACCGCTCATCACGCTGGTGGACGTGCCGGGCTTTTTGCCGGGCAAGGAGCAGGAATACGCGGGCGCCATTCGCCACGGCGCGAAGATGCCCTACGCCTTCTCTGAAGCGACGGTACCCAAGATCTGCCTGATCCTGCGTAAGGCTTACGGCGGCGGCTTTGGCGCCATGAACGGCAAAAGCATGAGCGCGGATGTGGTGTACGCATGGCCTATCGCGCAGATCGCGGTGATGGGCGCTGCGGGCGCTGTCAATATCATCTTCCGCAAGCAGATACAGGAGGCGGCGGACCCCGAGGCGGAACGCGCCCGTCTGATCGCGGAATACGAACAGACCTTTATGAACCCCTATGTGGCAGCGGCCCGGGGCTTTGTGGACGAGGTGATCCACCCCGAGGAAACGCGGGCACGGCTTGCAGGGGCGCTGCGCATGCTCAAAAACAAAAAGGTGCAGCGTCCGCCGAAAAAACACGGCAACATGCCGCTGTAGGCTGGAGGAATTTGGTATGCTGATCTCGGTTTGCATCCCCTGCTACCGTTCGGAGAAAACGCTTCCGGCGGTGGTGGAGGGGATCGTGCGCGAATTTGCGCTGCATCCTGCATATGAATATGAGCTGATACTCGTCAACGACGGTTCGCCGGACGATACGTTCCGTGTGATCCGTGCGCTGTGCGCGCAGAACGCGCACATAAAGGGCGTGGATCTATCCCGCAATTACGGGCAGAACCTGGCGCTGTGCGCCGCGTATGCCCAGATACAGGGCGATATGGCGGTGTTTATGGACGATGACGGGCAGCATCCGGCGGCGGGCATTTTCATGCTGCTGGACAAGCTGCAGGAAGGCTACGATGTGGCCATCGCCAAATTCCCGCACAAGAAGCATTCGCTTTTCAAGCGCGTCACCAGCTGGGGCCACCGCACCCTTGCCGAGTGGACGGGGACCTGTCCCAAGGGGATCAGCTACTCCTCCTTTACGGCGTGGAGCAAGGTCGCCATCGAGGCCGCAAAGGACTATCGAAGCCCGTTTGCGTCCATCGGGGCATATCTGATGCACGTTACCACCCGTTTCGTCAATGTGGAAATGCCGCATAACGACAGGCTTGAGGGCGAATCGGGCTATACCTTCAAAAAGCTGATCGCCCTTTGGCTCACCTCCTTTACAAGCTTTTCCATCGTGCCGCTGCGCGCGGCGTCCGTGATGGGCGCGATCTGCGCGGGCATAGGCTTTATATGGGGCTTCATACTGGTCATCCGCAAGCTGATCCATCCGGAGGTCGCCGCAGGCTACACCTCCATGATGACGCTGCTGCTGCTGATCGGCGGCATTATCATGCTGATTTTGGGCTTGATCGGCGAATACATAGGCCGCATCTACATGACCATCAGCGATATGCCCCAGTACACCGTGCGAGAGATCGTGGGCGGAGAAAAAACGACAGCATAACGGCCCGATCCGGCCGTTTTATCGTATCTATCCCATCAACTACAACATAAAAGGGGGGTTCGGTCTGCTATGAAAGGCATCATACTTGCCGGAGGGAAAGGCACGCGTCTGTATCCCATGACAAGGGCGGTCTCCAAACAGCTTTTACCCATCTATGACAAACCGCTGATCTATTATCCGCTGTCCGTGCTGATGCTTGCGGATATCCATGAGGTGCTCATCATCTCCACCCCGGAGGATACGCCGGTGTACCAGCGTCTGCTGGGCACGGGGGAGGAGCTGGGGATGCGCTTTGCCTACAAGGTACAGGACAAGCCCAGGGGTTTAGCCGACGCGTTCATATTGGGCGAGGATTTTATCGGCGGCGACGATGTGTGCCTGATCCTTGGCGATAACGTGTTTTACGGGCAGCAGCTTACGGACACGCTGCGCCGTGCGCGCGCGCGCAAGGGCTGCGCGACGATCTTCGGCTATCCCGTCAAGGACGCGCGGGAATTTGGCGTGGTGGAATTCGACGAAACGGGCAAGGTGCTCTCGATCGAAGAAAAGCCCGCCGTGCCCAAGACCAACTATGCCGTCCCCGGCCTGTATTTTTATGATAACCGCGTGGTGGAGATCGCCAAGAACGTTAAGCCCTCCGCGCGTGGGGAGATCGAGATCACCTCGGTGAACAACGCGTATCTGGAAATGGGCGCGTTGCATGTGGAGCTTTTGGGCCGCGGCATGGCGTGGCTGGACACGGGCTCGCCCGAGGGCATGCTCAAGGCCGCCGAATATGTTGAGGCGGTGCAGTCACGGCAGGGCTTCTATATCTCCTGCATCGAGGAGATCGCGTGGCGCAGGAAATTCATCACAACCGCGCAGCTCAAAGCCCTTGGCGAGCGCATGAAAATGACGGAATACGGACAATATCTGCTTTCCCTTGCACAGGAGGATCAAAAATGAACAAGACCATACTGGTAACGGGCGGTGCGGGCTTTATCGGCAGCAACTTCGTTCGCTATATGCTGGAAAAATATCCGGATTACCGCATCGTCAACGTGGACGCGCTGACCTACGCGGGCAACCCGGCCAACCTGAAACAGATCGAGGGCGACGCGCGCTATGCCTTTGAAAAGGCGGACATACGCGACAGGGCGCGCATCGCGGAGATATTCTCCCGATACCAGCCGGATATGGTGGTCAATTTCGCGGCGGAAAGCCATGTCGATCGCAGCATAGATGATCCCGAGGTGTTCCTCACCACCAACATCATCGGCACGCAGGTGCTGCTGGATACGGCGAAGCAGCATTGGAAGCTGCATCCCGAAGATAAATATTCCAGAGAGTTTAAGCAGGGCGTCAAGTTCCAGCAGGTGTCCACCGACGAGGTGTACGGGGCGCTTGGCAAGGAAGGCGTGTTCAAGGAGACCACGCCGCTTTCGCCCAACAGCCCGTATTCGGCGGCGAAGGCCAGCGCGGATATGATCGTGCGCGCCTATCACGAGACCTTCGGCATGCCCGTGAACATCACGCGCTGCTCAAACAATTACGGGCCGTATCAGTTCCCGGAAAAGCTCATCCCGCTGATGATCAACAACTGCCTGCATGATAAGCCGCTGCCCGTCTATGGCGACGGCATGCAGATACGCGACTGGCTGCATGTATACGACCACTGCGCCGCCATCGATACGGTGCTGCATCACGGCGTGAACGGCGAGATCTACAACATCGGCGGCAACAACGAAAAGGCCAATATCGAGATCGTCAAGCTGATACTGGAAACGCTCAAGAAGCCGGAAAGCCTCATCACCTATGTGAAGGACCGTCCCGGCCATGACCGCCGCTACGCCATCGACAACACCAAGATCACCACACAGCTTGGCTGGTCGCCCCGCTATACCTTTGAAGATGGCATGAAGGAAACGATCCAATGGTATCTTGACAATCAGACGTGGACGGAGGACGTCGTTTCCGGCGCGTACATGGCGTATTACGACAAAATGTATAAGGATCGCTAAGCCGCCCTGTCACGGCGGCGATGGGAAGGGAAATAGAAAAACCCTTGCGCAAGTGCTTTCCGATGTGGACGTGTCGGATGCGATCCGAAAAGCGCTGCTTGAGGGAACCGGGCTGCCCGGCGCGCTGTATCAGTTCGCTCTTTGCTATGAAAACGCGGATTGGAACCGTATGGGGCCGTTTGCCACGGCGCTTTCCATCGATATGGATAACGTGGGCGCTTTGTATTCCACTGTGTGGACGAGGTTAACAAGCTCTGGGAGGGCATTTCCGCCATACAGCCCGCACGATAGAACGATGCGGCAAGGGGCGTGGCGAAGGTCGCGCCCCTTGCCGCATCGCGAAACGAACACACATACATATACGCACATACACATATAACGGGATCGCACGCGCTGTCGCAGCCCGAGAAAATGCGTGCGGGGCATGTACGATCCATAAAAATATGCTATACTAAGAAAAAACAGGAAGGGAATCTATGGAGAAGGAACAGCAAGTACTGCAGGTGCGCTTTATGTCGGGCTTTTCATTGACATATGGAAAACAAGTCATGGGTCTTGCCAAGGAAATGTCCTCCAAGGCGCGACAGCTGTTGGCGACCCTCCTGTATTTCAATCGGACGGGCGTGCCCCGCGAAAAGATCATTGCCAACCTCTATCAAAACGAGGATGCGGATGCGGCCAACAGCTTTAAGGCGCTGGTGTTCCGCCTGCGCCGGAAGCTGCTGCAATGCGGTCTGCCCGAAGGCGATTACGTCGTCGTCAAGGACGGCCTGTACCGCTTTGGCGACGCGGTGGAAGTGGAAACGGATACGGATCAGTTTCGGGCCGTCATTGAGGCTGCGGACGGGGCGGAAAGCGAGAAAGAGCGTGCGGCCTTTTTTGCCAAAGCCTGCGAGCTTTATGGCGGCGAATTTTTGCCGCTAAGCTCGGAGCAGCCGTGGGTGGTGTTCGTCAACGCCGAGCTTGTGGACGATTATGCCAATGCTGCGCGATGGCTCGTCAAATACTATAACCGGCGGCGGGATCACGAGGCCATATGCGTGCTGTGCAAGCGCGTATCCGTCTATTTCCCCTTTGAGGAGGAATGGTATATCGAGCGGCTCAACGCGCTGATCGCCCTAGGCCGTTATAAGCAGGCGCTGGACGAATATGAGGCGGTCGCGAGCATGCTCTTTGACGAGATGGGCGTATACCCGTCCGAACAGCTGATGGACTGTGCGCGCGCCATCAGCAACAAGGTGATCTTCCCGCTGTCCTCCGGCACGGAGGTGAGCGACAGGCTCAACGATGCGCCGTCGAGCGGCGCGTATTATTGCAGCTATCCCGGCTTTGCGGACAGCTATCATGTTTTGAAGCGCATCATGGACAGGGACGGCATACCCTCCTGCCTGCTTTTATGCACCGTGACGGATGCAAAGCGCCGTCCGTTGGAGGAGCGCGAGCACGTCACGCCCGCCATACAGGAAATCAGCTTAGCCCTGGGGCGGACGCTTCGCAAAAGCGACATGTATACCCGCTACAGCAGCGCCCAGATGCTGGTGATGCTTTGGGGCACAGGCCCGGAGAACGTGAATCTTATCACAGAACGCCTTGACGAGCTGCTTGCGGCACAAAAAATGCCGGAGGGCGTGCAGGTGGTCTATACGGTGCTTGCGGGGAAGGATGCGCCGCAGTTCATACTCTCCACCGCCATGTCCGGCAAAAAGAAAACGTGGCGCAAGATCGACGGCGCAACGCCTGCGATTTAGGCCGAAAGCAACCGCTTTTTTGCAAAAATGTTCTGCAACATGGCATTGCGTAACCCTTCGCGTAACCCCGCATCCTGTAGAATAGAAAGCGACAGGATGCAAAAGCAAGAAACCTCTCCGCTTGGCTTCCGCCGGGCGGTGTTTATCTGAACGATCTCACCATACGATCACTTGGCAGGGGGAACAAAAAACAATGGAAGCATGTAGAAAGACGGATGAAGCGCAGGAGACCTTCGTGATACGCGTGAACCGCAAAGCGGGCGGCGCGTGGCAAGGCAATGTTGTGTGGATCGGCGAGCGGTGCGAACAGCAGTTTCGCAACATGCAGGAGCTGATCTCGCTGATGGACAGCACCCTACAGCCGGCGGAGGAGGAGTAGACGCGGCCGCAGCAGCGTATGACACGGAGCATGGACGGGATAAGACAGGAAAAATGGTAAGCTGTCTGCTCGCCGTGCTTTTTTTACACAAAAATACGCCGGTGCACGGCCATAAAGCGTACCGGCGCACGATGGCGTCTTTTCATGCCCCAAGACATGGCAGCGCAGCCGCCCTGCCTTAGATCACGATCTGTATGATGGTAAGATTCAATACCTTCATCAGGTCGATTTCCTCGCGCGTATCGAGAAGGCGGACGCATGGCCTTAGATAATGCGTGTTGTTCTGCCTGACCACGATGGCGTGCCTGCCGTCGGAAAGCTCCACGGTAATGCCCGTGGGGTAGGGTGTGACATATTCCATGAGCTTTTTTACATATTTTACTGCGAACATCGTGTAGCAGTTGGACATCAGGTATTCCATCGCGTCGGCGGGGTTAATGGCCCTGCGGTAAATGCGGTTGGAGGTCAGCGCGTCGTAAACGTCGCAGACATGGATGATGCGGGCGAAGCTCGGTATCTTATTCCCGATCAAGCCGCGGGGATAGCCGCTGCCGTCCTCATTTTCGTGATGCGCGTGCACAGCCTCCTTGACGGTCGCGGGGATGGTGCTGTCCCCCTTGATCATCTGGTAGCCATCCGCAGGGTGCAGCCGGACGACGGCCATCTCCTCCTCAGTCAGCGGCCCGTTTTTGTTGAGGATATCGAGGCTTATATTCATCTTCCCGATATCGTGGAGCAGCGCCCCCTCAGAAAGGCGTTTGAGCTGGTCGTAATTAAGTCCGCTTGCAAGTCCTATCATGACCGAAAGCACCGCGACGTCCAAGGAATGGGTGTAGGTATAATTATCGAAGGACGCGACGTTCACCATATCGATGGAGGCGTGCGGTTTTTTTAACAACTCATCCACGATGGAATGCGCCATGAGTCTGCAGGTGTCGATGTTGAGCGAGCTTAGCGCCTTGAGGGTCTCGATGCGCAGCTCCTCGGAAACGAGGGCTTCCACGGTGATATCCTCGGAGATCTCATCATAGATATACAGTCCCGCGAAGCCAAGCCCCATGAGCTTAGTTAGGTATGACCGCTTCAATACGGTGTTGGCGTTTAAAAGAATGCTGCCGTTGCCACTGTATACGGGCATGGCAAGCACCGCGTCGTCGTGGATTTTCTCAATAGGAAGGTATCGCATACTTACTCCCGTGTCCTGTTTATTTTTGAAAACACGAAGGGGATTATCATGTTAAGAACGAGGCAGCCGGTATTTTGTACTCTTACCGCGGCCCTCCTGCACAAGCACGCCGTTTTCCAGCATTTGTTTTAGGATGCGGCCACATGTGCTTTGCCCAAGCTGCAAGGCTTCTTCCACATCGCGCCGCGTGACGGCACCGCGATCCCGCACCAGCGCCTCTATAGCGCTGGATTTATACAAGCTCATGCGGCTTCGATCCGACGCGTTGCTTTCGTTTAGGTTGGGGAGAATGATCTTGAAGGCATTATCCGTCGTTTCTATGACGGGCGGTTTTTCGGAATCAACATAGGCCTGCATGATCTTGCGCATGCCAGTCCCGTATACCTCGATCAGCTCCAGCTGGTAGAATACATTTGCAAGCGCCGGATTACGGCAAACCGACAAACCCATCATCACATCGTCGAGGGAAACGCCGACGGGGAGACCCCCAATGGAAACAAGCTCCATGCGATCATCATAGATGCTGATGAGCGTGCTTGCGCTAAACGCGTAATCCCGATGTGCCAACGCATTGAGAAGCGCTTCGCGAACGGCGACCTCCGGGTAGTCCCGGCTGTCGATGCGCAAAAGCTTTTCAAAGGTCGAGCGCGTTTGATTGTGTATGTCAATATAATCGTAAACGAGGTTGAGCTGCCGAAGCAGCGAGCCGGAGAACTCCCGCCGATCCTTAAAAATGCTTTGATCGGATCCCTCAAATACGGCGGCCTTTATCGTATGCGTGCATTGATCCGACAATAAAAGCCCCAAATTGGTATAAATGCCATCCGCGTTCAGTATGCGCAGCGTTTTCATCTGCGTTTCGCCAAACGTTACCTTGCGTCGCGCAAATTCTTCTTTGGCAGATCGAAAGGTTAGGGATTGCTCCAACGAGCGCATGCACTCAAAGCTATCGCCGTCCGTCTCCTTGATCATGCGGCGGATCGCTGTGTCCGTCGAAGGAACGGAGGAAGTGCCCTGCCGGACGTAGACGCCCTCAGGGCGCAGTCCCTTTTTGGCAAGATAGTACGGGCGATCCGTGCCGCGCTGCACATCGACGGCAACGATCTGCTTTTTGTCCGCCTCCACTACGTTGTATCCTACAAACATCATGATGTCCGGCTTGATGGCGTCGCGCACCATGTTGCTGATCTGCAACATGACCGCATCGGGGTCATCCACGCCAACGACGTGACCATCGTCGTCAACACCGATATAAAGCTTTCCACCGGCGCCGTTGGCAAAGGCGATGATCTCCTTTTTCATATCTTCTACAACAGCTTCCTTAAGCTCCAGCGTTTCACTCTCCCGAAACTCCATTGCTTCACCCCCTATGCCATGATGCTAACCATATTCTACTCATTCTAACCATTCT
>JAUNJX010000011.1:0-16975 GCA_030533005.1 Clostridia bacterium | reverse complement strand
CCCACTGGTTGTCTGGCTAATACCAAGCAGCATATTCTAACCATTCTTGTCAACACATGAACAGCATTTGGGTAGAATCGTGAGCAGATCGTGTAAGCGGAGCCGTTTTACAGCCGTCGACTGAGCATATCCGGATTGACGGCGTATAGCAGCGCTGTTTCGCGGCTGATGCGGCCCTCGGCAAACAGGCGGGCAATGTCGCCGTCCATGGTGCGCATGCCCTGCGCGCTGCCCGCCGACATGACGTTGTCAAGCTGGTGCGTCTTGCTTTCGCGGATCATGTTCTGCACGGCGCTGTTGACCACGAGTATCTCAAACGCGGGGTAGAGGTCGTTATACAGTGTGGGCAGCAGCTGCTGGGATACCGTTGCGCGCAGCAGCATGGAAAGCTGGATGCGGATCTGCTGCTGCTGGTTGGCGGGGAATATGTCGATGATGCGGTCGATCGTCTTGGCAGCGCCCATGGTGTGGAGCGTCGCAAGCACAAGCTGCCCCGTCTCGGCTGCGGTGAGCGCCGTGTGGATGGTCTCGTAATCCCGCATTTCGCCCACGAGTATCACGCCAGGGGCCTGACGGAGCGCCGCGCGCAGCGCTGTCTGGTAATCCTTGGTGTCGTGCTCCACCTCGCGCTGGCTGACGATGCTCTTTTTATGCTTATAGATGAATTCGATGGGGTCCTCGATGGTGATGATGTGCGTCTGACGTTCGCTGTTGATGCGGTCGATCAAACACGCAAGCGTTGTGGATTTGCCGCTGCCCGCAGCGCCCGTCACCAGCACAAGGCCCTTTCTAAAGGACGCGAGCTGCATGATCTCGGGCGGTATGTGGAACTGTGCAGGCTCCGGTATGTCAAAGCTCATCACGCGCAGCACCACCGCGTAGGAATTGCGCTGCTTGTAGGCGTTGCAGCGAAAGCGGCCAAGCTGCGCCATGGAAAGCGAAAAATCATCGTCGCCGGAAAGTGTGAGTGCATCCATGCTGCGCTCCGCCATATCATAGATCTGGCGCACCAGCAAAAAGGTCTCGTCGGGCCGCAGCGCGGGACCGTCCGCGGGCGTCACCAGCCCGTCCGTTTTGAGGGTCAAGGGCGCGCCGGGTACGACGAACACGTCCGAGCTTTTGTTTTCCACGGCCGCCTTGAGTATCGTGCGGATATCGGGTATGTCTATGTTGCTGCTCATGCTCTGCATCCTTTCTTATTGCCAAAGGGTCAGCGTGTCGTACGCGAGGGGTCCATCCTCTACGCCCTGCACGCCGTAGCTGTCAATGGTATACGCTCTGCCCGTGTCCGTCAGCGTGACACATAGGTTCGCCGTCTCGCTCACGGGTACGAGGAAGGCGAGCGTATCGCCGTTTCGCGTTACGCCGTCCGGCAGCGCGCCGCCTGTGGCTAGGGCAGCGGCGACGTCCGCGATCATTCGCTGCGCCGTCGCGTCCGCCTGATAGTAGGCGCGGGTATAGGCAACGGTCTTTTCGGTGAGCGTGCCGTCGTTTTTCGCCGTGAGCAAAGAGAGTGCTGCGAACACCGTCATGCAAAGCATCACGACGATCAGCAGAATGGACGCCACGCCCACGCCGGCGTTGGAGGGTAAACGGTTGCTCATGGCGTCACCTCAGGGCCGACGAAACGGCCTCCTTGCAGGGAAAGTATCATTTCTTCGTCTTTCATTGCCTTACAATCGACGCTGTAATAGACGCCGCCGCCCTGTTCGATGGAGGCGATCCGCGCGTCAACGGTATAATCACCGCTTTGGATGTGCGCGTCGCCTTTAGCGAGTGCGGCGGGGTCCGCAAGCAGCGTTTCCATGGCGACGGTGGCGGCGGCGAGCGCCGCGCTTTGATCGCGGCTCTTTCGGCTCATGGATACCGCCGCGAACAGCAATTGCACCACGACGGTCGCGGAAAGCGCGAAGAACAGGAGTACAAACACCATCTCCACCAGCACCGGGCTTATGCCTACGCGTCGTTTCATGGCCGCACCTCCCCGCGCGCACGGTAGCAGGCGGTATACGTCCGGCCCGCGCTGTCCGTGATCGCGATATGCGTCAACACGTCCTCTCGCGTTACGCGAAGGGAGGCTACGCTTGCAATGGATTCGCCAAGTGTGGGGTCAAAAGCGCGTTCGGCGCTTGCAAAATACTCGCAAAGCTGTCCGTTTTGACAGTAGATATAGGTGTTGTAGAAAGTACCCTCTATGCTTTGGGTAAGCGTGAGCACGTCCGCGTTATCGCCTGTGGGCAGCGCGCCGCCTCTAAGCTTGCCCGTGATATAGGCAAGCGCCGTGCGCCCGTCATAGTTGGCGTTGGCGTTCGCCTTTACGCTGCGATATACCTGTAGGCCCGCAAGCAGCAGCAGGCATGCGGTCAGAGCGTACACGCACAGCAGCGCAAACGTGAACAGGCCCCGCACGCGGCCGGAAAAGGGCTGCGAACGCTTTACTTCCATACGCCCCTCCTCAATACAGCCACGGTGGGCATGATGTTGCCGCCCATCACGTCATAGGTGACGATGAAGCGGCTGTTGTCCACGCGCACGCCGTAGCTGTCGCAAAGATAGCCAAGCGTGGGCGGATACCGGCCTTCGATGGCGTAGCAGGTGACGGCGGCGTGGAGTATGTCGCGCTTGAGCTGCGCCATCTGCTCCTCTGTCGCGCTCTGATCCAGCCTTCCCACGGAGGCGAGGGCGAAGACGACCGCAGCGCAGCACAAAAGCACGGAGAGCGCAAGCCCCCAACGCCGTTTTGCGTGTTGCCGTGTGCGCATGGCGTTCTCCTTCCTACAGCATGGCGGATAGGACGTTGAGCATGGGCAGCATGACCGAGAGCAGTATGCCGCCGATGACGATGGACAAGAGTGCTACCAGCAGCGGCTCGATCAAGGAAACAAGATAGTAGATGCCCTGATCCGCTTCCTCTTGATAGATGACGGAGAGCTTTTCCATGGCAGTGTCAAGCTGCCCTGAAGCTTCGCCCACCACCAGCATCTTGTTATGAAGGGGATCGAAGAAGCCAAGCCCGGCTGCGGCGGCGGAGAAGCTCGCGCCCTGCTGCATGGCTTCACGGCAGGCTTGTGTGGCGGCGCGGGCCTGCGCGTCGGGCGCCACGTCCGCCGCGAGCCGCAGCGCCTCGTCGATATCATAGCCGCCCTTTAGCATAATGGCGATGGCGGAGGAAAAGCGGGCGGCGGCAAGCCTGCGCACGGCTTTCCCCAGCGGCAGGAACAGCTTTGAGAGAAAAGAGAGAACGCGTTCGCGCGCGTCGGTGCGCAAAAGCAACAGTATGACGATCACGCAAACGAGTATGAGCGCGATTACACACAACGTCACGCGTCCCGCCGCCGTCCCCGTGTTTGCGTAGGACGCAGACATGCCTAAGCCCGCATACACGCGATCGAACACGGGCAGCACGGTCACGATCAGAACGCCCACGACGGCGGCCAGCATCAATATGAGGATGGCAGGGTAGAGCACCGCGTTTTTGACGGCCGTGTTGATCTCGGCCTCCCAGCTATAGTAGCGGGAGAGCATGCGCAGCACCTCCTCCAGCCGTCCCGTGCGCTCGCCTATGCGCACCATGCTCGTCATGTAGGCGGGGAATATGCCGGAGGCGCTTAAAGCAGAGTGCAGCTTGGAGACCTTGACGCGCTTGGCAACGCCGTCAAACGCCGCCGCGAAGGGCCCTTCGTCATAGTTCGCGCACAGCGTTTCCATGCCGTCGCTTAGCGGGATGCCCGCCGAAAGCAGCATAGCCGCCTGATCGCAGAACAACGCCACCTCGATAGGGGGCAGCGAAGCGGTCTTTGTCGTGTTTGCCATCGCGTTTTCCTGCCTTTTCGTTAATAATTCTTCACGGCGGTGTAGTTTTCGTCCTTATAGCCCTGCCCGTCCAGCGTCGCGTCCATCAGATACCATAGGTCGTCTATGCACACGAGATTCCACGCGTGATAGATCCCGTCCGGCGAAAGCTCGCCCATTTGGAGGCGCGCGGGGATGTTTTGCACCCGCAGCATCGCGGCGAGCAGCGCCGCATAATCAAAGCAAATGCCCTTTTTTTCCTGTAGCGTCCTGTCCGGCGCGGGCAGATACCCGTCCTGCACCGTTTTCGCCTTGTCGTAATCGTAGGCGATCTCGCCGGCGACGAAGCTGTAGAGCTTTTCCGCCTTGGCGCGGTCGGACGCCACCCCCGCGCACTGCGTAAAGGAAACGCGCACCGTCTCGTCCGTCGCGCGATAATCCACAAATTGATTGGGATAAAGATAAGGGAGCGTCCCGTCCGACAGCTTCACATCCAGCGCCCATTTGCTAAGCGGGCTGTATTGCGTACCCGCCACCTGCTCGTAGACCTGCACGGTATAGCTGCCGTCCCCCATTTGCAAGGGGCACACGATAAAGCCGCCGTCCTTGGGCAGTGTATAATAATAGGCGGCGTCGTCCGTGGATACGCCGACCTTATGGAGCTTGCCGCCCGCGTCGCAGCGCACCATCACATAGCCCTCCGCGGCGTTGGACGCGTCCATGTACGCGCCGTTTTTTTCCATCACAACCCTGCCCGCTGCCTCCGGCATGCGGATCGCAGCCGGATCGTAGGCGATTGCCGCGCTTGCCTCCGGCGCGCTTTTTTCGGGCGCAGCCTCCACGGCCTTGCCTTGGGCGCAGCCCGCATTCAGGCACAGCGCAAACGCAAAGAGGAAGAAACACAGGCTGGTTTTGCGGCGGTTTTTTTTCAACAGGGCCTCCATCAAGGCGCGTTTCGCCTTAAATCCCTTGGATGATTATACCATGGAGGGGGGCGGTTCCGCAATACGGAGGGGGAGGGGAGGCGGGTATTTGCATATTTTCCGACCATTCAACTACGCCCTGTCGCATCGCTTTGGACAATATGGCTGGATCTGCGTTTTTGCTCCCGCCGTGGCTAAATTCCGGCACCCAATTTGCCGATACTATCTATAGCATACTGGCGGTGCAGCCAATAGAGCGAACGGGGAAGGGGGAAGCTGCATGATCTATACGGAAAACGCCTTTGCGGCCATGGAGGAGGCGCTTCGCTATCGCATCATGGCGGACGGCGAACGCAGAAACGAGAAAGCGGCGCGGAAGAAGGACGAATTTATGGAGGCGCTGTATCGCGCCAGAACGGAGCGCAAAGAACTCGAACGCCTGAAGGGGGAGCTCAACGGCCTGAACGCCGCGACGGAGCGCGACAGGCTGACCGTCATGATGATGGGGCTGTAAGCAGGCCGTTCCCGCTTTTGTTGGATAGAATGCCTGTTTTTGGCAGATACTGTTCCTGTTGAAAGCGATCCTAAGGCATAGGGTAAGGGCAGGAACGGGCTTGTGTCGTGCGGCCAGCCGTGGTGTAATAATGTCACGATAAAGAGGGGGTTTTATGCCGCGTTGTATTCCCATACGCGATCTGAAGGATACCAGCGCCATCTCGCAGCTTTGCAAGGAGGCGAAGGAGCCTGTTTTCATTACGAAGAACGGCTACAACGACGTGGTGATCATGAGCAGCGAAATGTACGAGCGCATGCGCATATACAGCATCTATGAAAAGCTGATGGAAGCGGAGGCGGACGTCGCTGCCGGTCGCGTATCGGACGCCTTTGCATCGATCAAAAAGCTTGAGGAAAAGTATGGCATATAAAATCCTTGCATCCGCTGTTGGCGCGGCACCATTTTCGCAAGGCGGTCTTGGGCAATGGCTATCTTATGATCTATCGCGTGGACGAACAGCGCGCAACGGTGTACGTCGAACGCTATTTTAGCCAACTTGAAGATTACGCCGCCAAGCTATAACCACCCAATCAGATCACAGTAAAGCGCAGGCGCGGATTTTTCCGCGCCTGCTTTTCTTATGCCGTTTTTCTGCCGATTTACTTGCTATTTACCTTGCCCTGCGCCTTTGTATCTGCCATGCCGCAAGCAGCAAACAGGAAAGCAGCAGGGATATTGCGCCTGCGCGCGCATGTCCGCCCGTGGCGGGCGGTTCGGGGATGAGGGACTGGACGTTGACGAAATCGACGTTGGTCACGCCGTTTGCGCCTATCACGCCCGTGAAGGACTGGCGCTCTGCACTAAAGCCGAGGGAGGCATAGTTGGCTTCGGTCACGGCAAACGCTGTGCCCGGGGCAAGCCCCGTGATCTCGATGTGCTGTCCGTCGGCCAGATAGAAGGTGCCGCCGTTGCGCAGCGTGCCGCTTGGCGTGCTGTAGCCGCTATAGGCATAGATGCCGTTGGGGTCGCTGAGCGAAAGGGTAAAGGCGAAGGATTTTGTCAAGCTCGATTCGCCGCCCTTGACCGTCTTGCTGATCTTGAGCGTGCCACCGCCGCCCGGTGCGGCGGGCGTATAGGGGGAGGGGGAGTCGCTGCTGCTCCTGACGGTGTTGGTAAAGGCGGCGGTGGACATGCGCGCGCCCGTCACGCCCTCGTCGCCCGTCTTGGTGGTGATATAGGCGGCGTACTCCTTTTCCGTCACGGTATAGGCCGCGTTGAAGGGAAGCTTGTGCAAAACGATCCTTCCGCCGTGCTTGAGCTCGAGATCCGCCTTTTCGTTTTCGAAGGTCAGCGTGCCGGTTTTGCCGGCCTCATCGGTATAGGCATAGTCGCCGCTTGCGCCCGCGACCTTGACGGTGAAATCGAATGCCTTCTGGCGGTCGCCGCTGGGCACGATCTTGGTGATGGTCAGCTCGCTTACGGCGGTGTTGGTAAAGCTTGCCGTGGCGCCCGACGGGCTGATCGTGCCGCGATCACCCGTTGCGGTCACGTCGTAGCCCGCTTCGCTCGCTTCCGTCACGATATAATCCCAGCTGCTGTGCAGGCCGTTGATCGTGATGCTTTCGCCGTGCTTGAGGGTGAGGGCGGCCTTGCCGCCTGTAAAGGACAGCGTGTCCGTGACGCCGCTGGAACGCCGGCAGGTAAAGCTTTCGTCCCCGGCCTTGGGTATGGCAATGGTAAATACAAAGCCCTTGTTCGTATCGCCGCCGCCCGCCACGGTTTTGTGAAGCGTCAGCGTGCCCACCAGCGTGTTGGTAAAGCTTGCCGTGCTGCCCGATGGGCTGATATTGCCGCTTGCGCCCGTCGAGGTCACGGCATAGCCTGTTTCGCTCGCCTCCGTCACGATATACGCCCAGCCGCTTACAAGGCCGCTTAAGGTGATGCTCTCATCGTGCCTGAGGAAAACCTCGGCCGTGCCGTCTGCAGCAAAGCGCAGCGTGCCCGCAGTGCCGTTAGAACGCCGATAGGCAATGTTTTCGCCTCGGGCCTCCGGTATGCTGATGATAAATTTGAAATCCATGCTCCTGTTGCCGCCCACCGTCACGGTTTTACGAAGCGTGAGCGTGCCCGTGCGCGTATTGGTAAAGGCGGCGGTGGACAGGTCAAGGCTCGTCGTGCCCGCAGCGCCCGTAGAGGTCGTGATGTAATCCGCGTCCGGCGTTTCCGTCACGGTGTAGTCTGCGCCGACGGGCAGCCCCTGCAGGATGATCCCCTCGCCGTGCTTGAGCGTGAAGGTGGCCGCGCCGCCCGTAAAGGTCAGCACGTCGTTTGCCTTGCCGCCCGTGCCGATGTAGCGATAGCTGCCGTTTGCGCCCGTGACGTTGACGTTAAACTCGAATTCCTTGTTATCGTCGCCGCCGTGCACGGTCTTGGTGATGGCAAGACCCTTGGCAAAGGTGTTCGTGAATTCGGCTTCCGTGGTCGACTTCGAGACGATGTCGCCCGCAACGCTTGCGGGGCTTGCGACATAGCCCTGCACGGGCGTTTCCGTCACGGTATAATGCGCAGCCGGCAGGTTTTCTATGATGATGCTTTGCCCATCGCACAGGGTAAAGGTCGCTGTGTCATGGATGTCGAAGGCCAGCTCGCCGGCCGCCTTGCCGCCCGTGCCGGTGTAGGTATAGTTGTTGCCGGCCGTGCCCGCCACATACAGGGTGAAGGTGAAATTCTGCGTCGTGCTCGCGCCCGTGCCCGTCACGCGCTTTGATACCGTGAGGGCGCCCGCGTTGTCGGCGGAGAGGTTAGGGATGACGATGCTGTTGTCGCCCGCTGTGCCGCCGTCGATGGTGGTGATCGCCGTGCTGCCAGGCTTTTCCACATGGATGGCATACGTCTTATTGATGGGCAGTATGTAGCCGGAGGGCGCTTCCGTTTCCTTGAGGATATAGTCGCCCGCGGGCAGGCCGTAGAGCTTGGCCACGCCTGTGGTGGCGTTGGTTTCGGCGCTGCGCAGCAGCGTGGTGCCTGTCGCGTCATAGATGGAGAAGCTTGCGCCGCCAAGCACGGCCGCGGTATTCGCGTCCTGCTTTTCGATCTGTATCCAGCCGCTGCGCGAGAGGCTGGCATGCGCGTCTCCGGCCTCCACGGTATATTCGCTTTCTACGGGCTCCGCCCCGGGCGCCCAATCCGAAAGCTTTACGGCATTGTCCAGCTTCGCGCCGGGCAAAACCGCGTCGGTGACGTCCGTGATGTAGGTGTATTGATATGCCTGCCCCTTGGGCGGCGTGCCGGCCGCGTCGGGTGCTGTAAAGGTCAGCTTGCGCGTCGCCTTGTCATAGGTGACGTTGCCGGATTGACCCTCCACGACCGGGACGGTTTCGCCGCCGGCCTCAAACGTTCCATCGGGCTTCATCGTCTTTTTGGTGATGGTGATGGCGGAGGTATCGAGCGTCCCGTCCGCGTTAAGCCGCAGCTCCAGCCCCTCGGGCAGCGTGTCGATGACGGTTCTGTCCTTTCCCGCGATGGCGTAGGGATTATACATTACCGTCCATGTGACAGCACCGTTGTGGGCGGCCGGATTGGTCTTGGAAAGCACGGTGCTCTTGATCTTGGCGCTTTCCGCGTCGCTTCCAAGGCTTGGCGCAGCCGTCGTGCCGATGGTGGCGGTGTTGGTGACGATGTATTCGGTGGTCTTGCTGTTTCTGCTAAAATACGCTTCGGCCGTTTCGGTCGTGGGTCTTGCCTTGAGCAGGATCACATAGGGCTTGTCCAGGGTGGAGAAGGTGAAGCTTACCTGCCGCTGGGTCGTGCCGTCCTTGACGCCGAATACCGGGGCGCCGAACAGCGGGCTTGCCGTACCCGTCAGCGGCGACCCTGTCGCGTTGACCGTGCTGCCGGACTTCGTTGCTGCATAAATATAGTAGGGCGCATTTTCCGCAAATTCGACGAATTCCCAGTCCGCGGGCAAAACATCCGTCACCACGATATCGTTCAGGATGGGATTGCCTTCCGCGTCGTTTGCGACCTGATCGCCGTTGACGGCCAAACGGTACACCACGGTCTTATCCGTATAGTCAAAGCCCGCGTCGCTGCCGTCTGCCGCGACGGCGCCGTTTGCGTTGGCGGCTGCGGTCAGATCCTTCGCGGCGGCGTCCCGCTTGAGCATGTTCTTTTTGAGCATGCCGGAGGGGCATGCCTCCGAAGCGTCCGCGTAGTTGACCTTCGTATTGAGCGAATAGAGCATCGCCGTGTTTGTGATCTTGGTTGCGAGCGACTCTGTTTTGTTGTTGAGATAAATGGCCGGGTCTGTGACCTCTGTTTTGAAGGAGAAGGATCGATCCTCCGTTGAAACGTCCAAGCCCGTGCCGCCGCCGTCTTGCGTCACCACCAGAAGGTCGCCTACGGCTTTATCGCCCTCCATCACCGTGTATTGGTTCAATCCGACGTCGCCGGACAAGCCTCCCGCATACCGCTGTCTGTAGCTGGGCGTCAGGCCGAGGGTCTTGAACTCCGCGCTGGTAACACCCGCAAGCCCGCCGGGCACGGTCTCCTTGATCGTATAATCCTTTGTGCTGGGGGAAAAGCCGCTGTCGGCGTACCACAAAAGCTCCATCACGCGCAAATTGGTGTTCATATCCGACTGTTCGACGGTGATCTTCCACCCCACCGTATGCGTGGCGGGATCGTAGGGGGTATTGACCTCTTTGCTGATGGGGTTGAGGCCGATGCTTGCGGTAACGGGATCGCCGCCGCCGACGCCGTCGTAGCCTTGCCACATAAGCTTGGCTTCGTTTTTGAGGGTGTGGCGGTGGTGCTGGATGTTGCTGTCGCTGCTGGCGTCCACCTCGAAATACGCCGTCAGCCGCAGCTGCACAGGCGTGCTGATCGTGCCCAGCGCAAAATCATAATTCGTTTTGCCGCTCGCGGGGGATTCGGTGCAGTTGTTGAGCATGTGGCCGTTGGAAAGAACCCAGTCCAGGCTGCCGGCGGGCTTGGTATATAGCTCCGCCCCGTCAAACACGACGTCAACGTTATATTCGTTGTCGTGAAGTATGTCGCGGATCACCGCATTGGGCAGCGTAACGCCCTCGGGGTTGGCCGTGATGATCCATGCAAACTTGGCGTTCCCAGACTCTATTCCCGGCTCCGCTACTTTTTCTTTTACGATCCAATCGATATCATAGGTGATGCTCTTCTCCGGCTTGACCTCCGTCATGCCGCGGCCGCTGATGCTTGCGACGTTTTTGATGGTCTTTGCGGTCTGCGAGAAGTAGACGCTGTCCGCCGTTTTGGTGCGGAATTGGACACGGTGCACGCCCGGAGAATTCTCCGGGAAGGTGTAGGTGAGCGTCTTGGCGTCAGCGTTGTAGGGCGCGTCGTTTTGATACACGACGGCGCCGTTGCTGCCGATCACTTTAAAGGTGCCGAGGACATAGTCGCCCACGTCCGTCAGCTTATCGGTAAATTTGCAGCTGTCCAGCCGGCCCGTGCCGCCGACCTTTGTGGGGGTCACGGTCACGTCCCAGTCAACATACTGGCCGTCCTGTGTGCTCGCCTTTGTGGCGGAAAGGGTGGTGGGCGCTTCGGGGATGAGCATGGTGAAGCTTTTATCGAGTATGGTGACCGTCTCCCGCGTTTCCACGTCCGCCGTGGGGTCGCCCGCATAATGTAGCTCCGCCGTGAAGTCGCACGCGACGGTGTCATAGCCGCCTTCTGCAAACACGTCCGGGTCGCCGACAAAATCGACCTCCGCCGCAAGCTTCCCATTGGATTGCACGATTTTGAGCTCGCCTACATCGATGGCGTCCTGCCTTAGATCAAATAGGTTGGTGCCGGGCAGGGAAAAGCCGGTCGCCAGTAAAAATTCCGCGATGTCCTCCCGATGTACGAGAACCGCACCCGTCTCCGTTTTCAGGCGGACACGGAAGCCGACACGGGCGGAAACGGGCTTTGAGGGATCCAGCGTGCCGCCCGCGTTTACGATCCTCCCGTCCTGCGTGACGGTAAGCGTGAAATCATTGAGCTGCGCCGTTACGTCCGCGCCCGCCGCGCGCGTCACATTGCCGCACACGGAGAAAAGCATGATGACGGCCAAGCAAAGCGACAGCGCCTGTTTTCTGGTACGGTTCATTTTCCGCTCCCCATTCTATAGAAAAGTAAATCTATGGCTGTACTGTAATTTATTTTCCAAATCTATCGTCATAATTATACATGGAATCAAGCCGCAATCAAGCGGAAAAGCCCGCATCTTCATAGTTTATTTACATATGGCGCATGCCGATATGGGGGGAAGGAAAAAATGCCGCCACCATCCGTGGTGTGTGGAAAGGATATACGGTGCGCAGCGTATGCCCTGCGAATGTTTGAAAGAAAATGTAAATTTTCATGCTGTCCAACGCTCCTCTCGCAATTCGTCGCCGCATGCGGTATAATGTTGCCGTATCCTAGGGGGGGAGGGTCGGTCTGATCGAAACGCGTAAGCCCCATGGCGAAAGCGTTCCCCAACGCTTTTTGCGCCAGCTGCAATACGGCAAAACGCCGCCCAATATGTTTCAGCAATTCAAGGCGCAGCTCAGCCTCATCAACTGCGTCCAGTGCGGTATGTTCTGCCTTTTTGGCGTGGTGATGTGCGCGCTGCTCTCGCTGCTTTCCTGTATGTTGCCCGTGATGCGGCCGGGAAGGATAGCGTATCTTGCGCTTTTTGCCCTCTGCGTGCTCGGCAGGCTCCTCTGCGCGCTAACCATTCGCAGGCAGCGGGATTTCCCCGTGCTGCTTTATTATGCACTGCTGTTTTTTGCCTTCCTTGCGATGATCTATCTAAGCGTCTTTGCCTATGCGGACGGCAACAACGCCGTGACCTGCACATTGCTTGTCGCCTCCGCCCTGTTCATACTG
Organism: Clostridia bacterium; assembly: GCA_030533005.1. Taxonomy (GTDB): domain Bacteria; phylum Bacillota; class Clostridia; order Christensenellales; family CAG-138; genus JAQVRG01. Next base: position 4,870 of record JAUNJX010000011.1, on the reverse strand, counting down.
GACGAGCCGGGGCGGCTCACGCTGTTCTACGGCGTGATCACGCTGCTGTTCTGCGCGTGCGCGGTTCTGCAAAAGGGGTATGAAGCGGCACTTTTGGACTGCGTGAGCGGCGTCGCCTTTTTCGTGCTCGCCTGCTTCATCTCCCGCTATCACATCAAAAACAGGCTGCAAGAGCTGCGCTATCAAACCCGCATAAAGCGCCAGCGGGACACGGACGGCCTGACGCGCCTCTACACGCGCGGCGCTGCGGAGCGGGATATCGGCGCGTATTTGCAGGACGCGGACGAGCTTTGCGCCATGGTTTTGATCGACATCGATCATTTCAAGGCCGTTAACGATAACCTTGGCCATGCCTACGGCGACAGGCTGCTCATGAACATCTCGGCGACGCTGCGAAGCGTGCTGCGGCGGGAGGATTATGTGGCGCGCATCGGCGGGGACGAATTTATCGTATTCTTCCATGAGATCAGCGACCGCCACTGGGTCGAAACCAAGGTGCAGCAGCTTGTGGGCGAGCTTAAGCAGAGCATCGCCGACGACAAGCAGTCCATCGGCGTATCCGCAAGCGTGGGTATCGCCTACACCAGCCGCGCCGCCGACGCCTACGACGATCTGTATCACAACGCGGACGTGGCCATGTACAAGGCCAAGCAGGCGGGCGGCGACCGCTTCGCGGTCTACACGGGCAACGCCTTCCAGCCCGTCAGGTTTGGCGCTGCGCCGCATAAGGAATAAGAGGTGCGCATGAAAAACATACTCGTCATCAACGGCCCCAATCTCAACATGCTGGGCATACGCGAGCCCGCGATCTACGGGCGGGAAAGCTATGCGGCTTTGCTAAGCTATATCCAAAGCGCGGCGGACGCGCTGGGGCTGCATGTCGCCTGCTTCCAGTCCAACAGCGAGGGTGAGCTTGTCACCGCCATCCAGCAGGCGTACGGCAAAATGGACGGTATCGTCATCAATCCCGCCGCCTATACGCACACGAGCGTGGCGATTCTCGATGCGCTCAAGGCCGTGGGTCTGCCCGCCGTGGAGGTGCACCTTTCGGCGGTGGAAACGCGGGAGGCGTTCCGGCAGATCTCCTACGCGGGGATGGCGTGCGAAAAAACGATCACCGGCAAGGGCTTCGCGGGCTACCAAGAGGCGCTTCAATATCTGGCCGCAAAGGAATAGGGAATGGGCGCGCAACGCGCCGCGATGGAGAAACGTATGCGAGAGTATGTAGGGTATATCAAGACCGCGTCGGGCGAGGAGAAGGAGTTTGCCTTTTCCTGCCCCAAGGACGCCTCCGCCGAGCAGGTGGAGGTCGCCGGGCTTGCAGCACTTCACGCGCAGAGGCTGATCGATTGGTGGTATATCTCCGCCGACGATACCATCAACGCGCCGGAGGAGCAGGCGGCGGAGCTGCATTGCGCCGCGTGCGGCTGCGATATGGTGTGGCCGCATCCGGAGATCGCCAATCTTTACGTTTCCTCCAGCTGCTACATCCCTGGCTGCGAGCTTTGCTACGACTGCATGGCGGCGCACTGCAACGCCACCAACTGCAACGAGTGCGGCATGAAAAAGGGCACGCCCTGCCTATATGCCGGCCTGATCGAGCAGGAGGAGTAGGGCGCCGCCGCAGCGGCAATCCTATAAGAGTATATTCACAAGCGCGGCAGCCTTTGCCGAAGCATGGAGGTTTCATGATCAAAGAGGATGCACAAAGAATCATAAAGGAAGTCATCGCTTCCGCACTGCCCGACGCCGCCGTGGCGCGCGCGCTGGAGGGCAAACGCTTTGCAGGCCGCGTATATCTGGTGGCGGTGGGCAAGGCGGCGTGGCAGATGGCGCATGCCGCGGTTGCGGCGCTGGACGGAAGGGTAGAGGATGGCGTCGTCATCACCAAATACGGCCACGCCAAGGGCGCGATCGGCCAGCTTCGCATCCGGGAAGCGGGGCATCCCGTGCCGGATGAAAATTCCTTCGCGGCCACGCGGGAGGCGCTTGCGCTGACGGCGAACCTTCGCGCGGAGGACGCCGTGCTGTTCCTGCTCTCGGGCGGCGGCTCGGCTCTCTTTGAACAGCCCTGCATACCCGAGGCGGAGCTTCAGGACGTAACGCAGCAGCTTTTAGCCTGCGGCGCGGACATCGTGGAGATGAACACCGTGCGCAAGCGTCTCTCTAAGGTAAAGGGCGGGCGCTTTGGCCTGCACTGCGCGCCGGCGCAGGTGTTTTCCATCGTTTTATCGGATATCGTGGGCGACCCGCTGGATATGATCGCCTCAGGCCCTGCGGCGGCGGACGCGTCCACCTGCGCACAGGCGCTCGAGATATGCAAAAAATACAGCCTGCGGCTTTCCCAAGACGCGCGGGAGGCGCTGCGGCAGGAAACGCCCAAGGCGCTGCCCAACGTGGAGACCGTGGTGACGGGCAGCGTGCGGCAGCTTTGCACAAAGGCTGCGGAGGTTTGTGAGGCGTTGGGCTACGCGCCCGTCATCCTTACGGATTCGCTCACCTGCGTGGCAAGGGAGGCGGGGCGGTTTTTATCCGCTGTCGCGCGCTTTCACGCGCCCGCAAAAAAGCCGCTCGCGTTCATCGCGGGCGGCGAAACCGTCGTCAAGCTGACCGGCACGGGTCTTGGCGGGCGCAATCAGGAGCTGGCGCTTGCGGCGGCGGAGGGTATCGCGGGGCTTGAAAACTGCGCGCTCTTTTCCGTCGGCTCCGACGGCACGGACGGCCCCACGGATGCGGCGGGCGGCTATGTGGACGGCGGCACGCAGCAAGCGCTGCTTGCCCAAAACCTCCGCATTGCGGACGTGCTGATGCAAAACGACGCCTACCACGCGCTGCAAGCCTGCGATGGCCTCATCATGACGGGTCCCACGGGCACCAATGTGAACGATTTTGCGGTGCTGCTGCTAAGGTAGGACGAAAAGGGAGCATCCGGTCGAAGGAAGCAAAATCGAAGACCCTGACAACCTTGATATAATATGGATATGGTAGTTTGATGAATATCACTCTCAAAATTGACGCCGCAGTTGGTAAATCGGAGAGCACGATACTCGAGATTATCCGCACTAAATAAACAGGAAATTGCAACAAACTTCACCCATAAAAATGAACGTTTTTCAATGGGTGAAGTTCTTCATTGATAAGTGCCACAAAAAACGGTCACCTAAGAACCGTATAGGTTTAGGTACTTGACAGAAAAGCTGTTTTCGTCTAAACCGCGTACCGACATCGACAAACCGCAGAAGGCGTGGCATAATAAAGAAAAACAGTACTATAGCATTATTATGTCAATATGCTATAATACTAAGCATAATAATGTCATTAAACAGGCAAATGGGAGGTGTAACCGTGCCGCAGATCAGACCAATCACAGACCTCCGAAAAACCACGGAGCTATCCGAGCTTTGCCATGCAAGCAAGGAGCCGATATTTATCACAAAAAACGGATACGGCGACTTGGTCGTCATGAGTATGGAAACCTACGAGGGCATTGTCAGCGATAGGGAAATCGATGCAGCGATCATGCAGGCAGAAGCGGAGTTCAGTCAAAAACCGATGGTTCTGGACGCGCGCTTAGCGCTGCCCGCGCTTAGGAGAAAGTACTTTGAAAAAAGGTGAATATTCCGTCAAGCTTATGCTTCGGGCTGCGCGTGACATCGAAGAATGCTATGCTTACATTGCAGAGCACCTGCATGCGCCGCAAAGCGCAGACGCACTGTTGGACAGCTTGGAAAACGCGATATATAGCCTTGAAGAATTTCCCTACCGTTGCCCTACAAGAAAAACGAGACGGTTTGCGGATGCAGAGTATCGGCAGCTGTTTGTGAAAAACTTCGTGATCGTATTCAGGATCGATGAGGAAAACAAAACGGTGCTGATCGTCACGGTACGATATGCGCGCAGCGAGTTCTGACGTTCACCGCAAGCCCCTTCATGCACCGCACCGCCACGACGGCCTGCCGCAAGCGCCAAAGCGGCTGTAAGTGCGATTTCGCCCACCTAAAAAACAACCACGCATTACGCTTGACAGATCGAATCATTCTGCATAGAATGTAATTACATAGTAAATACTATGCAAAAGGAGGCTATGCGTATGATCGCTGCGAAAATCGTGCCGTTGGGCAACAGTCTTGGCGTACGTCTGCCAAAGACGTTTTTAGAGAGCATGGGTATCAATGCAAAGGACGCCGCCATTGCGATTGAGCTGGTGGAGGACGCCATTATCATCCGCAAACAGGAAAATGCACAGCCACGGCAGTCTTTTGAACAATTGATGGAGGCATATTACGGGAAGCCTTTTGAGCAAATCGACGCATATATTGAAAGCGCGGAAGTCGATTGGGGCGACAAGGTCGGAGATGAGGTATGGTGAATCACAAGCAGGGCGATATCATCTATCTTGACTTTGATCCACAGGCAGGTCACGAGCAAAAGGGGCGCCGTCCGGCCATCGTCGTAAGCAAAACATCCTTTAACGCAAGAAGCAGCGTTACGATGGTGTGCCCCATCACGCATACGCAGCGACCTTACCCAACATGCGTGGCATTGCCCGAGGGTATCCAAACAGACGGGTATGTCCTTTGTGAGCAGGCCAGGTTTTTGGACTTGCACAGCCGCAATGCCAATTTTGTGGAGGCAACGCCGGACGGATTCATCAAAAGCATATCCGATATCATCATTGCTTTGATCGAGGTGCCGGAAGCGGACGCTTAATGCCGCACCGCCACGAAGCTGTCGGCTGAAGTGAAATCTGTAATACCATCACGCGTAGTTGATTCTTCTAGTCCCTTGATTTTATTGGGTTTGATGTAGCTGTATTGTAAAGCGTATATTGTTTTTGGAAGGGACACTATTGAAGAGAATCTAGTAATAT
>JAUNJX010000067.1 GCA_030533005.1 Clostridia bacterium | reverse complement strand
TGTTACGATTGTCAACGCCTTTTATTACGAATTTGTTACAAAAGCGTTCGATTTCTTAATTTGTTCACAATTTGGAGACGAGAGCGGATCGCCGTTTTTATGCCCTCTCCTCCAGCCGCTGCCGCAGCTCCTCCAGCCACGCGGGGCAATAGTCGCCGCGCGGCACAAGCTCGCCGTTGCGATACTCCGCCACCTCGGCAAAGCCGTTCTCATTATCGAAGAATACGGCCTCATCGCAATAATCCAATATGTTGATCAGCGCCTCGTTCCTTGCGTCAAAACGGCGCATCACATCCGCCGCCGGGATATCGTGCCCGCCCTTGGCCACACGGTTTTGTATGCGTTTGATCGCTTCCTCGGCGCTGCTTATGCCCACATAGAACAATCGCACATAATACCCGGCCTCCTTGGCCTGCCGGATCATGCGGAGCGGTCTTTGCCCTGAAAGGGTGGTTTCCTGCGTAAAGGAAATACCCTCGGCCATATACCGCGCCTGCAAGGCAATCGCAGCCTTGCCGCCCTCGATAAAGGCGCCATAGCGCACGGCCAGCTTATCCACATCGATGATCTTGCCCAAATCATCGCGTTGGTATTTGAGCGACCCCGTAAGGCTGGATTTCCCCGCGCCATTGACGCCGCCGATGATGGTATAGATTTTCATAGTTCCCATTTTTGTCCCCCCGGAAAGGGTTTTCGCAGGACAATTCTACGCAAATAGAATTATCGATTAGTTTATTTATTATACCACGCGCTGCGGGGAAAATGCCACTCTCTCCTGTCTATTGCGAAAAATCGCCCCGGGTCACTCGACCCGGGGCGAAAGCGAAGCGCTTAATACATGCCGCCGCCGGCGCCTGCCATGGCGGCTGCCTGCGCCGCGTCAGCGGCGGGATCGGGCAGGTCGCACACGAGGCTTTCGGTGGTGAGCACCATCGCCGCGATGGAAGCGGCGTTCTGCAAAGCGGAGCGCGTGACCTTGGTGGGATCCATGATGCCCTTTTCGTACATCATGCCGTACTCGTCGTTGCGGGCGTCGTAGCCGTAGCCGGGCTTGCCCGCCTTCTTGATGTTCTCGACGATCACGGAGCCCTCAAGACCCGCGTTGGCCGCGATCTGACGGACGGGCTCCTCAAGCGCGCGCAGCACGATGCGCACGCCCGTGCGCTGATCGCCGCTGGTGTTGGCGACAAGCTTTTCCACACGGTCAAGGACGTTGAGCAGCGCCACGCCGCCGCCGGGCACGGTGCCCTCCTCCACAGCCGCGCGGGTCGCGTTGAGCGCGTCCTCGATGCGCAGCTTGATCTCCTTCATCTCGACCTCGGTGGCAGCACCGACTGCGATAACGGCCACGCCGCCGGAAAGCTTCGCAAGACGCTCCTGCAGCTTTTCCTTATCGTAATCGGAGGTGGTCTCCTCGATCTGCGCCTTAATGGAGCTGATGCGTGCCTTGATCTCGGAAGGATCGCCAGCACCCTCCACGATGGTGGTGTTCTCCTTATCCACCTTGACCTGACGGGCGCTGCCCAGCATGTCGATGGTGGTTTCCTTCAGATCCATGCCCAGCTCGTCGCTGACGACCTGACCGCCGGTAAGAACCGCGATATCCTTGAGCATTTCCTTGCGGCGATCGCCAAAGCCGGGCGCCTTGACCGCCACGCAGGTGAAGGTGCCGCGCAGCTTGTTGACGACCAGCGTTGCAAGCGCTTCGCCTTCGACGTCCTCGGCGATGATGAGCATCTTGCGACCCTGCTGCACCACCTGCTCCAACACGGGCAGAATCTCCTGAATGTTGCTGATCTTCTTCTCGGTGATGAGGATGTAGGGATTGTCAAGGATGGCTTCCATCTTGTCGGCATCCGTTACCATGTAGGCGGAGGCGTAGCCACGGTCGAACTGCATGCCCTCGACGATGTTGAGCTCGGTCTTCATGGTCTTGCTCTCCTCCACGGTGATGACGCCGTCGTTGCCGACCTTTTCCATGGCGTCCGCCACCAGCGCGCCGACTTTCTCGTCGCTCGCGGAGATGGAAGCGACCTGCGCGATATCCTGCTTGCTCTTGACGGAAACGGAGATGTCCTTCAGGCCGTCAACGGCCTCGGCCACGGCTGCTTCGATGCCACGCTTGACCTCCATGGGGTTTGCGCCCGCGGCGACGTTCTTCATGCCCTCGCGGATGATGGCCTGTGCAAGAAGGGTGGCGGTGGTGGTGCCGTCGCCCGCCACGTCGTTGGTCTTGGTGGCAACTTCCTTGACAAGCTGCGCGCCCATGTTTTCAAACGCGTCCTCCAACTCGATCTCCTTGGCGATGGTCACGCCATCGTTGGTGATGAGCGGTGCGCCGTATTTCTTATCCAGCACCACGTTGCGACCCTTGGGTCCCAGAGTGATCTTGACGGTATTCGCCAGTGCGTCGATGCCCGCGCCCAGCGCGCGGCGTGCTTCTTCACCGTATTTCAACTGCTTTGCCATGATTATATTCCTCCTAAACTTATTCTACGATGGCGAGAATGTCGCCCTGCTTGACAACGATGAATTCCTCGCCGTCCAATTTGACCTCGGTGCCTGCATACTTGGAAAAAATGACCTTGTCGCCGGGCTTGACATACATCTTGATCTCCTTGCCGTCCACGACGCCGCCCGGGCCTACTGCGATGACCTCGGATACGACGGGCTTTTCCTTGGCGCTGCCGGTGAGGATGATACCGCTCTTGGTGGTCTCCTCCGCCTCAACGTTCTTGAGCACGACTCTGTCTTGTAAGGGTTTGAGTTGCATGGATGATTGCCTCCTTTTAAAATGATGCTTGTAAGCATAGTATGTACCGTAGTGTTAGCACTCATTAAAAAGGAGTGCTAACAGTGATTATGATAACCTCCCTTTCCATCAATTGCAATAGGGCAAGGAACGATTTCACAATTGCTCCGCATTTTGTTTCAATGGGCGCGCGTTTCTGCTATACTGTCCTTAACGCAAAAAAGGAAAAAAGGGAGGCGAAGGCATGGAAAAGACCAAATGGGACGAAAGATTTATGGCGCTTGCGCACACGATCGGCACATGGTCGAGCTGCTATCAGGAAAACCGGCATGTGGGCGCGGTGATCGTCAAGAACAAGCGCATCCTCACCACGGGCTATAACGGCGCGCCCGCGGGTGTGGAAAGCTGCGTGGAGCGCGGCGAGTGCCTGCGCCGCAAGCTCAACATACCCTCCGGCACGCGGGCGGAGCTGTGCTACGCCATCCATGCCGAGCAAAACGCCATCATTCAAGCGGCGCGGCTGGGCGTATCCATCGAGGACGCGACGATCTACTGCACGCACCAGCCCTGCGTGATCTGCGCCAAGATGATCGTAAACGCGGGCATAGGGCGCGTGATCTACGACGAGGGGTATCCCGACGAATTCTCCCTTCGCATATTCGATATGGCGGACGTGGAGCTTATTAAATATGATGAGATGGAATAGCGGAAGCTAAATAACCCCCTGGGGGTTTGGGAGCCGCAGCCCCCAGAGGCTTTATTCGTGAGCGGCGACATGCGCGCCGCGAGCGGAAGCCCTTGCTTGCCAAGGGCTTCTCTGCAATTTGCAACGGCCGTGAACGAAGTGAACAGTTGCAAATTGAAAACCATCGGCAAAGGTCGAATGACCTTTGCCGATAAAGAGGTTGCCGCCGAGTGTGGGGCTCGGCGGCATTTTTATGCGGCTTGCGGTATAGCTTACCCGCGTACTTTCACATATTCGGCGCTGATATAGCCCCGCGTGCCCTTGTAATCCGCCTCAAACCAATCGTTTTCCAGCTTGTAGAGCGTAAGCGGCGCACCCTTGGGGAGCAGCGCGAGCTTTTTTGCGGAGGTCGAGGAGCCGTCCCGAAAGTTCACCTGCCGCGTGGTCTCGCCGGTAACGGCGGTGACAACCGGCGCTGCGTTTTCCTCTGCGGGCGCTGTGCCCGCCGTGGGCGAGGGGGGCACAGCAGCGGGGGGCGCAGGCAGGGCGGCGGTCACCTTGACGTATTTGCCGCTGACGTAGCCCGTCTTGCCGCCCGCGGCTACGTTATACCAGCCGTTTGCTTCGCCCAAGATGGTCAGGCTCGCGTTCTTTTTGAGCGTCGTTACTTTATTATAGGAAGCGCCGGGGCCGGTGCGCAGATTGACCTTGCCCGTCGTCACGCCCGTGCCCGCAGCGGGTGCTGCGCCGTTCGCGGGTGCGGCGGCCGTGCCGGTGATGCGCACATAGGATCGATACACATAGCCGTATTGGCCGTTCACCTCTACATAATACCAGTCGCCCTGTTCGGCCATGACCGTCACGGCGGTATTCTTTTTAAGCTTTTTCAGCGACGCCGAGGCCGTGGTCGCCTCCTGCCGCAGATTCACGTTGCTGGTGGTCAGCATGCCCTGCCGCGCGGCGGGCGCATCCGGCTGGATCGTCTCGACAGGCTGCACCGCGGGCGCCGCCGTTTGCGCCACGCTTTGCACCTGCACATAGCTTGCGCTTACATACCCGTAGGTGTTGTCGATGCTGACATACAGCCAGCTTCCCTCCTGCCCGAACACCTGCACCACGTCGCCCTTGTCGAATTTACCCAAGCTGCGGGCGGAGGTGGAGGGGGCGGTGCGGAAGTTGACGCTGCTGGTTTTGAGCACGCCGATACCGAGTGCTGCGGGTACTGCGGGCGCGGGATTCGTTACGGGAACGGGCGTCATGACGGGCACCACGCCGGGAACGGCCGTTGCAACGGGCGCCACGCCGGACGTCGGCGTGATATCCACATATTGCTTATAAACATACGCCAGCACGCCGTTGACGCCCACATGATACCAGTTGCCGGATTCGCCGTAGACGAGCAGCGCTTCGCCCGTTTGCAGCTTGCCGTAGCTTTGGTGATCGGTGCCGGGGCCGGTGCGGTAATTGGTGTCGGGGTAATTGATCATGCCGTATGCGATGACGGCAGGCGCGCCTGCAACGGGCGCGGGCGTCGCCGCGGGAACGGGTAATGCGCCGGGTACGGGCGCTTGTCCCGCCAAGGTGTTGACGGGGTTGGAGGGCGGCTGGATGTCGCCGGTCGCGGAAAGCGACGCCTGCGGATAGTAGAAGGCGAGTATCTGCTGATAATTCTGCCCCTCGTTGGCGCGCTGCTGCGCGCCGCGCTGGGATAATCCTACGCCGTGCCCGTAGCGCAGGTGATAGATGTTATATTGATCCCCTACCTGCTCCCCCCAATAGATGCGAAGCGTACCGTCGCTCACCGCGCCGCGCGCGTAAAGCTCGGAAAGGCGGAAGGTGAAAGTGGTTTGGTATTGCGTGCCCATCCCGTCCGTCACGACGGCGCTCATGGTGCAGGTGGTCAGATTCCGCGTAACGCCCGCATACGCGGGACCCTCGGTGGAAACATAGGTGATGGCCTCTATGCCGCTCATGCTCATGCCAAGCGCGGCGCTCGCCTTTTCCAGCACCAGCCGATGCAGGGGGGCAGACAGGCTGCCCGGCGTGTTGACAGGGATGCGCACGACCTCTTTTTTGCTGTAGGTATTGGCAAGATCAGCCGGATCGATCGAAATGCCAAAGCCCACGTCGCTGCGACCCTGATTAGGCCACGCGTAGGAGGGAAGATTCGTCTCTCCCCCGTTGCTCGCCGCAAAGTAGCTGCGGATGATGCTGCCGTTTGCGACCAAAACCTGATCGAGCGTGGAATCCACCGCTGCGATCACATTATTATAAGAAGCGTTGTAGCCCCTGTATACCTGATCCGCCGAGGTGTCGCCGATATGATATTCACCGCTGCCCATCTGATTGATGACATAGCATTTGGCGGCGATGGCCTGCGCCCTTAGCGCCTCTATGCCAAAGGTAAGCTCGCTCATTTCATACCCCACCACGCCGTAAAGGTAATGCGCCATGGGAACCTCGTTGACGACCTGTATATAGCCGCCGGAGGTGGCGCGCAGGTGGAAGTGACCCAGATACTTGCGGCCGTTGAAGGATAAAAATCCCGCCGTGCGCTCCACATTGGCGCGCAGGATGGAGCAGGATGCGCCTGTATAGAGTTCCCCGTACTGCGAATGGCTCACGGTGAGGCTGTTGCCGTAGGCGCGGACGGTCAGCGTGCCGCCGGAAAATTCCATGCCGTTTTCCTTGATAAAATACGTTCCGCTGGTACTGATGGAAAGCGACGTCGCGTTGTTGGCGGTAAGCTTGACCTTTACCCAGCTGTATGCGCCCGTCGCCTTGGCCGCGCGCGCGGGCAGCAGGGCAAACGCCGCGCACAGGGTCAAAAGCAGCGCGAGCGTCCGGCGAAGGACGGAGACGCGTATTCGTTTGTGGTATAGGAGGATCATGAAACAAAGAATAGCATATACCGCGCGATTTTTGTAAAAACGCGCCGCACAATTCACGATTTATTCAGAGATTGGTTTGGCTTTGTTTACACATCATGTCTCTTTATCGCGGATCGGCGGCGCATACCTTGACAAGTACCGCTTTCATATTGTAGAGTAATTAGTCAATTGGATATGTATGATATATACTTTGAGGAGCAGCGTTTCTATGGACTTATTTGAAAAATGCAAGCTGGAGCCGCGCGTGCTGGAAATGCGTGAAAAGGGCATATATCCCTATTTTCATGCGTTGGAAACGCGGCAGGATACCGAGGTCGTCATGGAGGGCAGGCGCAGGCTGATGCTGGGCTCCAACAACTATCTCGGCCTCACGGTAAACGAACAGATCATACAGGCGGGTATCGACGCCATGCGCCAGTACGGCACGGGCTGTTCGGGCTCCCGTTTTCTAAACGGTACGCTAAGGCTGCATCTGGAGCTTGAGGAGGCGCTTGCTTCCTTTTTAGAGAAGGAGGCCGCCGCGACCTTTTCCACCGGCTTTCAATCCAATCTCGGCATCATCAGCGCCTTGATCGGCCGCAGCGACTATGTCGTGTGCGACCGCGAGAACCACGCGAGCATCTATGACGGCTGCAAGCTAAGCTACGGCAAGATGCTCCGCTATCGGCACGGCGATATGGACGATCTTCGGAATGCCCTTGAGGCCATACCGCAAAGCGCGGGCGTCTTGATCGTGACCGACGGCATATTCAGCATGAGCGGCGATCTTGCGAAGCTTCCCGACATTGTGACGCTTGCAAAGGAATACGGCGCGCGGGTGATGGTGGACGACGCGCACGGCCTTGGCACCATCGGCCGCGGCGGGCGCGGCACAGCCGATCACTTCGGCCTTGCAAACGAGGTGGATATCTATATGGGCACCTTCTCAAAGTCGTTAGCAAGCCTTGGCGGGTATGTGGCGGGCAGCGCCGCCATCGTGGACTACATACGCCACGCGTCAAGACCCTTCATCTTCTCCGCCTCCATGCCGCCCGCAAACTGCGCAACGGCGCTTGCGGCACTCCGGTACCTCATAGCGCACCCCGAGCTTGTGGACAGGCTTCGCCATGTGGCGGATTACATGCGGGACGGCCTGCGCGCCAACGGCGTGCCCTTCCGCGATTCCATAGCGCCCATCATCCCTATCTATACCTACACGCCGGAAGCAACGCTCGCATCCGCCCGCGCGCTTTACGATAACGGCGTATACGTCAACCCCGTGCTGCCCCCCGCCACGCCCGCGACGGAGTGCCTGCTGCGTTCAAGCTACATGGCCTCCTTCACGGACGCACAGCTTGACGAGGCGATCGGGATATTCGCCCGCGTACTGAAAGGATAAAACGCCATGGATAAGAAGGTCGCCATCGTGACCGGCGGCAGCAGCGGCATCGGCAAAAGCACGGCTGCGCTGCTTCGCGCCTCGGGTTACACCGTGTATACCCTCTCGCGCCACGAAACGGGTGAGGAAAGCCACCTTGCTGCGGACGTTGCGGACGCTTCGCAGGTGCAGGCTGCTTTCGCGCGCGTTTTCGCCCAAACGGGGCGGCTCGATCTTCTCGTCAACAGCGCGGGCATGGGGATATCCGGCCCCATCGAGCTTACGAGCGAGGCGGACGCGCGCGCCATCTTCGACGTGAACTTCTTTGGCACGCTCCACTGCGTGCAATCGGCGCTGCCCTATCTTCGCCAAACGAAAAACGGGCGCATCGTGAACCTTAGCTCGGTCGCAGCCCCCCTCTCCATCCCCTATCAAGCCTTTTATTCCGCCACCAAGGCGGCCATCAACGCGCTCACCAAAGCATTGTCCAACGAAACGGCACACTTTGGCATACGCGTCTGCGCCGTCATGCCCGGCGACGTGCGCACGGGCTTTACCGAATCTCGCCGCAAAACGCCGGATAACGGCCTCTACCCCGCCGCCGATCATGCGGTGGCCGTCATGGAGCAGGACGAGCTTGGCGGCATGACGCCCCATACGGTCGCGCGCGTCATCCTCAAGGCCGCGACCGCGAAAAGCCCCAAGATACTCTATGTGGCGGGCGGCAAATACAAGCTCTTTTGCCTGATCGAAAAGCTTTTGCCCGCAACGCTTTGCAACAAGCTGGTGGGTAAGATCTACGCCTGACGGGAAATGATGCAGGATGTGACAAAGCGCCGGGATACCGACGCTTTTTTTCGTTTGCTTCAGTTTTCCATCTGCTTGCCCATGAAATAGGCCGCCGTTTCGCAGACCTTGCGCTCCGACTCCTCCATGTGCGCGCCCGCCTCGCGGCTTAGCAGCATGACCGCCCCTATCGCGTCCCCTGCCGAAAGAATCGGCACGATGACCTGCGCTGTATACCCGTCCGCGCTGCCGTCCGCCGTCACGCCCAAGAGCTCCCCCTCCCCGGCGTTCATCACCGCGCGGTTGCGTTCCTGCATCAGCAGCTCCAGATCGGGATGGATGGGCTTATCCATAAGCTCCTTTCTGCTGCCGCCGGACACGGCGATGACGGTATCCTTATCGCAGATGGCCGCAATGTGGCCGGAGGATTGGTGCAGCGCCTCCGCGTACTCCTTGGCAAAATCGCCAAGCTCGCCGATGGGCGAGTATTTTTTGAGGATGACCTCCCCATCTCTGTCCGTGAAAATCTCCAGGGGGTCGCCCTCCCGAATCCGCAGCGTGCGGCGGATTTCCTTGGGGATCACGATCCTGCCCAGTTCGTCGATGCGTCTTACAATGCCCGTTGCCTTCACTTCTTCTGCCCTCCCGTGTGTCATTTGGATGTAGGACTAGTATCTGTAAAGGACGGCATTTTCTATGCGGAAAACGGCGTGGCGGATATTGGAAATGCAGGCGTCGGTCTTGCCAGGAAAGGGACGGGAGGATATACTGCCGTTTTTATTTCACTGCCCTTTATTTGGCACAGCATAGATAGTATACTGAATTAAGATGCAAAGGAGCTTGCCCATGTCCAAATCGCCCAATCAAAAACTCAAGCTTCTCTACCT
>JAUNJX010000095.1 GCA_030533005.1 Clostridia bacterium | reverse complement strand
AAAATATCCGCAACCATTACGACGAAGCCGCCTACAAGGCCGCTCATGCACATCGTAACGGCGTTATTCCGTTTTAACATAAGGTTGGCTGTGTGGGGCGCGATCAGCCCCGCAAAGGAGATCAGCCCCGTCGCGCTGATGATGGAGGAAACCAGAAGCGTCGAGAGTATCAGCACCGTCGCCCGTATGGGCCTAAGGCGCACGCCCAGCGCCCGGCATTCGTTATCGCTGAGCGCCATTAGCTCGATCTGGCGGCGAAGCAGCAGCAGCCCTACAAGGCCAATCAAAAACATGGGGAGTATGGAGGTGAGCTTGGAAAGTGTGATGTTGCTAAACGTCCCCATCTCCCAGTATTCCATGGCGGCAAGCTCGTTTTCGGGGTCGGCGAAGTATTTGAGCGCCATGATGAACGCCTTGGAGATGGCGTTGATGACAATGCCTGCAAGCACATAGGTGGAGGTAGCGTGTGAACGGGTGGCGCGCACCAGCAGCATCACGCCCACCACGGCGATGAGCCCGCCCCAAAACGCGCCCGTGGCGATGGCGAGCATGCCGGAGGAGGACACCATCACGATGGCGATGGCGGCTCCGAGGTTCGCGCCGCCCGCCACGCCGATGATATCCGGCGAAGCGAGGGGGTTTTTGAATATGATCTGGTATACGCTGCCCGCAAGCCCCAGCCCCGCGCCCGCAAGCAGCGCCATGACGGTGCGGGGAAGGCGCAGCGTAAAGAATACCTTGCGGCTCATTTCGGATACGCCCGCTTGGCTTAAGAGTATCGCGCGTATCTCGCCAAGCGTGATAGGATACTTGCCAACGCAGATGGAAACCACCGCGGCAATGCAAATTGCCGCGGTGACGAGTGCAAACAGCACGGGCGTTATTCGTTTTTTTGTTGCGATGCTTTCCACTTTTGCTTATGCGGCGGCTTTTACGTCAGCCGCCGTAAAGGCGGAAGCGTCCATGTCAAAGCCGTAGAAGGTCTTGTAGAAATCCGCTGCGTCCACGGTGAACTCGTCCATTGAATAGACGTCCGGATGCAGGGTGGAAACCATCCAAAGCATGCCCAATACGCCGGAGGGCACGGGGGAATCCCACGCCTCAAAGCCTGCGGGCATATTGTAAACGGCGCCGTTCTTAACGGCGGTGATCTCGGCGAGGTTTTCATCCGCCATCAGCTCTGCGGCGGTATAATCCGGCTGTCCGTTTGCCATGTTGTTGGTGGGGATGACGATCACGTCGGGGTTCATGGCGATGATCTGCTCATAGGAGACCTCCGTCCAGGAGTCCCCCTCCAGCGCGTCGCCCGCGTTTTTGCCGCCCGCGGTGGTGATGAGGGAGGCCTGATACATGTCCTTGGGCGCGGTGTTCATATAGGTGCTGTTGCCGCACATGTAGACAACGGGCTTGTCGGCGTCCGCAAGGTTTGCGGTGAAGCCTTCCACCTTGGCCATAACCTCGTCATAGCGGGCGATGAGCCGTTGGGCGGCTTCATCCGCACCGGCCAAAGCGCCGATCAATGTGATCATCTCCACAAGCTGCGCGTGGCTTTCAGGGTTGACGACGATGGCGGGGAT
>JAUNJX010000066.1 GCA_030533005.1 Clostridia bacterium | reverse complement strand
TACGGAGGCGGTTCCTGCTCTAGCTGCAGATAAGCCAGCAAAAGGTTCCACTTGTAAAGAGAGATCCGCAAGGGTCTCTCTTTTTGTAGCGCGCATATGAGAAATATGGTATCATAGCAGGAAAAGAAACGACGAGGTGCCGCTCTATGGATACGCTTCTTGTATATTATGCGATTTCTGAGGAAAGCAAAAAAAAGCTGCTGGATCAGGATATCCGACCCCTGATATTCCCTGTGGAGATCCCTTGGAGATCCGACGGGTGGCAGCTTCTCAACGACGCGCCCGCCGCGCAGCTATCCGATTGCACCATGATGATCGGCAATGCGCTGGCCGCCGATGAGGCACTGCTCACCCGCGCCCCCAACCTCAAATGGATTCACTCTCCCATGGCGGGTCTTAGCACAGGCAATGGCGGCGGCGTGGATTGGAGGCTAATGGAAAAGCACGGCATCGCCATTACCCCTTCCAAGATTCACGAGCACAACATCTCCGAGATGATCGTCGGCATGATGCTCGCCCTGTCCAAAGACTTCCTCTTTTTCCGCGCACAGCAACAGGCGCACAGCTATGCCGCAGAGCGCACCACACACATGCTGTTTGGCAAGACCGTGCTGATCATAGGCACGGGCAACATCGGCGCGGCGACGGCCGCAAAGCTGCATGACGCGTTCCATATGCGGGTGCTGGGTCTCAACACCGCAGGACGCGCCGTAGAGGGCTTTGACGCGACGGCGCCCTTTTCCGCCCTCGCGCAATGGCTGCCGCAGGCCGATTACGTCGTGCTCGCCTGCCCTTATACGGAAAAAACGCATCATTTGCTCGACGGCGAAGCCTTGGCGCAAATGAAGCCAAGCGCCTATCTTATCAACATCGCGCGCGGTCAGGTGGTGGAACAGGACGCGCTCTTGCATGCGCTCAACACCGGCCGTATCGCGGGCGCGGCGCTGGATGTGTTTGAAACCGAGCCCGTGCCGGAAAACGATCCTTTGTGGGATACGCCCAACCTGCTGATGACGCCCCATGTCGCAGGCAACATGGAAGGGTACGCCGACGCCGTGGTGGACGCGTTTTTGCGCAACCTCCCCGCCTTCCGCGCGGGAAGGCCGGAGGAAATGCCCAACTACGCCAACATCAAGAAATATTGAGGCTGCCTATGTCAAGCGTCACCGTTTACTTTGCAAAGGTCAAGCCGAACGCCGTCATCCCCTCCAAACGCGAGGAGGACGCGGGGTATGATATCTATGCCTGTTTGGATAGCGACTATCTTTCGCTTTTGCCCCAGCAAACCCTGCTTGTGCCAACGGGTATCGCAAGCGCATGCCCCACGGGCTACTATTTTCAAATACAGGAACGCGGCTCAACAGGCTCCAAGGGGCTAGCCAAGCGCTGCGGCGTGATCGACAGCGGTTATCGGGGCGAATGGTTCCTTCCCCTTACCAACGTAACGGATCATCCGCTATATATCGCCAAACCGCACGCCCAAGCCACCATTGCGGCCATGCATCCAAACGGGGGCTTTCACGCTTTTTACACCGACAAGGCCATCGTGCAGGCGATCCTGCTGGCGCTGCCCAAGGCAGTTACGCAGGAAGTAAGCTACGAGGCGCTTTGCGCGATCCAATCCGAACGCGGAACAGGCGCGCTGGGCAGTTCGCAAAAATAACCACATACAGCAAGAAGGGGACACGCTATTTTGCGTGCCCCCTTCTGCTGTCAGGAACGAGAATTCACTTTTTTGAAACTAGAATAATATTTTTTCGTCGATGCTCGCCACATCCTTGCAGCCCGTCATGATCATGGCCTGATACAGCTGTGCCGTATAGCTCTTGAGGAAGGTCGCCACACCCTCGGCGCCCCCGCCAAACGCGCCCCAGCAAAGGGGGCGACCCACGAGCACGCCGTCCGCGCCCAATGCCATAAGCTTGAGCGCGTCCACGCCGGAACGGATCGAACCGTCGGCGAGAATGGTCAGCCTGCCGCCCACAGCATAGACGATCTCTGGCAGCACCTCGGCAACGCCCGGGCAGCCATCCAGCACGCGCCCGCCGTGGTTGCTCACCACGATGCAGTCTACGCCCGCTTCGGCGCAAAGCACAGCCTCGTCCTCCGTCATGATACCCTTGACGATGAAGGGCAGCCCCGCCTTTTCCTTGAGGAACTTAAGCTCGTCCACGGTCTTGGGGGACACGGCCTGATTGTTTAAGCGCATGGTGACCAGCCCCGCGCCGTCCAGATCGATGCCCACGGCCACAGCGCCCAGCGCCTTGGCCTTTTCAAAGCGTTTGATGATCTGTTCGGGATCCTTGCGCGGCTTGATGATGGCGACGAAGCGCTTCACCTCGGAAGCCGCCTTCAAGCCCGCCTCGAACATATCCCAATTCGCCGTATCGCCGATCCAGCCAAGGCTGTCCGCGTCCTCCGCGCCCTTGACGATGGCCTTGACGAAATCGTATTCCTCCAAGCCTTCGCCACAGTTGAACCTCGCGCCCGTCATGGGTGCTGCCATGATGGGGGTAGTGAGCTCGCAGCCTAAGAAGTTAAACTTGGTGCTGGGATCATCCGTGCCGTGCACGACGCGCAGGTTGATGCGGGTAAAGCGCAGCGCCTCGGTGTTCGCCGTAAAGGAGCTGCCTGTAATCGCGCCGCCCATGCCGGGCACCTGCCCCGCGCAAGCCTTGCCGTCGCATACCGGGCACATCTTGCAAAAGGCCTTCATCGGCTCCCTTGCATCTGCCCTTAACGATTTGATATCCATGTTCCTTTTCCTCCCTTATCATTGTAGTAATGGCAACAGGGCTCCCTTAAAAAACCGGGTAGCCTATGACATACATGGTCATATAGCCCACGAACAGCGGCACAAGCAGCGCCGTAAGCAGTATATCGTTCTGCGGCTCTCTCACCCGCATCGTACAGGCCAATAGCAGCGGATAGCATACCGCAAGATAGCGCGGCGCGCTCAACAGCCATGTCGCGCCCGTGGTGATGGCAAAATAGACGAGAAAGTAGGCAATATAGCTTGGGCGCATCCCCTTTGCGCCCCAAAGCATCAAGAGCAGCGCCCCCAAGCAGGCCGCGACGTTGGGCACATACAGCCCCCAGCGCATGCGCGCGTCGGCGCTGAGGATGTTCTCCGCCTGATAGGCCGAGGCGGAGAAGAAATAATCCATGCTCTGATCCCAATGCTCCTTCTGATAGGTCATAAAGCGGAACGCGTCCCCCGTTACCGCGGCGTTGATGGAAAGATAGGCCGCGAAGCCGAGGGGCAGTATGAGCATGCAGCCGATGTAGGCAAACAGCTTTTTCTTAAACGCGTTGCCGTTTCGATAGCGCTCGCACAGATCAAAGAGCATCTCCAGCCCCACCGGAACCGCCAGCAATATGCCCGGCAAGCGGGAAAGACCGGCAAGAGCAGCAAAGATGCAGGCGAAAAGAAAACGCCGCCTGCGGGCGAAATACAGCGTCATAAGGGAAAGGAACAAAAACAGGCTTTCCGTCATGGGCGCCGCCAAGAAAAAAGCGGCGGGCAGCAAAAGCATGTAGCGCACGCTCCGCTTCGCCTCGTCAAAGGGCAGCTCCAATGCTGTAAGCTCATAGCAGGCGATGGCGGACGCAACGCTAAAGACGTTCGACACCACCATGGCGGAAGCGAAATAATCCCCCACCGCATACCATACAGCCTTGATGCACATAGGATACAGCGGGAAAAAGACGAGATGGAATCTAGCGTCGCCTTCCGTGACATACCAATTTTCCGCGATGCCCAGATAGCTTGGGGAATCCGTCCGCAGCCACAGCGTTTTAAGCGTTTCCCACACGCCGCCCGTATAGCCGTTCAGCCATGTGAACATCCAGTACGCCACAACATAGGTCAGGATGCGAAAGGCCAATACAAACAGCGTTATCTTGAGCCACGGATGCCGGTTTTCCCATCGAAGCGTCCGCGCGCCAAAGGCCGCGTCCGGCAAGGGCGCGGTATCCGTAAACAGCAGCGACGTAAAGGCGGGTACAAAGCGCAGCAGCACAAGCGCAAAAAGCGTGCAGGAGAGCGCGCCCACAAGCAACCCAAGGCCCGTGAACGCCCCCGTAAATGCCCATATCCCAAAGAGCGCCAAGAGGAGGGCAAGCAATATGCAGCTAAAAACGCGGTCTCTTTTTTGCATGAGCCTATTATAGCATATCCGCGCCAATAGAAAAAGGGAGCAAGTGTGTTGCTCCCTTTTCTTTGCGGATAAGGCCACGATGGCATGTGACCACGGGGGGTTTAGCCGCGTTCGGCTATCATATCCTTCGTCTTCATCAGACGCGTCGTGTTGCTTCGATCGTTCTCGTCCAGCTTCATCTTGATCATGCGGATGGCCTCGTCAAACTGCGGGATCATAACGTATTCCAAGGCGTTGACGCGGCGACGGGTCTTTTCGATCTCGTCCGCCAGACGGTTGCAGATCTTTTCAGTCTCCGCAAGCTCTATGAGCATGGGGAGAAGGTCGGAGAACAGCTCCACCGCTTTATCCAGCTCCGCGCTGGTGGTGGCAAAGCCGTAGGGGTACTCAAACGCGGCGTCCGCGTTGGCCAAGGAGAAGGAAGGTACCTTGATGGCCAATACATGCTGCGTGCTTACCTCCACGTTCGCGGGGCGGGCGGGATAGCATAGCGCCTCCTCCACCGCCTCGTTGCTCATGGTGGCGCGTGCAAGCACGAACTTCTGCATGGCCTCCGCCATTTTCGACTCCACCTGCTCTCGCAATTCCTTATTGCGGCGCACAAAGAGGATGAAACGGCGTACCATCTCGTCGCGTTTGTCCTTCATGAGCTTATGACCGCGAACGGCGACTTTCCGCTTCTTCTTGAGATTGGAAAGCTCCATTCTGGTCGGTTTTACCTGGAGAGCAGCCATAGGCTATACCTCCTCTGCTTTGGGAAGATACTTGTCGAGGTACTCGTCACGAATACGCTTGAGCTCGGTTCTGGGCAGGATGGACAGCAGCTTCCAGCCAAGATCCAACGTTTCCTCAATGGTACGGTTGGTGTAGAAGCCCTGCGATACATACTGCTCCTCAAAGGCGTCCGCAAACTTGGCGTAAAGCTTATCAACGTCGGAAAGTGCGGCGTCGCCCAAGATGACGGCCAGTTCCTTCGCGTCCTTACCGCGGGAATACGCGGCGAACAGCTGGTTCATGGTATCGGCATGATCCTCACGGGTCTTGCCGCGGCCAATGCCCTTATCCTTCAAACGGGACAGGGAAGGAAGAACGTTGATAGGCGGCGTGATGCCGCGACGGTGCAGCTCGCGGGAAAGAATGATCTGTCCTTCCGTGATGTAGCCGGTAAGGTCGGGGATAGGATGCGTGATATCATCCTCCGGCATGGACAGGATGGGGATCATGGTGATGGAACCCGCGTTGTCCTTGATGCGGCCAGCGCGCTCGTACATGGTGGCCAAGTCCGTGTAGAGGTAGCCGGGGTAACCGCGGCGACCCGGAACTTCCTTACGGGCGGCGGAAATCTCACGCAACGCCTCTGCGTAGTTCGTGATATCCGTGATGATGACCAGAACGTGCATGCCCAGATCGTAGGCCAGATACTCGGCGGCGGTCAGCGCCATACGCGGCGTTGCGATACGCTCGATAGCCGGGTCGTTGGCCAGGTTGATGAAGGTAACGGTACGGTCGATAGCGCCGGTGGCGCGGAAATCGCTGGTGAAGAAGTCCGCTTCTTCAAAGGTGATACCAACGGCTGCGAATACGACGGCGAAGCCCTCGTCCGTGCCGCGCACACGCGCCTGACGGGCGATCTGCGCAGCGAGATTCGCGTGCGGCAGGCCGGAGCCGGAGAACACGGGCAGCTTCTGTCCGCGAACCAGCGTGTTCAAGCCGTCGATGGCGGAAACGCCGGTCTGGATGAACTCGTTGGGGTAGTCGCGCGCGGCGGGGTTGATAGGCGCGCCGTTGATGTTGAGGCGCTTCTCGGGGATCAAGGCTGCGCCGCCGTCCACGGGACGGCCCATGCCGTCGAAAACGCGACCCAGCATGTCGGGTGCTACGTCCAGCTCGATGGAGTGGCCGAGGAAACGCGCCTTGGAATCGGATACGCGCATGCCCTGCGAGCCTTCAAACAGCTGCACCATGGCCTTGTCGCCATTGATTTCGAGTACCTTGCCGTGACGGATGCGGCCGTCAGCCTGCTCGATCTCGACGAGTTCGTCATAGGTGACGCCCTCCACCTGATCGACCAGCATCAGCGGGCCCGCAACCTCTTTGATGGTACGATATTCTTTACGCATCTTCATTACCTCCCGTCAACTCGCGGACTTCTGTCTCGAGATCCGCCATGATATCCTTGAAGCGCGCTTCGCACTCGTCCTCCGGCACATATTTGTAACGGCCGATGCTCTCTCTGACGGGCAGGGTGGTCAACTTGTTGAACGAAGCGTCCGCGTTGAGCGCTTCCATGCTCTTGTCATAGTAGGACATGATGAGCTTGAGCAGCATATACTGCTTTTTGGGGGACGCATAGGTGTCCACCTCATGGAAGGCGTTCTGGTGCAGATAGTCCTCGCGGATGGAGCGGGTCGCTTCCAGCGTAAGTCTGTCCTTGAAGCTCAGCGCGTCGATACCGACCAGACGCACGATCTCCTCCAGTTCGCTCTCCTCCTGCAGCATGGTCATGGTCTTTTGAACCAAGGCGCTCCATTCGGGAT
Source organism: Clostridia bacterium (assembly GCA_030533005.1). Classification (GTDB taxonomy): domain Bacteria; phylum Bacillota; class Clostridia; order Christensenellales; family CAG-138; genus JAQVRG01. The sequence goes on along the minus strand of JAUNJX010000066.1, from coordinate 3,080 downwards.
TGACTTCCTTATTGAACCAGCCCTCCAAGCGATCGAGGTAGAGCGAGTAGCTGGTCAGCCAGTCGATGGCGGGGAAGTGACGGGCATAGGCGAGCTTTGCAGACAAGCCCCAGAATACCTTGACGGTACGGAGCGTCGCCTGCGAAACAGGCTCGGAAATATCGCCGCCCGGAGGCGACACGGCACCGATGGCGGTAACGCAGCCCATGCGCTCGTCGCTGCCAAGGGTCTTGACCATACCGGCGCGCTCATAGAACTCAGCCACACGGCTGCTCAGGTATGCGGGGTAACCTTCCTCACCGGGCATTTCCTCAAGTCGGCCGGACATTTCGCGCAGCGCCTCGGCCCAACGGGAGGTGGAGTCCGCCATGATGGCGACCTTGTAGCCCATGTCGCGGAAATACTCCGCAATGGTGATGCCGGTATAGATGGAAGCTTCACGCGCCGCAACAGGCATATCCGAGGTGTTGGCGATCAGCACCGTACGCTTCATCAGCGACAGTCCCGTGCGGGGATCCTTCAATTCCGGGAACTCCATCAGAACGTCCGTCATCTCGTTGCCGCGCTCGCCGCAGCCAACGTACACGATGATATCGGCGTCCGCCCATTTTGCCAGCTGATGCTGCACGACCGTCTTGCCCGAGCCGAAGGGGCCGGGAACGGCGGCCACGCCGCCCTTGGCGACGGGGAACAGCGTGTCGATAACGCGCTGGCCGGTGATCATGGGCTCTGAGGGAGGCAGCTTCTGCGCATAGGGACGTCCGACACGGACGGGCCACTTTTGCAGCATGGGAATCTCCACCTCGCCCTTTTCGCCCTTGACCTTGGCGATAGGGGTGACGACATTGGCGTCGCCTTCAAATATCCAGGTCAGTTCGCCCGCCACATTGGGGGGCACCATGATCTTGTGCAGCACGGCCTCGGTCTCCCGCACCGTACCTAAGATATCGCCGCCCTGCACCGCGTCGCCCACCTTGGCGACGGGCGTAAAGTGCCACATCTTCTCATGGTCGATAGAGTCAACTTCGATACCGCGCGTGATGCGGTCGCCCGCCTGCTCCCTGATCTTGTTCAGGGGACGCTGGATACCGTCGTATATGGATTCGATCAAACCGGGCGCAAGCTCCACAGAAAGGGGAGCGCCGGTCGATACCACAGGCTCGCCGGGGCCGATGCCGCCGGTTTCTTCGTAAACCTGTATGGATGCGCGATCTCCGCGCAGCTCGATGACCTCGCCGATCAGCTTCTTATCCGACACGCGCACGACGTCAAACATCTGTACGTCGGCCATGCCGGAAGCAACGATCAACGGGCCCGAGACCTTAACGATTGTTCCTTGTGTTGCCATCTACTTCTCCTCCGCAAATAGAATGTCCGCGCCAATCGCCTTTTCGACGTTGGCTTTGATCTGCGCCATGGCCACGCCCGTGCTGCCGTGCGAATCGGGAATGGGGATAATGGCGGGGAACGTTTCGGACTTGTATTTGGATATCGCCTCGCTGCATGCAGCGTAGAGCGGCTCCGTGATATAAATGATCTTGCAGCCTTCGCGCGCAAGCTTATGGATCAGCCGATCCGCCTTTTCAGGCTCGGTCTCGTCAAAGACCTGCAGGCCCACCGCTTTGGCAAGCAGCACGGAATCCCGATCGCCAATGATGGAAATATCAGCCATATAGCTCACGCAACCTTTCCGTTATGATCGCATCGTCCAATCCGTTCCGCTTGGCGGTCAAAATCAGGCGAATGCATTTGGCTTCCTGCTCGCGGGCGAGCAGATAGCCGATGACCGGGGCAATGGTGTCGCTGTCGAGCTTCCCGGCGCTGCAAAGCGCCATAAGCGCGTCGTCCCGTTCCTTTTCCACGGCACTGATGTTGCCCGTCTTTATATAGGCGTCAATACCGCGGATGATGCCTTCCCGCGCGGGGCCGGTTCCCACCGTCCTGCCAAGGGAATCCATAGCGGCTTCCATGTTGGCAAGGAGCTTGGAATGGGAAATGTAGCCTTCGCTAAGAAGCACGGACTTGAGCTTTTCAGCGTTCGCGCCCATGGCTCGAAGCCGCAGCAGCGCCAACACGTTATTAAAGTCCGACTGCACCTTGAAATATTCCTTGACGAACGCATCGCCTACGCGCAGCGCGTATTCCGTATAGGCGTTATCGAGCGCTACGGACACCGCCACCGGGTCTACGCGATTCTGGAAGCTATTTTCCAGCTTCTCCAGCGCCGCCTTGAATTCCGGGGGCAGCTCGCGGTAATCCGCGTTTTGCACCATGCTCTCAAGCTGCGCCGTGGTGTATAGCCCGCCAGGTATGAGCGCGGGCGCGTCCTTGCTCCCGGTAAGCCGAAGCTTTAGGAGCATTTTCAGATTGTGTACGTCCGCCTTCATCAAGAATACGTCCGTCACCGCCGGTTTGAAGGATACCTCGCGCACCAGCGCGTAGGTGTCTTTGAGCTCGGATTCAATAAGGCGGTCGGCATCCTCAATCGTGGCGTCCGGCATGGAGCCATAGCCCGCATCCACCAACTGGCGCACCGCGTCATTGGCGTTTCCGTCAATCAGGCGAGCCATGCGGTCACGGCCTATGAGTCCCTTTTCATGGCAGCGTATGCGTGCCACGCCGTAGTGGGGGCTTGTTTGTGGCATTCCAACTACCTCGCTTTATCCGAAGAGTATTTGGGCAACTTTACTTTCCTCTGCTTCGCGCGCATCGCGCAGCATCGCCTCAAAGGAGCAGTTCTTTTCAAACCCCTCGCCTTGGAGCAGGAAACCGCCGCCGATGTTTTCAGCGGCATTACCCATTTTGAGCTCTGCCTTATGAGCTTTTGCAAGCTCCGCATTGATCTCACCCAACAGACGCTTCATCGCATCCACGTCCCCGGGCGCCGCGGCGACGGTCTCGCCGCCCAATGCCTCGCGCACCGCCATGGCCTTTAACAGGCTGTCGCGTTCCTGCCCCTGCAGGGCGCAAAGGCCGTCATAGGCCGCTGTGAACGCGCTTTCCACGACGTCGCGCTTCGCTTTGAGCGCATACTTGCGGGAGTCAAGCTCCGCGTTGGTGCGGCTGCGTTCCAGGATATC
>JAUNJX010000065.1 GCA_030533005.1 Clostridia bacterium | reverse complement strand
TTCCGGCGTCACCGCCGTAAAGGCCGATCTCGTGTCCTGCCCCGTGAACGTTTCCACCCACAGCGGCAGCGACACGCGCGTGAAAATACGGCGGGTAGGCTTAGGCATAGGCCGCAGCAACGAGCCCGCGGTGAGCTTGGAAAACGGCGTTCTTACCGTCAGACAGCCAAGGGTACTTTTGAATTTCTCCACCGTCGGCTACATCGTGGATATCACCGTGCCCGCGGACGCCTGCCTTGATTACGACCTTATGTCCATCAGCGGCTCCGTGCGTCTGGACGCGCCGGGCAACACGGCAAAGCTGCGTACCACCAGCGGCTCTATCCGCATGAGCGGCTCCGCCGTGAACGTGGAGGCCGAAAGTGTGAGCGGCAGCGTCAAGCTTTACGGCGACGAGCGCACGCAAACCGTCCGCGCCGTCACGACCAGCGGCTCCATCAAGACGGCGGCGGGCAAAAACGCCCAATCCATCTATGCCACAAGCACCAGCGGCTCCGTCAAGATCAGCATCCCCCCTGACCTTGGCTACACCATGGATTACAAGACCGCAAGCGGCAGCGTGAAGGACGTATACCGTGGCGTCGCTTATGAAAAGCAGGGCACCGCAGAGGCGTGGGGCGCGAACGTAGTGGCGATCACCGCGCGCAGCACCAGCGGCAGCATCAAATTAACGGATTGGGACTAAAGCTTCGCTTTAAGCCGGTGGCAGGCCACCGGCTTCGCTTTCGCCCGAAGTCTATTGGACTTCGGGCAATTTTCACTTATTGATTAGTTTTGCGGCTAATGGCCGATGCACCACCATCGCGCCCTTGGGGCAGAATTCCTGACAGCAAAAGCACCGGATGCACTTAGCCCTGTCGATCTTGGGCAGCTTGTTCTTGCCGCCGGGCAGCATCTCTATGGCTTTTGCGGGGCAGACCTCCGCGCACTTGCCGCAGCCGATGCAGCCTGCCTTGTTCACCATGGGCTTGCTCGCTAAAAGGGCGAGCGCAAGCTTGCCGATGAGCGGGTTGCTCCCGCTCCAGCCGGAGATGGGCTGCTTGTTCGCCTGCTTGAAATCGGGGATAACAAAGCGCTCATAATCGCCCGCCACATCGAGCGCCGCAACGCTGTCCGGCACGAGGCCGCGCTTGTGCGCCTCCACGAGCGTGGGCACATTTTCAAAGGGGATGTGCATGATGTGCGCGCCCACAACGTCCATCTTGTGCGGGCTTTCTGACGCCATCAGCGCACCCACGAAGCGCGGCGTGCCCTTGGTCGGGCCGTTGCCCTCCATGCTCCACACGAAATCCGCAAGGCATAAGCGGGGCTTGATGCATTCCGCCAGATCCACCAGCATGTTGGCAAACGCCGTATAGTCCGCATAGCGATAATGGTATTCTCCCTTGACTAACCCAGGTATCGCGCCAAAGAAATTCTTGCACGCGCCCGTATAGGCCATCATGCCGTGCGTCTTGGGCTTGCAGCAATCGATCACCGCGTCCGCGTCCAAGAGGTATTTGGTGAAGCGGATGGTTTTTGCGGACACGCCCGCGGGAAAAGCCACCTCCTGCTCCTCAAAGCAGTCGTTAAGCCTGACGTTTTCCCCTACGACGCCCGGCATCCCCGCCGCCTTATGGATGCCGCTCAAATAGCCCTGCGTGAACAGGCCGCCGGGGCTGTCCCCCACCACGACCTGCGCTTTGCGCGCCGCAAGCGCGTCGCAGAGCGCCTTGACCACGGCCGGATGCGTCGTGGCCGCCTCCTCCGGCTTATGCGCGCCCACCAGATTCACCTTGACGGCGATCTTCATGCCCGGCGTGACCCACTCAAGCCCCCCGAAGGGTGCTATCGCCTGTTCCAGCGCCCTTTGCACCTCCGGCAATTCATAGCTGCCGCAGGATACGATGCTTACGTCCGTCATGACCCGTCCCCCTTTTGTTCAATGCCCTCATTATAGCATACGCCCTTGCTTTTTCCTATGAAAAGCGGCATACTAAAAGAAACGACTTGCAATGCTTTGAAACTCGGGAGGGAAAACATGTTCGTCTGGTCACCTGACGCGATTCGCTTTATGCGGGACGCCTGCGAATACACGGATTTTTATCAAAAGATCGCCGCGCACATCGCGCCCGACCTGCCCTCTTGCGGGCACGTTTGCGACGCGGGCTGCGGGGCGGGGTATCTGTCCCTTGCGATGCGGCCTTATGTGCGCGCCGTCACCGCTGTCGATATTTCGGCGGAGGCGATCGGCCTGCTCAAGGAAAAACGCAGCGATATCACGACGCTGGTGGGGAATATAGCCGACCTTCCCCCCGCGACGCCCTATGACGCGATGGTGTTCTGCTTCTTTGGCGGCACCGAGGAGGCGCTTTCTTGGGGCAAGGCGCAATGCAAAAGGGACGGCAGGCTCATCCTGATCAAAAAGGATTGGCTTTCTCGCCGTTTTGTGACCCACGAGGTCGTGGTGGAGCGCCATTCCGCCTTGGAAACGCAGCGCGAGCTGGACGCGCGTCACATCCCCTATACGCTTTCGCGGCTTCCGCTGGAAATGGGGCAGCCGCTTGCGAGTATGGAGGACGCGGTGCGCTTTTTCTCCACCTATAAGGATAAGGACGATGAAACGCCCGTGGACGAAGCCTATATCCGCGCGCGCCTCGTGCCCGACCCCAAGGGACAGTACGCCTATTATCTGCCCATGGAAAAGAACGTGGGCATATTCGTGATTGAAAACAAGGACATTCCCTAAAGGAGCGCTTATGGCAAACATCCTGATGGTCAATCTGCCCTACGCGGGGCACACCAATCCGACGCTTCCCATGGCGGCGCAGCTTGTGGAGCGGGGGCATGCCGTAACGTATGTCAACGCCGAAAGCTTTCGCGCGCCCATCGAAAAGACGGGGGCGCGCTTTGTGCCCTACGCGGATTTCCCCGCGCATCCGAGCGAACAGCAAAAGAAGATGCGCTGCTTTCGCGCGGCGTTTGATACGTCTTTGGGGCTGGAGGAAAAATTCGACCTGCTCATTTACGAGATGTTTTTCTATCCCGGCCTCCAGCTCGCCCAAAGGCTGGGCGTGCCCTGTGTGCGCCAGTTTTCCCAGCCCGCGTGGAACGCCGCCACCGCCCCCGACGCCGCGCGCTTTTTTCGCCTTGGCTGCCGCTTGATCGATTTGCAGATCATGGGAAAGAAGGACAGGGCGCACATGGGGCTGACAAGGGGGCTTATGGAATCCGTCGCCTTTGATGCGCCGGACTTAAACGTCGTCTATGTGCCCGCCGTATTCCAAAACAAGCGGGAGAGCTTTGGTGAGGACTATCTTTTTATCGCCCCGCCCGTCGCGGCGCAGCCCGCCGGCATTTCCATCCCCTATGAGGAAATGCCGCATCCGCTCATCTACATTTCGCTGGGCAGCATCATCAGCAACCGTGGCTTTTGCAAGGAATGCATACGGGCGTTTGGCAACAAGCCCGTATCCGTCATCCTCTCCACGGGCAGGATCGATCCCGCGACGCTGGGGGACATTCCCCGCAACATCCACGCCTATTCCTTCGTGCCCCAGATCGAGGTATTGTCCCACGCGGACGCGTTTTTGACGCACTGCGGCATGAACAGCGCGAACGAAGCGATGGCGGCGGGCGTGCCCATGGTCGCCATGCCCTTTGTCAACGATCAGATCAGCAACGCCAAGCGCCTTGTGGAGATGGGCTTGGCAAAGCGCGTGCGCTCCTTCCCCAGCCGGGGAAAGGAGCTCTATAACGCCGCGCTTGCGGTGGCGGGGGACGCGGGGATGCATGCGCGCGCGCAGCAGGTCAAACAGGCCGTGCTGCAAGAAAGCGCAGCGGGCATGGAGGCTGCGATCGCGCGCGTGGAGGCGCTGATAGAAACGTAGAAAAACGGGAGACTTAAATCGTCCGCCCCGGCTCTGCCGGGGCGGATGTGCGTAAATCCGAAGGATTTCGGACTTTGCGCGTTTTGCCGTTCGGAGCCCGCAGGGCGAGAGGCAAAACGTGAAAAACATCGTCCCGGGTCGCATGACCCGGGACGAAATGCTAGAAGCTGCGTCCGCCGCCGCCCCCGCCGCCTGTATTGCGGGGAATGATGCGGGTGGTGGTATAGGTGCGCACGAGGTTATCGTTTTGATCCAAGAGGTTGAGCATATGCTGCGGCACAAAGGCGAAGCTTTGCGGCTTGGCCTTGCGGGTATAGCTGCTCTTTACGCCCTTGGAGGAGGCGAAGCCCGCGCCCGCGCTCACTGCCGCGGCGCCGCCGGTAAAGGCGGGGCTAAAGGCGCGCTTGAGCCGCTCGCCCAGCGTGGGCTGGTAGTTTTGGTTATAATAGTAGGTGCCGGTCGCCTCATCGTAGGAGAATTCGCCCGTTTCAAGCCCGGCCTGGAACAGCGCCTCATCCTCCGCGTAATAGATGCTGGATATAGCGCCCGTCTCCTTGTCGTAGGTGAACTGGCCGCCTTGCACGCCCTCGTCAAGATAGCCCGCCACGTCCTGAAGGCCAGCGCTGAACGCCATCGCGTATTCGCCGTCCACGACGTATTCGTACATGGCGTCGTAGATGGATTCCTTGCGGTCGTCGTCGATGACCTGTATCATGCCGCCGTGCGTCACAAGGCAGACCTTGCGATTGTCCATGTCGATGCAAAGGAGAATGCCGTCCTCGGCACTGCCCTGCCCCAGCCCTTTCGATTCAAAGTAATCGGCGCAAAACAGCTCGCTGGATTTACCCTCTGCATCCGCCGTGGTGACGACGGCAAAATCCGTCTGGTAATGGGTGCGAAGGCCGTCGATCTCGGCTTCCAGATCCGCGCACTCCGCTTCCGTAAGCAAGCCCGCGTCGTCAAACACATAGGTTTGCGCCAGCGCCACGGAGCAAAGCAGGCCTAAAAACAGCACCGCCACAAGAAGCAGGCACGCCTTTTGTTTTCTGTACGTCATATCCGCACCTCCTTACATAAAGAACAGACGGATGAGCGCCGCGAGGATAAACGCGCCCACGCCGATCAACAGACCCATCAGGTTGACCTTCTTCTTGTCCACGGGGACGTTGCCAAAGATCTTGCCGGTCTGCCCGTTCATGGCAAAGTAATACATGTCGCCCTTATAGTTGTAGGTCATCATCCACGCGGGCATGAGAGTGTAGCGCCAAGTCTGCGAAAGCGTGGTGTTCTGGCAATTGACGTTGCGAAGCACGCCGGGGCAATCCGTCTTACTAAGCATCATTTCCTTGGCGGTAGCCTCCGTCGTGGCGTTGGCCTCCGCCGCGGCGCTCTCCTTCTCCACGTCCCGCTTTTCGGCAAAGAAGCCGGAAAGATAGGCCATGTCAAAATCCTGCACATCCTTGGTATCATAGGGATAGATGCCGTCTAGCAGGTTGACCTCAGGCTTTTTGAGCGCCTTGACGGTGACGTTGTTGATGTCAAGATCGGCGCTTCGGGACACCGCGTATTCCTTATGCTCGGTATACTCCGTGTCGCCCACGAGCCATGTGTTGGCGTCCTCCGCCGTGCCGGTCAGGTCGCTGTGCAGCTTGGTATCCACCAGCCAGAAGGGGAAATAGACGCCGGTGAGCTTATCCGTCTGCGCATCGCTCAAGAAACGCTTATCCAAAAACCGTTTCTTTTTGCACCAGTCCTTAAGCTCCTTCTCCACGCGCTTTCTGTCCACCTTGAAGGGGATCACCGCGTCCGGCCTGTACTTGCCCGCAAGCTTGCCCGTGAGGATCACGGGGCTGTGACAATAGTAGCAGAACGTGGCCGCCGTCGTCGCGTCCGCCACGATCTCCGCGCCGCAGTTGGGGCAGGAATAGGTGTTGAGCTCACCCTCTGTACCCTGCGACGGTTTATCCTGCGCCGCCGCGTCCTGCTGTTCCTTTTGCTCCGCCTTTTGCGCGGTGTCGAGCTTCTCAAGCTCCGCCTTGGTGAAATGGCTGTCGCAGTAGGCGCAGCCAAAGTCGCCCTTGGCGGGGTCGAAGGTCAGCTCCGCGTTGCAGTTGGGGCATTTATATACATGTGCTGCCATAAAAAAACCTCCGGTTTATCGGCAAAGGCTTTAGCCTTTGCCGATGATTACGATTCGCTTTACTCCGGCTTTTTCGCGCCGCAGGTCGCGCAGAACTTGGCGTTGGCGGGATTGACCTCGCCGCACGCGCACGTCCAGGTAGCGCTGGGCGCCTTTGCACCGCAGTTGCCGCAGAACTTCGCGCTTGCCGCGTTCACGGCGCCGCACGCGCACGTCCAGCCGCCAGCCGCCTGCGCTTCGGGCTTCTTCGCGCCGCAGGTCGCGCAGAACTTGGCATTTTCGGCGTTCTTTGCGCCGCATGCGCATGTCCAGCCGTTTGCCGCCGCCTGTGCCTGCATCTGCGCCTGATTGGTGGCGCTGAAGCCCGCCATGCCGCCGGCCGCGCCCAGGCCCATGCCCATGCCCATGAATGCCGTGCCCGCGCCCGCGGTATTGGAGCCAGCGGCCTGCATGCCCGCGGCCACAGCGCTTTGCACAAAGCCCTCGCGGATGTTGGGATCGCCCATCATGGCGCCCTGATTGCGCATGTTGATCAGCTTCTGCGACTCCTCGTCGTAGGAGATGGAGGCAAGACCCACGGCCTGCACCTCTATGCCGCGCGTCGCCTTCCACGTTTCGTCCAGGGTGCTCGCCATATATTTGGAAAGCTCGTTGCCCTTGCTGGGAAGGTAGGAAATGCGCTGCCCGTCGGCGCTCATCTGGTTGATGACGGCCTGCAGGGCTTGGAGGAATTCAGAGAGGTACTGCTCGTTGATGTCGTCGATCTGGACATGCACGGCGTTGCGGGGAATCGCTTCCTTATAGAAAAGGATGGGGTCTGTGATCTTGATGGAATAATCGCCGTGCGCGCGGATGAACAGCTCCGCGTTATAGAAGGTGTCAAAATAGTTGACGGGGGTGCGGGTGCCGAACTTGATGCCCTTGATCTCCTGTAGATTCACATAGTAGCACATCTGCTTGGAGGAGGGCACGCCGCCGAACTTGAAGCGGTTGAAGGTCTCCTTGACCGCGTCGCCGAGCTCGCCGTTGAACAAGCTGGGGGCGGAGGAGTTATCCACCTTGTAGTAGCCGGGCTCCGCCGTGTAGTCCACAATCTTGCCGCCGTCCACAAGGATCATGCACTGGTTGTCGTACACATGGATGATGGAGCCGTTGGAGATCACGTCCGCCGTGCGCTTGGTATTGGAGGAGCGTCTATCGTCCTGCCGTACGATCGCAGCGTCCACAAACACCGTACCCTCGCCCATATCGTTGGGTTCGAGCACCTCAAGCCATTGATCCGCCAAGCCGCCGCCGATCGCGCCCGCGATTGCCTTAATAAGTCCCATAAGTTACCTCCTGTACATAATATGTTAGTTGACTGTGCGTTACCTATAGAAAAGCCGTTTACGGCTGTTTCCCGATGATTTGTTCCCGCCGCCGCCCTTTGCCGGGGCGTTGTTTCGGCAAATTTTGCAAAAGAAGCTAGAAAACACGATCCTCCTGCAAATTCGCAAAAGGTCGCATGACCTTTTGTGAAGGCGCCAGCCTACTTGTAGACTTGTATCGTCCCCTCTTTTTGCAGCGCGTTAATGAGCGCCAGCGCCACGGGAAGTCCCAATAGGCCAAACCCGCCAAAGAGCTTGGTGCCCACATACATGGCCATAAGCGTAAGAAGCGGATGCAGCCCCACCTGCGTACCCACGATCTTGGGCTCCACGATGTTGCGCACCGTCCACACCACCGCCGTGATGACGGCAAGGCCGATGGCGCGGGCATAGTTGCCCTGCAATATGGTGATGACCGTCCACGGCACCATGACCGCACTCGTCCCCAGCACCGGGAGGATATCAAAGCAGGCGATGAGCAGCGCCCACCAGCCCGCGTTGGGTATGCGAAGGATGGAAAGCCCCAGGGTAAGCTCCGCAAACGTGATGCAAAGTATGATGCCGTAGGAGCGGATATAGCGACCCAAGGTCTTGCCAAGCTGATCCTTGCCGCGCTCGAGCACCTGCCCGGCCTTGGCGGGAAGCTGCTTGATGATGAAATCCTTGATGAGCGTATAATCGTTGACGATGTAGAAGGTGGAGAGGATCGCAAAGAGCATCTGCACCATGCGCGTGGGGATGGAGGTGGCAAAGCGCGCCGTGCCCGTCACCGCCCATGTGGACAGATCTCTTACGATCTCGCCCAGCTTGTCGGAAAGCTTGCGCGCCGCGTCGTCGATGCCCAGCGTCGCCTTGGGGTCAAAGCGCTGCAGCATGCGCTCCACCCAGTCGAACATGCCCGCGATGGCAGGCTGTATCTCGTTGGTATAGGCAACCGGCGCGCGGTTGAGCACATCCTGCACCATGCTCACAAGCTGCACGACGGCCAACGCCAGAAGTCCGCCCAGCACAAGGTAGAGCGTTACGACCATCAGCACGCTTGCGGCCGTGCGCGGGAAGCGGCAGCGCTTGTTGAGATAATCGACGACGGGCTTTACGATCAGCGCCATCACAAAGCCCACCACAAAGGGCGCGATCAGCGACAGCCCATACTTGAACGTGACATACAGCAGCGTGCAAAGCAAGACCCAGTACGCCGCCCGTATCAAAAAGCGCTTTTGCTTTTCCAGTTTCTCCGCTTCCATCATGCTCCGCCTTATTCGTTTTTCATCCCCCGCCCGCAAGCCGTTCGCCTGCCGCGTCTATTTCAGTATTATAGCACAGGCGGCGCAAAAAGAATATTGCTTGTCAGCGTAATGTTAATTTTCCGCCGCAGTCTTTTCAAATTTGAGCAGCTTGCCCACCTTTTTATACAGCAGGAAGGTCAAAAGCCCGTTTAAGCCCACCTTGATAAGGTTAAAGGGGATGATGACGGTGGGGAGCATGGCGACCACGGCCTCGCGCGGCGCGCCGTTAAAGTGTACGGTGAAGATAAGATTTAGCGGGATCATCATGAGCACCTGCGCCGCCGCGCCTACGAGCATGCCAAGTATCGCGCCGCGTATGGTATGGTTCCTGTGATAGATGAAGCCTGCAAAAAGCACGTTCGTGCCCGTGGCGCAAAAGTGCATCAAAAAGCCCACCCAGCCGCTTGCGGGCGACACCAGGAGCCACTGCAGCAGGCTCACGGTGAAGGTGAGCATCAGCCCCCACCAGGGGCCAAACAGAAACGTGCCAATGAGAATCGGCACATCCGCCATGTCGTACTCCAGATACGCCGCGGCGGGGAAGATGGGGAAGCGCACCAGATACACCAGCACGATCGAGATGGCAGTGAGCAGCCCAAGCTGCACAAGACGTTTGACCTTTACGTTCCGCATGAAAAAAGCATCTCCTTACAAAAGATAGATTTGCTCCGTTTCGCGCCTGCCGCATAGCAAAACGCCCCCGTGTCAACATACACGGGGGCAACGCTTGTTAAGCACAAACGCTCCTCTCATCCAGACTATAGCGCGCCTGCTTTGCACAGATTCGCACCTTACTGTCGGTGATGGGCTCGCACCATACTCCTGCACGCCTATGGGAGGTCATCGTCACATGTACGCTTTGCTCATTCGGGTGAAAAACCCCTTCATCAGCAAAGGATACATGCGAGTTTGCCGCCCGCAGGACAGTTCCCTCGCAATCCTCTTTGCTCATTCAGGTGAAATTCCCCATAATCAGCAAAAGATACATGCGAGTTTGCCGCCCGCAGGGTGCTCGCGGACTCGTCGGCGCTTTCGCGCCGCATAACCGCCGGTGTGGATTTTCACCACCCCCGAAGCAAGGTTATTGTAGCACAGGCGCGGGCAATTGGCAATTGGC
>JAUNJX010000064.1 GCA_030533005.1 Clostridia bacterium | reverse complement strand
ATGCTGGTCTGCCGACGGAGTATCAGCTGCAGGCGGCCTATCGGCTGATCCATGATCTGATGGACATATACGACCTGTCGATCAGCGCGGTAATTGGCCATAACGAAGTGCCGACCTATGCCAACGGCAAGCCGACGGGCACGGGCTACGCGACGCTGTGCCCCTGCATCGACATGGACGCATTCCGTGCGTATCTGGCTGATAACGCGGGGACGGTGGCCAACGATCAGGCGGACACGGAGAAAGAGGACTACGATCCTGTTTATCCGCGTTATGCGATGTACGGCGGCAGCACCTACGTCAACCTGCGGGATGCGCCCGTCAACGGCAGCATCATCGGGCGGGTCAGCCGCGGGGATATGGTGATCGCCCTGGGCAGTTACGGCGGGTGGCTGGATGTGGTCACGCAGACGCTGCCCCTGCAGAGAGGTTACTGCTTAGACAGATATTTCACGGAGGGATAGGGTATGGAATGGACGGTTGTAGGCGTCATTATCACTCTGATCGGCTTTGCGGCGTCAATCGTCACGCCGATCATAAAGCTGACAAAAACCATAACCAAATTGACCGTCGTTATGGACAGCCTGCGCGAGACGGTAGAAGCTAATCGCATAGACAATAAGGCGTCCCACGAACGGATTTGGAATCACAACAAAGAGCAGGACGACGCGATCGGCAATCACGAGACGCGTATCACTGTTCTGGAAAAACGTTAAGCCGAAAGGCGGAAAGGAAAGGTAAAACTATGAGCAAAACTAAATTGTGGTGGAAGGCTGCGGGTATCCGCGCGCTGAAAACCGTCGCACAGACGGCAATCGCTACGATCGGCACGAGCATGGCCATCGCGGACGTCAACTGGGTGCTGGTCGGCAGTGCGTCCGTTCTGGCTGGCTTGCTGTCCCTGCTGACCAGCGTGGCTGGCCTGCCGGAAGTGCCGAGCGAATAACAGACATTCGCAAAATCTTCTTCATGAATAATACCCCCGTCGGCGTGATGCTGGCGGGGGTATTATTCATATAAAAAAGTATGGATATTTGCCATTTCTTAATACTAGCGCAATGAAAAATATCGCTTCTGGTAATATTTACATAATTTCGGAGCTGTGGTATAAATGACATAGAATACTATGACAAGGAGCGTATAATATGAAAAAGCATACACTTCAAAATGTAGTGAACAATCTTATAAATACTAGCGCAACAAGGAAAAATAGAAAACGCTCCATGAGCCGATTGAATATAGTGCTATTTGTGGCTGTCCTTATTCTTGGTGGTATATTGATGCTGCTTGCGACTTATGTTCCTTTTATCAAAGAAATAGAAACGCTATCGTCGTTTCTTATTTTAATTGGACAGGCGATGATATCAATTTCTGCCACCTCGTTAGCCTTTGGATGGTTTGGATTTATTACATATGCGCAAGAACAATTAGCAGCAATTTTATCCAAGGACGAAGTATTAAGGGTTTTAAGCAAAGAGAGAAAAAAAGAGTTGGCATCAGCGCTAATGTATGATCTCTACTTACAAGGATCAGAATCTGATGATTCAAAATCTCTCATTGCTTTATTGGACAATACGATTCCAGAAATTCTTGGTAGTTATTATTACAGCGATTATGAGGTATTTGTTGAAATATCTCTACATAAAACGAAAAAGGCCCAATACATTAAGAAAAAAATACATAAAATATTTACTCTGCTTCCAGTTGTTGATGGGAGCTCGTGCCAAGTAAAAGATTTATTATACATAAGGATGATGAAGATTAATGATGATGAGATTACAAATCAAATTCAAGACGTTAGTCTGAATATCAATTATGAAACGATAGACAAAGACATGTTTGACATAATCCCAGAAGATGACAATGAATCAGATGCAGAGTATGAGCAATTATACAAACTGAAAGTCAAAGATGAAAGGATAACAACCTTTGCCGGATCACTACGCGTTGATGTTAATTATGTTACCTATGTACCAATCACAGATCAGCTATATACAATTACACTTGATAAACCATGCAAGCATATGATGTGTCATTTTATCGTAAATGGCGATTCTATTGAGGTGATTAGTAGGGGGTATGAGTTTATGTCCTATGGGAAAAAAGACCTAAAGCAAATTACTAGGATTCAGAATGGCGTTACTGTTAGATTTTTATCTTGGGCATTACCGGGAGATGGCGTTTTAATTAGTATAAAATTAAAGTGAAAAAACCGAGAACATTACCAGAATCCAATTGACACAAACGGAATTGATCAATATAATGCTAACATAGCTCATACGATAAGCAGACGATGCTTATTATAAAAGGAGGTCAATCAACTATGAAGGCAACGGAGCGAGAAGGTTAACCAGTCCAACCATCAACTACTAGCTAACACTAAACCGAACAAGCCGCCGGATATTTCCATTCGGTGGCTTCGTTATTAATTTAGCACAGGTGGAGGCTGCGCATTCTGTTATATTAAACCAAGTACAAAATTATAAACCCCACCCACATCGTCAGCGCCTGTTTGCCGCAGGCGTTGCAGCGCTTGAAGGGGCAATCGAGGTTATAGGCGACGCGGGGAAGATAGCCAGCGTCCTCAAGGAGCGTGAAAAGGGGGAAGAAGATGGCCATGGGAGGCAGCATGACCGAGACTACCCATGCAAGCACCCGGTATACGCCCAGCACGAGCGCCCCGTGAAGCCAATCGGGCGCGCCGAGATACATGAATAGCGATGTGAGCCGATCCTGTATCCAGAACAGCCCTTGTGCAAGGAGCTGGGAGGGGTAGTTCGCGCCCACGATGGTGAGGTAGAAGATCAGGGCAAGCAGAAGCAGCATCACGGGATAGCCCGTGCGCTTGCTGGTGAGCAGCTGGTCGAGCCTGCGGTCGGCTGCGGCGTAGTCGGCATTGTCGTGCGTGACGGCGCCCTGACAGATGCGCTCCGCTTCGGAAAGGAGCGCTGCTACGATTTTGTCCTTGCGAAGCTCCGGGGTAAGCCCTTGGGCGGAAAGATACGCGTCGGCCTCACCAAGCGCCGCGGCGAGCGGCGCGTCCAGCAGGAATTCGCTGCCAAGGCGCTCGTTAAGCGCCCGCAGCAGCGTCTGGTCGCCCTCCAGAAGCTTTAAGCTCACCCAGCGGCTGTTGAGCCTGCCGCACAGGCGCGCGGCAAGAAGCGGCTCTAGCATTTCGATGGCGGTTTCGATCGGGGCGGGGTAGCAAAGCCTGCGCGGGGCGGGCGCTTCGCTTGCGATCACGCTGGATACGGCGTCGGCAAGAGCCGCAAGGCTGCGCTTTTTGCGGGCGGTCGTGCCGATCACGGGCACGCCAAGGCGCGCTGCGATGGCGTCGAGGTTCACGCGGATGCCCTTTCGCCGCGCCTCGTCCATGAGGTTGACGCACACCACGACGCGGGGCGTGATCTCCATGATCTGCAAAACGAGGTTCAGGTTGCGGCAAAGACAGGTCGCGTCGCACACCACCACGGTTGCGTCGGGAGAGGCAAAGCAGAGAAAGTCGCGCGCAACCTCCTCCTCCGGCGAATGCGCCATGAGGGAATACGCGCCCGGCAGGTCTACAAGCGTGAAGCTTTGCCCCTTTTGCGTATAGCAGCCCTCCGCGAGCGCCACGGTCTTGCCGGCCCAGTTGCCCGTGTGCTGGTGCATGCCCGTCAGGCCGTTGAACACCGTGCTCTTGCCTACGTTGGGGTTGCCCGCGAGCGCGACGATCCTGTCCGGCCGCGCCGCGTTGGCCTTGCGTGCGCCTGCTGCGCTTCCGGTCAGATCCATTTGGCCGCCTCCTTGCATGCCCTGACGCGAATTTTGCCGCCGTCCTCCGAACGGATGGCGATCACCGCGCCCCGTATCAAATACGCCGCCGGGTCGCCGCCGGGGCTGCGCCCCAGACACTCTACCTCCGTGCCCTCTATAAGACCTATATCCAACAGGCGCCGGCGCATGCCGCCCGTGTTGTACAGCGCCGTTACCACGGCGCGTTCGCCCGACGCCATGGCCGCAAGGCTATGATCGTGATCCATGTGTGCTCCATCCTTTCCGTGCTCTTGCTCAATTAAAACAGAAAATCATTCTATCCCATGGTATTCTCTTGCGTGCCGGATGGTTACAGGGCGAAATTGCAGGTGCAAAAGCATAACGGATATGATACTATTATTGAAACAAATTTGGATATGCGCCAACGGCGGCGCGCCATGGAGCGGCGCAAAGCAAGAACGCCCATTCGGCCACGGAGGAAGCGAACCGCATGAAGCAAGCAACGAAGCGCAGCGCCCACGACCCCCAGAGCGAAAATAATATATTTCTCGGGGGGGGGGGTACTCGATGAGTGAAAAAAAGCCAAGATCCCTAAGGTTTTATGCGCTAGCACTGGTGCTCTGCCTGTGCGTTTTCATCGTTTTGCTGTGGCTGGTATACGGCGCGCTGATCGCCCGGTATCAAAGCAATATATCCTTGGAAAGTGCGGAGCATTTAAGCGAGATCGGCAATCAGATCAAGCTTTACGTCGAGGATCGGCTCATGCAGACCTGGCACGCCACGGAGGACGTCGCCAACGATATGCGCGCTGTGGAGTTTTCGGATGCAGAGGCGCTGCTTCGGCATACCCGGACGGAAATGAATATATGGGATGTTTCGGATATCATGTTTTTTGACGACGCGGGCAACGCCACGGACGAGTGGGGCAAGCCCGTGTCGGATCAAGCGATGGCGGACGCCGTTTATGGAGCCTACAGGGATGGCCGGAACATGTGCGTGATGGATTCCGAGGTCGCCTACACCATGCCGGTGGAATCCGCAAACCGCATCAACGGCGGCCGCCTTACCGCCGTATCCGCGGTGCAGAAGCTTTCCACACTGCTCGACGACATGAACTTTACCTCCTTCAACGGCGAAGCCTTCGCTTATCTTACGCGGCAGGACGGCGCCGTCATCAGCCGTACGTCGCATCCCGATACGCAGCTGCTGCGCGACGTGTCCTTCCTTTTTGACGGAAAGCCCGCGGAATATCTGCGGGGCGGCGGGGAGAATATCTCCGCTGTGATGGAGGCGCGGGAAAGCTGCGTGTTCCTTTGCGAGATGGCGGGGCAGGAGGTCTATGTGGCCATGATGCCCATCTCCGCCATCGAGGAGATATGGTATCTTTTCTATATCGTGCCCGAAAACGTGGTCAACGCTACGCTCAACGGCCTTTCCTCCTTCTCTATGGCCGTGGGCATGGTGCTTATGGCCATCGTGACGGTGCTTTGCTGCACGGCGTTTTTGGCGCTATACAGAAACCGTTCCCGTCAGTTCGATTCCGAGATCAACGCGCGCGAACGCCTGCTCGACCTCTTGGTGAGCGAAACGAGAAACGCCTATGCGCTGCTTTCCCGCCGTTATGAGGACCCCATCTACGAGACCTCCAACGCGGGCGATATCCTTGGCGACGCCAGGGTGTGGCTGGATACGTCCAAGGCGCATGTGCAGGTGCGCGGGGAGCAGGAGACGGAGAATCTGCGCCGCCTCAACGAGGCGCTTGCCGCGTGGGATGAAAAGAGCGTGTTCGTAAGCGACTATATCCCCATCAACGTCAACGGTGCGCGCGTCTATATCGTATGGCACCTTTATCCCGTGGACGGCGACGAATTCGTCAGCATCGCGCAGGACGTCACCCGGGAGCGGGAGCGCGAAAACGCGCTGCGCAGCGCCATGCTCATGGCGGAGAGCGCAAGCCGCGCCAAGACCGAGTTCCTCTCCAACATGTCCCACGACATCCGCACGCCCATGAACGCCATCATCAACATGACGGCGTTTGCGCTGGAAAGCCTGAACGAACGGGACAAGGTGCAGGAGTATCTGGAGACCATACAGGTATCCTCGGATCACCTCTTGCAGCTGATCAACAGCGTCTTGGACATGAGCCGCATCGAAAGCGGCAGGCATACCTTTTTGCAGGAGCCCTTTGACATGGCGGAGTGTTTGGCTGAGATCACGGATATCATTCAGCCCCTTTGCGAAAGCCACGACCATGTGTTCCTGTGCGATCTTACGCATGTGGTGAGCAAGAAGCTGATCGGGGATAAGCTCAAGCTTTCCCAGATCATGATCAACCTCCTCAACAATGCCGTAAAATTCACGCCGGATGGCGGCGAGATACGCTTTGAGGCGACGGAGCTTACGTCGCTGCGGCCGGAAACGGCCACCTTCCGCTTCGTGGTGGCGGATACGGGCATCGGTATTGCCAAGGCGGACTTGGAGAAGATATTCAAGCCCTTCTCCCGCGTGGACAACACCGCCGTGCAGGAGGTGGAGGGCACGGGTCTTGGCCTTTCCATCGCCAAGAACTTCGTGGAGGCCATGGGCGGCACCATGCGGGTGGATAGCGTCTTGGGTGAGGGCACCACCTTTACGGTGGAGATCTTCTTTAAACGCGACGAGGAAAACGGCGAACAGGAGAAGAAGGGCAGACGCCTGGATCTGCAGGCGGTCAGTTTTGCGGGGAAGGGCGCGCTGCTTTGCGAGGACAATCTGGTCAATCAGAAGATCGCGGCGCTGATCCTCAAAAAGTACGGCTTTACGGTGGACGTGGCTGCCAACGGGCAGGAGGCGGTGGATAGGTTTACAGCCTCCCCGGCGGGCGCCTACAGCGTGATCTATATGGATATCCAAATGCCCGTGATGGACGGCTACGCGGCCACGGCGGCCATCCGCCAAAGCGCGCATCCGCAGGCCAAGACCATCCCCATCATCGCCATGACCGCGAACGTATTCGCAGAGGACGTGGAAAAGGCGCGCGCGGCGGGCATGAACGCGCACACGGGCAAGCCCATCGACGCGGCCGACCTTATCGCCACTACAGAAGCGCTTTTATCCAAAGAGGAGAAGAACGCATAAAAATGATTTAGCGGGTTGCAAATCGTAACGCTATGTTATACAATATGTAGACAGACAACGCGCGTGCGACAACAACATGTGGTGTTGTCGCATGATTCTTATCTTTGGAGGCGCCTCATGCAAAATTCTGTGCAGCAAGCGAATCCCGCGCTTATCCGCAAGCGGGACGGCACGCCTGTGCCCTTTGATTCCCTGAAGATACTGGAGGCTATCCGCAAGGCGAGCGAAGCCACGCCCACGCAGTCCATACCTGCGGGGGAGCTTGCTGCGCTGACCAAGAAGGTCATCGCCAAGCTTGCGCCCGACGAGGTGCCCACCGTAGAACAGGTGCAGGATCAGGTGGAAAACACCTTGGTGGAGGCGGGCTTCTTCCATGTCGCCAAGGCGTATATCCTGTATCGCGCGGAGCATACCAAGGTGCGCCAGAGCGAGCAGGACTTGATGGATATTTACCGGGAGCTTACCTTCTCGGACGCGCGGGACGCGGATATCAAGCGGGAAAACGCCAACATCGACGCGGATACCGCCATGGGCACCATGCTCAAATACGGCAGCGAGGGCTCCAACTACTTTATCAATAACTACATCCTGCCCAAGGATATGGCGGCCGCGCATGTGGGCGGCGATATCCATATCCACGACAAGGATTTTTACATGCTCACCGAGACCTGCTGCCAGATCGACCTTTTGAAGCTGTTCAAAGACGGCTTTTCGACGGGGCACGGGTATTTGCGCGAGCCCAACGGCATCGTCAGCTATTCGGCGCTTGCGTGCATCGCCATACAGGCCAACCAAAACGAGATGCACGGCGGGCAGTCCGTGCCCAATTTCGATTACAGCATGGCGCCCGGCGTGCGCAAGACCTATCAGAAGGAATACAAGAACGCATTGAAGCAGTATTTGCTTCTCAAGGGCGGTGAGGAGGACGAGGCGGCTCGTGCCTATGCCGAGGAAACGGCGTGGGTGCGCACCGATCGCGCCACCTATCAGGCCATGGAGGCGCTCATCCATAACCTCAACACCATGAATTCGCGCGCGGGGGCGCAGGTGCCCTTTAGCTCCATCAACTACGGTACGGATACCTCACGGGAGGGGCGGATGGTCGTGGAAAACCTCCTGCGCGCCACGCAGGCGGGTCTGGGCAACGGCGAAACGCCCATTTTCCCCGTGCAGATCTTCAAGGTCAAGGAGGGGGTCAACTTCAATCCCGGCGACCCCAACTACGATCTTTATAAAATGGCCATTGAGACGAGCGCCAAGCGGCTGTTCCCGAATTTCAGCTTCTTGGACGCGCCCTACAATCTTAAATACTACCACGCGGGGGATTACAATACGGAGGTCGCCTACATGGGCTGCCGCACCCGCGTGATCGGCAACGCGCACGATCCGTCGCGCGAGGTGACCTGCGGGCGTGGCAATTTGAGCTTTACCTCCATCAACCTGCCGCGTTTGGGCTTGCAGGCGAAGGGGGATATAGACGCGTTCTTCACCGCGCTCGACGGCCGGATGGAGCTGGTGTTCCGCCAGCTTTTGCACCGCTTTGCCATCCAGTGCAAAAAGCATGGCTACAATTACCCGTTCCTCATGGGGCAGGGCGTGTGGATGGATTCTGAAAACCTGCGCCGCGACGACGCCGTGGGCGAGGTGCTCAAGCACGGCACGCTAAGCGTCGGCTTTATAGGGTTGGCCGAAACGCTGGTGGCGCTTACGGGCGCGCACCATGGGCAGAGCGAGGAAAGTCAGGCGCTGGGGCTTCGCATCATCTCGCATATGCGGGAGAAATGCGATGAAAAAGCGAGGGAGACGGGATTGAATTTCACCCTGCTCGCCACGCCCGCGGAGGGTCTTTCGGGTCGCTTTGTCCGCATCGACAAGGGGATATTCGGCGTTGTGCCGGGGGTTACGGACAGGGACTATTACACGAATTCCTTCCATGTGCCCGTCTACTATAACATCACGGCGTTTCGCAAGATCGCCTTGGAAGCGCCCTACCACGCCTTGACCAACGCGGGTCATATCAGCTATATTGAAATGGACGGGGACATGACCAAGAACATCGAAGCCTTTGAATCCGTCATACGGTACATGAAGGAAATGGGCATAGGCTACGGTTCCGTCAACCATCCGGTAGACCGCGACCCCGTTTGCGGCTATACGGGCGTGATCGACGGGGTGTGCCCGCGCTGCGGCAGGCGCGAGGGCGAAGCGGTGAGCGTGGAAAAGCTGCGGGAGCTGCAAAAGCGGATACCCGATATGCCGAGGATCTATTGAACGAGCAAGCTTGGGAGGAGCAAAACGATGGAAAACAAGCAGGAAACAGCGGGACAGGGCGTGAAATTCGAGCGCATCCGCCGCATCACGGGGTATCTCGTGGGCACGACGGACAGGTTCAACAATGCCAAGCAGGCCGAGGAAAAGGATCGTGTCAAGCACCAGATCACAACTGCGCGTTAACGGCACCGTCGCCGAATCCGTGGTGGACGGGCCGGGGATACGCTATGTGATCTTCACGCAGGGCTGCCCGCATCACTGTGAGGGCTGCCATAACCCGCAGACGCACGATTTTGACGGCGGCAGCATGGTGGATACAGGCGTGTTTCTTTCGGAGATCGATCAAGACCCCCTGCTGCGCGGTGTGACCTTTTCGGGCGGCGAGCCGTTTTGTCAGGCCGGGGCGTTGTCGGCACTCGCGGACGAGGCGCACGCGCGCGGGCTGGACGTGATGACCTATACGGGCTACACCTATGAGGCGCTTTGGGCGCGCGCACAGGTCGAACCCGATGTGATGGCGCTGCTGTGCGCTACGGACACGCTGGTGGACGGGCCATTTATTCTGGCGCGGCGCGATCTTACCCTGCGCTTTCGCGGCAGCGACAACCAGCGCGTGCTGCGCCTTAAGGACGGTAAGATCGTAGGACAACTGGAATAAAACAAAAAAATTTCGTTTGGCGGCCGGCTGAACCTGTAAGATAAAAGTAGACATTATCAAAAAGATAGTGTCTACTTTTCA
>JAUNJX010000063.1:1027-9884 GCA_030533005.1 Clostridia bacterium | reverse complement strand
AGAAGCACATCCTTTCGGATGCACTTCCTGATTTTTGGTGGAGACGAGGGGATTCGAACCCCTGGCCTATGCGTTGCGAACGCATCGCTCTACCAACTGAGCCACGCCCCCAGAGCGTTATTTATCATACACTATTTTGTCCGGGATTGCAAGAGCAAAAAACACGAAAAATCAGCGTCCGTATCGTGAGGATACGGACGCTGGCAAACAGCTGTAAATTGTGACCCCGCGGAAGGCTGCATGATCTTGGCCGAAGCGCTAGCCGAGCGGGATAATAAGCCGTTCGCCCACATAGATGAGGTTGGGATTGGCACGCGGATTGGCGCGCACCAACGCGTCCACCGTGGTGTTGAAGCGCCGGGCGATGCTAAAGAGCGTATCGCCCTGCTGCACGGTATAGGTGGCATAGTTGTTGTAGTAGGGCGCGAGCGCTGCGGCGGTGGCGGCGTCGTACACGCCGGTCGCGGGCAGGCTGCGCGCGTTTTGGAAAGCGATCAGCGCCGCCTGTGTGCGGGTGCCGAAAAGGCCGTCGATGGTGCCGGGGTTGAAGCCCGCGCGCAGCAGCGCCCGCTGCAGCGCCTCCACCCGCGTGCCTACGCTGCCGCGGCGCAGGATGTTGGGGTCAGGCTCCAGCAGGAAGGGGTTGAGCCGTTCCCATACCGCCGTGTCCACCACGCCGTCTACCGTCAGGCCGAACACGCGCTCAAACCGCTTTACCGCGTCCTCGGTGCGCGTGCCGAAAATGCCGTCGATAGGCCCCACGTCATAGCCCGCGGTGGTCAGCGCCGTTTGCAGCCGTGTGACGTTAGGCCCCCTGTCGCCGCGCCGGAGCACCACAAAGCCCGGCAGCTCGGGATAGGGGGGGTCCGGGGGAGAAGGGGGATAGGGGGGATAGGGATTGTCGGGATAGGTGGGATAGTTGCCCATATAGGGCGCAAGAGCTGCCCACGAGCGCGAACCTACGATGCCGTCCACCGTAAGATCCATCGCCCGCTGGAAGCGTTTCACCGCCTCCTCGGTCTTGGGGCCGAATACGCCGTCGATCTTGCCCGGATCGTAGCCGGCGCGTACCAATGCCGTTTGCAGCTTGACGACGTCCTCGCCTCTGTCGCCACGCCGAATGATGTCCATAAGCATACCTCCATTTTGTCGATATGCGTATTATATGCGGCGTTTTGGCAGGATGTGCAAAAAAGGCCGCATCCTGATGAAAGGATACGGCCTTGCCTGAAAGATCTAGCGTCTTAGCGCCTTGGGTTTGCCCAGTATCTCGCCATAGAGAAGTCCCTGCACCACGCTGGTGCGGTCAAACGCGAAGTGCCGAAGTCCTGCCGCGACCGGGAGGTTGTAGGCGGCGTCCGCGCTGGTCTGTGCCTGCTGCGCCTGCGTTGGCGGCGCGATCTCGGGCGCACAGGGGGGCGCGATGCCCGTCATGCTGCTCTCGATATGGTAGTGGTCGCTCTCCGTCATGGCCTGCACGGTATGCACGGCGTCAGTCTGCACGCTTTGCGAGATGGTCGGCGTATACGTTGTATGCTTGCCCTCGGCGGCGCTGTTGGGCATGCTGCGACCCGTGCCGAATCCCTCGCTTGATCGCCCTTGCAGGCTGCCGCGCTTGGGCGCGGGCGTCAGGTCGGGAAAGCGGTCGTCCACGGGAGGACGCACAGGTGCTTTGGGCTTGGGCTTGGCAGGCGCCGGCGCGTTGCCAACGTCGGGGAATATGTCGTCAAACCCGGGGAAGGCGCTCCTTCGCTGTGGAACAGCGGGCGTGCGCTCGTCAGCGCGGGCTTGTGCGGGCCGTTCGGCCTGCGGGGCTTGCCGCGCCTTTTGCTCCGCTTCCCGTTTCTTCTTTTGGTTGGTAGCGAGTATCTGCACCGCAATGTAGATCACCGCGATGAAAATGACGCCGATGTTCATGCACGCACCCCCTTTCCGATGGATGGATCGGTCTTTCCATTATTTCTGCGGCTGCGCTTCGCCCGCGATGGAATCCCGCATCTTGGTATCGGAAATGACGTTTTGCATGTTGTAATAGTCCATGACCCCCAGCTTGCCGTCCCGGAACGCTGCCGCGATGGCCTTGGGAACCTCGGCCTCGGCCTCGATCACGCGGGCGCGCATGCCCTGTACCTCGGCCTTGTTTTCCTGCTCCTGCGCCACAGCCATGGCGCGGCGCTCCTCGGCCTTTGCCTGCGCGATGCGCTTGTCGGCTTCGGCCTGATCGATTTGCAGCTGTGCGCCGACGTTGCGGCCCACGTCCACATCCGCGATGTCGATGGAGAGAATCTCAAACGCAGTACCCGCGTCCAAGCCCTTGTTGAGCACGGTGCGGGAGATCAGATCGGGGTTTTCCAGCACGTCCTTGTGGCTTAACGAGGAGCCGACGGTCGTGACGATGCCCTCGCCGATACGGGCGATGATGGTCTCCTCGCCGGAGCCGCCGACCAGACGGTCGATGTTGGCGCGCACAGTGACGCGCGCCTTGGCGCGAAGCTCGATGCCGTCCTTGGCGATGGCGGCGATGACGGGCGTTTCAATGACCTTGGGGTTGACGCTCATCTGCACGGCGTTCAATACGTCGCGTCCCGCAAGATCGATGGCGCACGCGCGCTCAAAGTCCAGCGGTATGCCCGCGCGCTGCGCCGCGATCAACGCGTTGATAACGCGATCCACGTTGCCGCCCGCCAGATAATGCGCCTCAAGCTTGTTGAGCGAGATGGAAAGACCCGCCTTGGTCGCCTTGATCATGGGGTTGATGATGCGTGCGGGCGCGACCTTGCGGATGCGCATGGCGACAAGCTGGAATATGCCGACCTTGACGCCGGAAGCGGTGGCCGATATCCACAGCCCGATGGGTACGAAGCTGAAGAAAAAGGCAAGGAATACGATAATCAGTATGATGATGACGCCTGAAAAGATAAGATCACTCATGGTTTAGCCTCCCTTAACGATTTTGAATATGTAGAACAACAGGTAGATGAAGCCTATGAAGCAGGGCAACCCGATCACAAGCTGAATCCAGGATTTTTTGCGGGCGGCGCGAATCTCCGCCTCGCTCATTTCACTCTCCGGCGGCGTGTAGGTGTTGGCGTATACCTCGTCCATCACAGCGCTTGTGACGCACTGGGGGCAGCCGCCGTTTTTATCGTCGTACACGGTGCCGCAGGTTTTGCAGAAATGTAGTGCCATGCCTTTTTATACCCGCTTGACGATGATGCGAAGACCCTCGATGCGATCGATCCGCACCTTGCTGCCCTTTTCGATGAAATCGCCCTCGCTCACCACGTCCAGCCGCTGCCCGTCAAAATCGGCGTCGCCGGCGGGGCGGAGTGTGGTAAGGCATACGCCCTCTTTACCCACCATGTCCATCATGCCCATAAGCGGGGTGGAATCGCCGTTCATGCTCTCGTGAAGCACGATGCGGTGCAGCTTGCCGTGAGAGAAGGCGCGGAACACGAAAAACGCGCATACCCCCAGCAAAATAAGGATGAGCGCCAGCGTGATCATCGCGTGAGAGAAGGAGCGCGCGCTCAATACGATGGCCGCGAGCAGCGAGATGGAGCCAAGCAAGGCGGGTACGCCCAGCCCCGGCGTGAACATCTCCAGAATCCACAGCGCGATGCCGACGACAAGGCAAATGATCGCCGCCGCGTTCCACGCCATGATGTATGCAGAAAAGGTCATATGCAATTCCCTCCTATATCACTATAAGGATATCACATTGCGGCAAAAACAATGTGTCGTGGGTGAAAACTCTTGCTTAGAACAGCACGAATACGTTTGCGTTGAACCACTGCGCAAAGCCGAAATCCATGACGGGCAGATACCCCTTGGACATGAGCATCACCAGCAGCATCCACACCAGCCCCAGCACCACGAGCACCATCAGGAAGATGAGGAACACGAGGCCAACGGGCGCATCGTCCCTGTTTTTTTTGCGGCGCCTTGGGGGGCGTGCCTCCTCCTCCGGCGCATACGCGTCCGCGTCGGCGTCGAAAAGATCGGGCACCTGCCGGGCGGCATGCTTTTGCGCAGCCCTTGCGGGGGCGTATACGGGCGGCTGCTCCGGCGCGGGCGGGGCATAAAATGGTTCAGCCGCGGGTTCCGGCGCAGCGGGGGCATACGCATAGGCGTCCAGCGCGGGCTCCACATGCATGGGCACGGCAGGCTCCCACGCCGTTTCGACGGGCGGCGCCATCGGCGCTGGGGGCGTCGGCGGTTGTATGGGTTGTATGGGTTGTGCCGGCTGTGCGGGCGTCAAGGGCATGGAAAGCCGCGCGACGCTTTCGTCTGTCAGCTTGTCCACCCACGGTACGGGCTCGCTGGGTACGCGACCCGCCTTTGCCGCCGTGGTGATAGCGAGGATCGTCATGCGGGTCGCCTCCCGGGCATGCTGCTCGTCGGGCGTTTGCGCCGTGGCGCGATCCAGTATGTGCTTTGCGTATATGCCTAAAAAATCCCGCAGCGCGGTTTGATCGCCTTGATTGACCTCTTGGATCATAAAATGCCTTCCCCTCCATATTTCTACAAATCCAGTATACATGCAAAAAGGTGGTCATTCAATACGCGCGACGCACATATTTTATAGACAGAATGTTAACTTTGCGACGGAAAAACCCTATAAAACGGCCAAGGCTGGCCTTGCTGCCCGCGCTTCCGTGGCGCGGGATCGTGTGTATGGGGCTGCTGCTGTCCAGTATAGCGCTGCTCCTTCGCGGCTGCTATTACAGCCGTGCGCCGGAGGAACCCGCGCCGCCTTCCTCCAAGCCCATCGAGGTATACGATCACCGCGCGGCGCAAACGGTGCGCATGCAGATCGAGGAATACCTTGTGGGCGTGGTGGCGGCGGAAATGCCCGCGTCTTTTGAAGTGGAGGCGCTCAAGGCGCAGGCGGTTGCGGCGCGCACTTATACGCTCAGGCGCGCGGAGGACGCGTGCGGACGCGGCGGCGCGCAAATCTGCACGGACAGCGCATGCTGTCAGGCGTACCGCGATCTTTCGGCGTTGGAGGAAAACTGGGGCGGCGCATATGCGCAAAACCTTGCGAAAATTCGGCGCGCCGTGACGGACACGGCGGGGGAGGCTCTTTTTTATGAGGGAGAGCTGATCGAGGCGCTGTATCATTCCTCGGCGGGCGGGCAGACGGAGGACGCCGCGCATGTGTTTGCAAACGCCGTGCCGTATCTGGTGAGCGTCAGCAGCCCCGGCGAGGAGGCTTCAGCCGCCTTTCACGACACGGTGCGCGTGTCGAGAAGGAACTTTGCAAAAACCGTCAACCGCCAATGGAGCGGCGCGGGGCTCAAGGCCGCGTCGCTTGCCAAACAGGTCAAGGTGCGTTCGCGCTTTGCAAGCGGGCGGGTGGAGACGGTCAAGCTGGGCAAGGCGGAGGCGACGGGGAGGGAGCTAAGAAAGCTTTTCGATCTCAACAGCGCAAACTTCAGCATAGAGATCACGGACGCGGAGGTCGTGTTCCATACGACAGGCTACGGGCATGGCGTGGGCATGAGCCAATACGGCGCGAACGCCATGGCCAAGGAGGGCGCAAATTATAAAGCGATCCTCGCGCATTACTACGCGGGGATCACGATAGAAAAAGCCTATTAGGTTTGTTTCGCCAAAGGTCAATTCCGCCGCGAGCTGTTTGCCATGGACATTAAGCGAAGCAGTGTGACGACGGTGGAGAGCACGGCCACCACATAGGTCAGCGCCGCTGCCCGCAGCACCTTTTTAGCGCCCGGGGCTTCCTCCGCCGTGATGTAACCGCCGGTGGTCAGCATCTTGATACCCCGGCGGGAGGCGTTGAACTCCACGGGCAGCGTGACCACCTGAAACGCGAGCATGGCGCAGAAAAGATACACGCCCAGCATCGCAAGGTTGAACATGCCCAAGAGCACCCCCGCGATCACAATGAATACGGGGGCTCTGGATGCAAGGCTTGCGGCGGGCAGTATGGCGTTGCGGATCTTGATGGGAATATAGCCTTCCTCATACTGCATCACATGCCCCACCTCATGCGCAGCCACGGCCAGCGCCGCCACCGACGCGGAGGGGTACACGCTTTGGGACAGACCCACCACGCCCGCGCGCGGATCGAAATGGTCGGTAAGATCGCCGTTGATCTCCGTCACGGTGACGCTGCTGCCGCCGCTTCGCAGCAGCGCGCGCGCCAGATCGCCCGCGGGGACGCGCGAGGACGCGAGAATTTGGGAATATTTCTTATAGGTATTGGTCACGCCCGCCTGTGCCGCAAACCCAAGCAGCATGACGAGGATCAACAGGAAAAAGTAACCATTGTTGCCATAGCCGTAATAGTACATGCAAATCACCTCCCCATTATTTTACCCGCATAACGGGATTCTTCGCAATACATTTCACAGCAATGTCGCAAAGAATTGCAAATCATAACAAACCCTTATGGAAAATCCTGCAAACAGGCGCAATCCCTATGCGAGAATCCTTGTTATTTGCCTGCATAATGTGATAAACTATCCATGATTCGGGACTTTCGCGGCAACGCGATCAAGATAATTTATTTTTTCATCATTGAAGGAGGATACCATCCATGGCAAACCAACTCAAAGGCGCATGCATCATCGGCCAGTCCGGCGGCCCGTCTTCCGTAATCAACGCAAGCTGCTACGGCGTGATCCGCACGGCGCTTGACAGCGACGTCATCACCAACGTTTACGGCGCGGCGCACGGCATCAAGGGCGTGCTGGACGACATACTCTACGACATGAGCAAGGAGGATCCCAAAGAGCTGGAGCTTTTGCTCCACACCCCCTCCTCGGCGCTGGGCTCCTGCCGCTACAAGCTCAAGGACAGCAGCGAGGACGACACGGACTACAAGCGCATCCTTGAGGTGTTCAAAAAGCACGACGTACGCTATTTCTTCTATAACGGCGGCAACGATTCCATGGATACCTGCAACAAGATATCCAAGTATATGCAGAAGGTGGGCTACGAGTGCCGCATCATGGGCGTGCCCAAGACCATCGACAATGACCTCTACGGCACGGATCACTGCCCCGGCTTCGCCTCCGCCGCCAAGTATATCGCCACCACCGCCATGGAGCTTTACAAGGACGCGCGCGTATACGATACGGGCATGATCTGCGTGCTGGAGTGCATGGGTCGTCACGCGGGCTGGCTGACTGCTGCCGCGGGTCTGGCGAGCGAATTCGGCTGCGGTCCCGACCTCATTTATCTGCCGGAGCGCGATTTTGACATGGACGCGTTTTTGAACGATGTGGAGCGCATCTATAAGGCGAACAACAAGTGCATCGTCGCCGTCAGCGAGGGTATTCATGATAAGGATGGCAAGTTCATCGTGGAATACGGGCAGGAGAACGCGCCTGTGGACGCGTTTGGCCACAAGCAGCTGGGCGGTTTGGCCGCAAACCTCATCAACGTCATCAAGGATCGGCTGGGCAATGTGAAGTGCCGCGGCATCGAATTCTCCCTCATGCAGCGGTGCGCTGCGCATATCGCCTCCGAAACCGACGTGCAGGAATCCTTCCTCTCCGGCAAGACCGCTGTGGAGCAGGCTGTTGCGGGCGTGACGGACAAGATGGTGGGCTACGCGCGCAGCTATGACAAGGATGGCAACTATGTCTGCAACATCAAGCTTTTTGACCTTGCGGACGTGGCGAACACCGAAAAGAAGGTGCCCGAGGAAATGATCAACAAGGAAGGCAACGGCGTGACCAAGGCATTTATCGATTACGCCCTGCCGCTTATTCAGGGTCAGCCCAAGATGACCTTCGAGCAGGGATTGCCCCGCTTTGCAAAGCTAAAAAAGATCGTTGCGAAATAACGCGAAGAAAGGCGGTACAGCATGCGTAAACCGGTTCTCGTCATCATGGCGGCGGGCATGGGCAGCCGTTACGGCGGCTGCAAGCAGATCGATCCCATGGACGCCTACGGCAACCTCATCATAGATTTTTCCATCTATGACGCGCTGCGCGCGGGCTTTACGGACGTGGTTTTCATCATCAAGCATGAGATCGAGGCGGATTTCCGCGAGGCGATCGGCGACCGTATCGCAAGGCAAACCAACGTGACCTATGCCTTCCAGCAGCTTGATGCGCTGCCAGACGGCGTGCCCATACCCGAAGGGCGGGTGAAGCCCTTTGGCACCACCCACGCGATCCTTTGCGCGGCGGATGCGATCGACGGCCGCCCCTTTGCCGCCATCAACGCGGACGATTACTACGGCCCCACGGCGTACAAGCTGATCTTCGACTATTTGAGCGCCGCGCACGCACCCGGCGAACACGCGCTGGTGGGCTATCCCTTGCCCAACACGCTTACGAAAAACGGCACCGTCACGCGCGGCGTATGTCAGGTGCAAAACGGCTTCCTGTCAACTATCGTCGAGCGCTTCAAGATCGAGGGCAGCGGCGATGGCTGTGTGTATCTGGATACGGGCGCTCCCATACCCATCCCGTCGGACGCGGTGGCCTCCATGAACTTCTGGGGCTTCCAGCCGGATATACTGGATTTCTTCCGCGCCTCCTTCGATCGGCGCATCAAAACGGAGCTTGCGGGCAACCCTCTCAAGTTTGAGGCGCTGCTGCCTACGGATGTGCAGGCGTGCATCAGCGAGGGGCAGGGTACGGTCAAGGTGCTGCCCACGGTGGATAAATGGTTTGGCGTGACCTATCCCGAGGATAAGCCCGCCGTTATGGCGTCCATCGCCGCACTTAAGGCGCAGGGCGTATATCCCGAAAAGCTGTGGAAATAATGAAGGATAACGGGGGCGGCGCGATGTGCGCCGCCCTCTGCATGTTAAGTAAGGAGAAATGTTATGGCAAGGCTTGCAAGGCCAAATGAGCGGGAGGCGCTCAAGGGCGTT
>JAUNJX010000063.1:0-1017 GCA_030533005.1 Clostridia bacterium | reverse complement strand
CGTTTGGGAACGCGCCTTCCCGGAGGATGCGGGGACGGCGTTTTTGGACTGGTTTTTTACGGAACGGTATTTGCCGGATTGGTGCGTGGTGGCGGAACGCGAGGGAAGGATAGCGGGGGTTGCGCACACATTACCGCTGCACCTGCGCGTGCGGGATACGATACTGCCCTGCGCGATACTTGGCGGCGTGGCGACGGAGACGGCCTTTCGCGGGCAGGGCGTGATGCGCGAGATCATGACTATGCTCATGCGCATGCTGCATGCGCGCGGCGTGCCGGTGCTGCCGCATAGACCCGTGGAGCTGCGCGTCTATGCATCCCTTGGCCATTATCCCGCGAGCGATTTTCAGTATGCAGCCTTGGGTGCGGGCGCGCCACGACCGGCTTTTGACCCTTGTCTGGAAACGGATGCGACGGCGGAGGGCGCGGCGCTCTATACCTGCTACGGCGCGTTTTCCAAGCGCTATTCCGGCGTGATCGACCGATCCTATGCGGATTTTGCGTGCAAGCTGCGCGATTATGCTTCCTCCGGCGCGGCCTGCGTCCGCGTGGAGGAGGCGGGGATCGTAACGGGCTACTGCGTCTATTATGAGGATGCAAACGAGGTGTATGGCGACGAGTGCGTGGCGCGCTCGCCCGACGCGTACCGCCGTCTTTGCGAAGGCATGGCGCTGCGCGCGGCGGGGAAACAGCTTCGCATGCGCCTTGCGCCGGACGTTGTGATTCCCGGCGCGCAAAGCGTGACAGCGCCAAGGAGCGTCATAGGCGTGGCGGACGTGCGGCCGCTTCTTCGCGCCGTGGGCTTGTCCGGCGGGTCGATCGAGGTCACGGACGACGTGGTTCCGGAAAACGCGGGGATCATGGATCTGGAGGGCAACGCCACAAGTCGCCCGCCGCAGCTTCGCATCGGCGCGGGAAGGCTTGCGCAATGGGCGATGGGGTATAGAAGCATGGCGGATATCGCGCAGGCGGGGCAGGCGGAGGTGCTGCACGATGGCGTGCTCTCTTTGCTGGACGC
>JAUNJX010000010.1 GCA_030533005.1 Clostridia bacterium | reverse complement strand
TACCACAAACGCAGGTGCAGCTATTATTTTACGAAAAAATACGAAAAGGAAGAGCGAGAGCACATTGATCGTAAAAGAAAACTCTTTTCCGGACAAACGGATTGCGCGCCTGTTCTTTCTACTGGCATTGCTATGTGCGGCAATGGCGATTCTATATTTCGCTGCAAATACAACATTGGAAAGTACGCTTTTAACGCGATCCTCTCCGGTCATGCTTGCAGACGGCTGGTACGCCGAAACAGAAAACGGATCCGTTGCGCTATCAGAAGCGTCGCGTCCTGCGGCTGATTGTCTCGATACGACGTTGCGTCTTGTCAACACCCTGCCCGTGCCGTTGCCAGACGACATGTCGCTGTGCTTCCAAACAAAGAACGAAAGCGTGCGCGTGTGGGTCGACGGCATATTGACCTATACCTATGGCGAAGCACCGCAGCGCGTCTATGGCCATGGCGTCGGTGCGGTATGGAATCTTGTACCCTTGCCGGAAAATGCCGACGGCGCCACCATCACCGTGTCTCTCACGCCCATTGGCGGACGCACAGGGTTGTCGCCCTATACGTTTCTTTTGGGCAATCAAAGCACCATCGTCACCTATCTGCTGCATAGCCGTCTGGCGCTTCTTATCGTAAGCGTGCTTTTAGCGCTTATCGGTATAGCCGCGTTCATCATTTGTCTGGCGTGGACTGCCAATAACGACGTGCGTGCCTCTGCTGCGTTCTACTTTTCCCTGCTTGTGCTATTATCGACTGTATGGATGCTTTCCGACAGCGGCTTGTTGCAATTCGTAATACCCAATAAGGGCATCAGCTATCTGCTTTTCGGCTGCTCGTTCTATCTGCTGCCTACTTCGCTGGCGCTGTTTTTGGCCTACATGCAGCCGCGGTACAGCCGGCTTTACAGAATGATTTCCATCGTCACCTCCAGCTATGCATTGCTGCGTATTTTGCTGTATATGGCAGGCCTTGTAAATTTTGAAACGGCGCTTTGGGTGCTGCATTTACTCATGGCCGTCATCATTCTATCCACCAATTTGTCGCTTTGGCTGCCCGCAATCCGCACTAAGCGTTTAGAGCTGCCCGAGCTTTCCATTGCCGTATCCGTATTTATGCTTGCGGAAAGCATTTCCCTCGCTGATTTTTATCTCAAGAACAAAATGAATATGCTGCGAAACGGTTATTCCTCCGGTTTCTATGTAGGCATCCTGCTTTTTGTCCTTATTACGATCATCGGGCTTATCCGCCGGGCGCAAGCGCTGCGCCAGCAGGCGTTCAAGGCGATGTTTTTGGAGCGCCGCGCCTATACGGATGATCTCACAGGGTTATTGAACGTCAAGGGCTTTGATGACAAGTGTGCGGAGCTGCTCCGCGATCTGCCCGAAGCTCTATGCTGCGCCGTTGTCGATTTTGACGTGAACTTTTTCAGCCAGTATAACGCTACAAATGGCGTGGACGCCGGGGATGCCATGCTCAAAAGCATTGCCGCCCTCCTGTCCAGCAATTGCCGTAACAATGAATTGTGCGCCCGTCAAGAGGCCGATCACTTCGTTTGCCTGCTCTGCGGCGAATCGTTTGACGCCATCCTTGCGCGCGTTCGCAGTACGGATCAGTCGGTTCGCAGCCAAATGACCGCGCATATGCTGCTGTTAAGCTACGGCATTGTGGAGATCACCGACCGCAGCCTCCCCATCCCCGCTCTGCGCAATCAGGCAGCGGTAGCCAAACGCACCGTTAAAGGCAATTACGAAAACAACATCGCCATATACGATCACAAGCTGCATGAAGCACAGATACAAGAGGTTGCTTGGCTTTCCGGCTTTGAAAAATCGCTCCAGAATAACGAGTACGTCATCTTCCTGCAGCCCAAGATCGATATTCGCACGGAGCAAATCAGCGGCGCCGAAGCGCTGGTGCGCCGCATTGAGCCAGACGGCTCCGTGATGTCCGCTGGGCCGATCATCGACGCGCTTGAACACAAGGGGTTCATCACCAAGCTTGACTATTATGTACTGGAACAGGTGTGCGGCTTCCTGCGCCGCTGTCTTGCGGAAGGGCGAAAGATATGCCCCATCTCCTGTAATTTCTCCCGTGTTCATCTTTACAATCCCGATTTCCCGGATCAAGTCGTTGCAACGGTCGATCGATACGGGATCTCGCACGCGCTTGTGGAAATCGAACTGACAGAAACAGCTTTCCTCGTCGGAAAGGATATTTTGCAAACGCAGGTGCGCCGTTTGCGTGACAACGGCTTTTCGGTAGCCATCGACGACTTTGGCACCGGCTACTCGTCGCTGACCATGCTCAAGGATGTGGAAATCGACGTCATCAAGCTGGATCAGGAATTTCTTGCGGATTTTGAAACAAACCGCCGCGCAGATACCGTCATTGCGCATACGCTGCATTTGGCGCAGAAAATGCAGATCACAGCCGTAGCCGAGGGTATTGAAACCTTCGAGCAGCTGGATTTCTTACGCAACGTTGGCTGCACGCTCGTACAAGGCTATTATTACTCCCGGCCGCTTCCCGAAGATGTGTTTATTGAAAAATATCTGCCGCTTGCGTAAGCATACCGTTCATTCTTCCGCAAACAGCGTTTGCAGCATGCGCTGCGGGTTCTCCAAAAAACAGCGTGTGACCTGATAATGCTCGGTTTCCTTATACCCCGTCTTGCTTATGCCGTTCTCGCCAAGCAGATATAGGTCAGCGTCAGGGTACGCCATCAAAATGGGCGAATGGGTGGCGATCAAAAACTGCGAGCCGCTTTCGACCAAGTCGTGGATGCGGCAAAGCAGCGATAGCTGCCGCGTTGGCGATAGCGCCGCCTCCGGTTCATCCAGCACATAGAAGCCGTGCCCGCCAAAGCGGTTCATCACAAGCGCAAGAAAGCTTTCGCCGTGCGATTGGGCGTGCAGGGATTTTCCGCCATAGCTGTTCACAAGCGGCGGCCAACCCTCCCGATCCAATTGGTCAATATAAGAAGCCGCGTTATAGAAGCTTTCCGCGCGCAAAAAGAACCCATCCCGCGCGCGTATGGGCTCCTTGACCAGCGTAATATAGCGGAAAAGGCCGGAATGGGTATTGTTGGAGGAAAAGTTGAAATTGCGCGTTCCGCCCTCCGGGTTAAAGCCGTACGCGACGGCGACAGCCTCCAGCAGCGTGGACTTGCCCGCGCCGTTCTCCCCCACAAGGAAGGTCACGGGGCTGTCAAGACGCAGCGTATCCAGCGCAGCGATAGCGGGGATGCGCGTTAAATACGCGTCGGCAGCGTCCATAGGCGTATCGTTTCTATAGATCTCACGAACATACATATCTGAAATACCCGTCAAAAGGCTTTGCGTTAGGCAAAGCTTTCGTTATCATAAATAAGATAACCGTTCTTCCCTTTGTTTTTCACCTCATACAGCGCAACGTCCGCGCGCTCAAAGGCGCTGGAAAAATCTTTGTCATCCGGCGTAAGCAGCGTAATGCCCACGCTGCAATGCGTGTGGGGCGTATCGGGTATGGATATACTCGCTATCTCATTGAGGATGCGCTTGGCGCAGCGCTTTACCACGGAGATATCGCGGATATCCTGCACAAAGGCGAAAAACTCGTCTCCGCCAAAGCGACCCAGAATATCTTCTTCGCGGAAGATCATGCGCAGGCGCGTGCCCGTCTCCTTGATGATCGCATCGCCAAAGAGATGACCCAGCGTGTCGTTGATGCTCTTAAAATTGTCTATGTCGATCACAAACAGGGCGCAGTACCCATGCTTGCCGCGCAAATACTCCTGTATCATCCTTTCAGCCGTGGCGCGATTGAGCATGCCGCTAAGCGGCTCGATCTCTGTCTTTGCCCGCATTTCCTCCATGCTGCGCACCTCGTCATTGGCGTCCTCCGCTTTGCCGATAAAGCGATATACAACGCCTTGACCGTCCGCTATGCTCTTGCATTTGGTGCGATACCAGCGAAAGTCGTTCCGGTCATACAGGTCGGCAAGCAGCATATACTCACCGGATAGCGGCTGCTCCATAAATTGGTGCAAAAGCTCGAGATATTGCTCCTTGTAATCCGTATGCAGGAAAGCTGTTCCTTCCGTATAGGGGCGGAAATCCGTGATGGTTTTGGTCGTTCGATCGCCGCTTTCATCGGAAAAGGACACATGCATCGTGTCCGTATTGACGTCATAATCAAAGAGCAGCGCATCGCTGTCCTCCAAAAGTATCTCGTAAGTCTGCTGGAATATCTCGTGGTCGCGTTCCTTTTCCAGCGCATTTGAGGAAACGCTCGCCTTTTCCTCCTGCATGTTTTTGGTAAGCGCCTCGACCTGCGCCAGAGCCGTCTCATACTGCAGCTCCAGCTTTCGCCGCCGGGTCGCGTCCACATAGGTAACGCAAAACACGGCGCTGTCCTCCGTGCCGCCTAAAAAGGCAAAGGTACATTCCGTCCAAAGCAAGCGGCCATCCGAATGATAGCAGCGAATAACGCCCTTTTGTATCTGGCGCGTCTCGATAGCCTTGCTAAAGAGCTTCTTTTCCCTGTTGATATCGTCACGATTGACCTTTTCCCAGATATTTTTGCTGATTACGCCAGAGGTATGCAGGGAATGTCCAAACAAATTATAATAACCTTGGTTCACACGGATCAGCTCCAGCCTGTCGCCGCTCAGCTCTACAATGGACACGCCGATATCCAAGCTTTCCATCAGGGCGTCTACCGCGGCGTTGCCGCCAAGGAAGTCATTGCTCTGAAATTCCTTTTTGATCATGTGCTTCGGCACGATATGCAGCTTTTTATAGTCTTCGACGTAGGCGTCAAACGCCTGCACGGCCATGGGCTTTGCAAAATAATAGCCTTGTATCTGATCGCAGCCGATGCTATGCAAAAACATGATCTGCTCCGTCGTCTCCACGCCCTCAGCTACCACAGGTATGTTTAGCCACCGGGACATGCGCAGGATTGCTGCCACGATGCTCCCGGCTCTCGAGGATGTTTCAAACCCCTCAAGGAATTTCATGTCGATTTTGAGCACATCCACAGGCAGCTCTTTTAACATATTCAAAGAAGAATACCCGCTGCCGAAATCATCCATCATGATCGTGAAGCCCTCCTCGCGCAAGAGCTTCACCGTTTCATAAAGCTGCTCCGGGTTATCCGTATAGGCGGTTTCCGTGACCTCCAGCTTGAAATAGGCAGGATCAACGCCATAGTGTGCCAGCAGCGCCTTGAGTTCATCCGCAAGATTGACGTTATAAATGCTGCGCCGGGACAGGTTAACGGAAATGGGCAGCATGCGCTTGCCGGTTTCCCGCCATGATTTTAGGATCTTGCAGGCTTCCTCCCAAACATAATGATCCAGCCTTGCAATAAAGCCGCTTTTTTCAAATATCTGTATGAATATCTGCGGCGGGATCATGCCTCTATTCGGATGCTTCCAACGCACCAAAGCCTCCGCGCCGATGGGCTCGCCGTCGGACAGGCTGTGCACGGGCTGCAAATATACGAGGAACTGCCGTTCCTCCAACGCCGCTTCCATCTCGCTGGCGATCTCCTGTTCGGCTATGATGCTGTTCCTGAGCTTTTCGTCGTAATATGCGTAGGGAACAAGATGATTCCCCTTTGCCATCGCCAGTGCAAGATTGGCGCGCTCACACATCTGCGCAACGGGCAGATTGGGATCGTCGATCTCGTAGATGCCGAAGTTCATGATGATCCGGTCGCTTATGCCGATCTCATTGAACCCCTGCCTTACCAGCTCAAGCATGGTCTCAACGGAAAAATAAGATTTGGGACAGCATATCACAAAATGATCGCTTTCCAGCCGGCCGCAGATGCCGATCCCTTGCACGGCCTTTTTGAAGCGTCTTGCACACTCCTGCAATATCCGGTTTCCGGTCGCCGTACCCAACAGGTCGTTAATCACGCTAAAGCGGCTGATGTTGAAATACACCAGCATATGGGGTCTGCCGGGAAATGCGTTTAACATCTTTTCCGTATGCCCGCAAAAGCCGTCCCGGTTGAGAAGACCCGTCAGCTCATCATGTTCCAGCCGATAGCGAATCTGATCGTTGACAAGCCGCGCTTTTTCCTCCTGCGCCTTTTGCGCCGTCACGTCGCAAAGCACGAGCAGGATCAAGGGCTGTTCGCTGTTTTCATTTTCTATCCGGCGAAAGGTCGCCTGCAAATGCAGCACGTCCCTGTGCAAATTTCGTATTTTAAGCTCGGTCAATACCGGTTCAAGCGTCTGCTCCGCAGCCTTTTGCAAGGTGGCATAGGCTTCATCCCTGTAATCGTCAAAAACCATGCTGAAAAAACGCGTCAGCGCATCGGTATCATCGTCGATGGCACAGCCAAGCATATCGCAAAAGCTTCGGTTTCGATACAGCGAAGCAAAGGTCTTGTTTCGTTCGATCAAAACGATACCGTTTGATATGTTATCAAATATGGTAAGAAGATGCTTTTTTCCAAAAATATCCTCTATGCGCGTTGGCTTTTCCTGCATGATCCATCCTCTATGCCCCGCCGTAGCCCGGGCTCACCGTCAATTACCCTTCCATTTTCTTTCTTCCCGCAATAATCTTGCATAATCGGTCTCTGGCAACGGGCTGGACAGATAATATCCTTGCCCCATCCGGCAACCCAGCTGCTTGAGATACTGATAATCGTCAGCCGTCTCTATGCCCTCGGCAATGACGGAAAGTCCCATGTCCTGCGCCATCTCTACGATGAACTTTACGACGCTTCGATTCCCTTTTACAAAAAGGTTGTTATCCAGCAAACGCATGTCAAGCTTGAGCTCGTCCACGGGGATTTTGCCAAGCATGTTTAAGGAGGAATAGCCAAGGCCAAAGTTGTCCACCCCGACTATAAAGCCCGCCTCACGCAGAGCCTTCAGAGCGTTAATCATAAGGTGCGGATTCTGCGTATATACCGTTTCAGTGATCTCTAAATGCAGCATGCGGGTGGGCAAGCCGTACTTATCCACGGTCTGCCGCAGCAGCACCGCAAGATTGGGATTGTAGATATCCACCCACGAAACGTTGACGGATACCGGCACGGGATCAAGCCCCGCATCCGTCCACTGGCGGATGTGCGCGCAAACGGAATCCCAAAGCTTAAGATCCATTTGGGTAATAAAGCCGTTTCGTTCAAAAATGGGAATATAGCTCGCAGGCGACATGGTGCCGCGCTCCGGGTGTATCCAACGCACCAGCGCCTCCGCTTCCTGCAGCATACCGGTCTGTAAATTATACTTTGGCTGGTAATAAGGATGGAATTGCCCATCCTCCAAGGCCGAGCGCATCTCAAAGGTGATCTGCACCTCCTCCATGACCTTTTTCTGAAACGCCTCGTCATAATAAACCACCGGTTCGTCGATGCGTTTTTGTGCGGCTTTCAGCGCCGTATGTGCCATCTCGCACATCGTCGTTGCGGTAGACGTCTTTGTATCCACAGGGTATACGCCAAAACGCGGCGTCAGGATAAAATCAACAGGATAGCTTGCCAATCCGTCCCGCAGGAAGCGTATCACTTCCTTTTCGTCTCCCTGCGCCTTCGCGGGATACAGCATATAAAACTTCGTGCCCGACGCGCGCGCCGCGACGCCGCCCGTATTTTTGAGCGAATGAATGATGGATCGGCCAAGGAATTGGAGTATTTGATTGCCTTCCTCCAGGCCGAAGATCTCATTGACCAGTTCAAACCGATCTATGTCCATGGATATCACATAGTAATATGGATACAGATTTGCGTCCAGCACGCCCTGCGCTTGCCGAATAAAAGCATCCTCCGTATACAAGCCGGATACGCTGTCGCGCTCCATGGCGTTGATGAACACGGTGG
This sequence comes from Clostridia bacterium, assembly GCA_030533005.1. Taxonomy (GTDB): domain Bacteria; phylum Bacillota; class Clostridia; order Christensenellales; family CAG-138; genus JAQVRG01. The sequence goes on along the minus strand of JAUNJX010000010.1, from coordinate 46,072 downwards.
ATTCGCGCAGCAATATCAGATTGTGGATGCGCTGCTTGATGATCTCAGGCCGGTAAGGCTTAGGCAAATAGTCCGTAGCGCCCAGCGCGAGCGCCACAGGCTCGGCTTCCGTATCGTCCTGCTGTGTGGTAACGACGATAGGGAGTGCCGTAAACTTGGGATCGGCACGCACGGCGCGCAACACCTCGTAGCCATCCATACCGGGCATAAGGATGTCCAGAAGGATGACCGAAATATCATCTCCCCGCGTTTTCAGGATATCCATGACCTGCAAGCCGTCCTCCGCCTCAATGATATTGTAGTCGGAGCCAAGCACCGCCTTGAGTATCCGCCGGTTGATGATATTGTCATCCGCGATTAGAACGTTGCGCGCATTTTGCACCTTAAGCATGTCTTCCTCCAAGTTTTGTTGATGATAGGAATGCGTCGATTGTGAATTGTCAAAACAGCATGTAAAAACCAAAACCCCGCCGCACACGCCGCGGGTTCCTATGCGGTCTGCGCCTGCTGCCATAGCAAGGCGCCATGCGGCTCTTGCGTGCCGAAATCGGCAGAAAAGTCCACTTCTAGCTGATATTGTATAACATTTTCCGCATATGCGCAATATAGAATAATGTAGGGAAATGGCGAAGCCAAGGTCAGATCACATAGAGCAGAATACAAAGCGAGTGAAAAACCGTACCGATCACGACAAACACATGAAACAGCGAATGCGCATACCGTCGCTTGCCGCCAATGCCGTAAAACACAGCGCCCAAGGTATACGCCACACCGCCCAATATCAAAAACAGCGTGCCATTTTGGCCTAAAACGGCAGGCAGCCAGCGCATGGCCGCCACGATGCACCAGCCCATGCCAAGATAGAGCACCATAGAGACGACCTTAAAGCGTTCCAGATCGATGGCGTTGAGTATGATGCCCAGTATCGCCAGACCCCAAACCACGCCGAATATGATCCAGCCGACCTTGGGATTCCATGCGCGAAGCGCGCAAAGCGAAAGCGGCGTATAGGTGCCCGCGATCATCAAATAGATCGCGCAGTGATCGATGACCTGAAAAACGCGTTTTGCCATAAGGTCGGGGCGCAGCCCGTGATACACGCTGGACATGGTGTAGAGTATGACCGTGGTAAATCCCCATATGGCGCCCGCCACCATCGCATACACATCATGCTTCCATGTCGCAAGCAGCACCGCCGTCACCATCGCAACAATGCCCAGTGCGCCCCCTACGATGTGCGTGACCATATTGACGGTTTCCTCGCCCTTTGTATAATCCGGCATCACCCTGTCACTGAGCTTGATTCTTTTGATCATGGTCGCCCTCGATTCTTTATTTGCAATACCGTCCTATTGTAGCACACAAACATGCGATAGCCAAATCAAGCGCGACGCAAATTTCACTATTTACAATATCGTTGAATCGTGGTAACATTTACGAAGCTTTTGAAGGAGGTCACGCGCGTGCACAGCATGTATGCAGCTTACAGCTATCGTTATTACCGCTATTACCGTGAGGTAATGGCCTGTTATGCTGTCGGCAGAATGTGAACGTGTGACGTTTCACGATTTCAAGCTTGGATGATAAGCTCCGCAGCATAACACGCCTGCGGAGTTTTTTTATAAAAGCAGCATCAACAAATTTACACATAGGGAAGGACAAAAACCAATGGTTATCGTATTGAAAAGCAACGCACAGCAAAAGAGCATCGACAGCTTGATGGATTTTTTACGAAGTCTGGGATTGGATATTCACGTTTCCCAAGGCGATGACGTCACAATTCTGGGTCTTGTGGGCGATACGTCCCGCGTGGATATCGATCTTCTTACGGCGCTGGATATCGTCAAGACCGTACGCCGCATCAGCGAGCCTTATAAGGACGCAAACCGCAAATTCCATCCTGCCGATACCATCATCGATATCGACGGCGTGAAGATCGGCGGCGGCAATTTCCAGATCATCGCCGGCCCCTGTTCCGTGGAATCGGAGGAGCAGATGAATTTTGTCGCCAAGAGCGTGAAGGATGCGGGCGCAAAGCTCCTGCGCGGCGGCGCCTTCAAGCCCCGCACCTCGCCCTATGCCTTTCAGGGGCTTCGGGAAAACGGGCTGCAGCTTTTGACGCAGGCCGGACAGGCAAACGGCATGCCCGTCGTTTCCGAGATCATGGACATCGCGCAGCTTCCCTTGTTTGAGGATGTACAGGTGCTACAGGTCGGCGCGCGCAATATGCAGAATTTTGAGCTTCTTAAGGAGCTTGGGCACACGAGCAAGGTCATTTTGCTCAAGCGCGGTCTTGCCAACACCTTGGAGGAGCTGCTGATGAGCGCGGAATACATCATGTCCGGCGGCAATGAGAGGATCATACTCTGCGAACGCGGCATCCGCACCATTTCCGCCGTTACGCGCAACACGCTGGATCTTTCCGCCGTTCCCCTTTTGAAAGAAATGACCCACCTTCCCGTCATCGTAGACCCAAGCCATGCTACGGGTCTTGCCGGCCTCGTGCTGCCCATGTCGCTCGCAGCGGCTGCGGCGGGCGCGGACGGCCTGATGATTGAGGTGCATAACGATCCCGAGCACGCCCTTTGCGACGGCAGGCAGTCCCTTCGTCCCGAGGCGTTTGCGCAGCTTGCCAAGGCCGTGGAGCAGGTATTGCCTTTCGCCTACAAGCGCGAAGCGGAGGCAAGCTTATGAAGATCGGTATCGTCGGCTTAGGGCAAATGGGCGGCTCCTTTGCCAAGGCGCTCAAGCAGCGCACGGATCATACGGTGCTGGGCTGTGACATCAATAAGAGCACCTTTCTTGCGGCAAAAATGTTCAACGCCATCGACGATGCGCTCACGCAGGAGCGCCTTGGCGAATGCGATATCGTAATCGTTGCGACCTATCCCAAGAGTACGGTGGAATACATGCGTGAAAATGCGCCGTATTTCAATAAGGCAGGCGTCATTATGGATTGCGGCGGCACCAAGGCCATGGTCTGCAAAGAAATCCTGCCCCTTACGGAGCAGTACGGGTTCCGCTTCATAGGCGCGCACCCCATGGCGGGTGTTGCGGCATTCGGCTTTGAGAGCTCCAAGGATACCATGTTCGTGCGCGCCTCCATCATCCTGACGCCGTATACCGGGACGGATATCGCTTTGGTTTCCTATATATCGCGCTTTTGCATGGAGCTGGGCTTTTCCCGCACGCCCATCCTCTCCCCGGAGGAGCATGACGAGATGATCGCCTATACCTCGCAGCTTGCGCATGTAGTCTCCAACGCGTACATACAGAATCCGCTTGCCATGCGGCATAAGGGCTATTCCGCGGGCAGCTTCCGCGACCTCACGCGCGTCGCCAAGCTCAACGCGGACATGTGGACAGAGCTGTTTTTAGAAAATGCCGACCATCTTGCGGACGAGATCGATTACATTGCTGAAAAGCTTCAAGCCTACAGCGCCGCCATACGCAGCCACGACGCGCAAAAGCTTCACGCGCTGTTGGAGGCGGGCACGCAGGCGAAGATCGCTTCCGAGGAAAGGGAGAAGGAAAAATGAAAGCCATACGGGTGGACGCTTCACGCGCTTACGACGTTTGCATAGAACGTGGCATTTTGCAAAAAGCCGGCACGCTGATGCGGGCTGTAAAAGGCAATACCCGCTTCATGGTCGTCACGGACAGCAATGTGTCTCCCCTGTATCTTGATGCGCTCGTGGATACGCTGGGCGACAACACGGCTTCCTTTGTATTTCCCGCCGGAGAGCAGAGCAAGACACTCTCCACCTTTGGCAATATCCTTGAGCATATGGCTGGCGTCGCCTTTACCCGCGCGGATACGGTCGTCGCCTTAGGCGGCGGCGTGGTCGGCGACATGGCGGGTTTTGCGGCGGCATGCTATCTGCGCGGCGTCGATTTTATCCAGATTCCCACCACCTTTCTTTCCGCCATCGATTCCTCCGTGGGCGGAAAGACCGGCGTAGATCTGTCTGCCGGCAAAAACCTTGCGGGCGCATTTTTGCAGCCGTCTTTGGTGCTTATCGACCCGGACACCTTTCAAACGCTGCCCACGCCGGTTTTTAACGAAGGTACGGCAGAAGCGCTCAAATATGGCGTTCTCTACGATCCTGCGCTGTTTACGCAGCTTGCGGGAGGCGATTTTAATGAAAATATCGAAAGCATCGTCCAGCGCTGCGTGGAGCTAAAGGCGGCAGTCGTGCATGAGGACGAATTTGATAGGGGCGAACGGCGCATGCTCAATCTCGGCCATACCTTCGGGCATGCGGTGGAAGCACGCAGCGGCTTTTCCCTGTACCACGGCGAGGGCGTCGGCATAGGCATGCTGATGGCAGCTCGCGTCAGCGAACGTCTGGGTATCGCCGTGCCCGGCGTTGCACAAAGCATACGCGAAGCGCTTTTACAAAACCATTTGCCCACACGCTGCGCCTATGACGCGCGCGCCTTATGCAGCGCCGCATGCGTGGATAAGAAGCGTATGGGCGACACGCTCACACTCATTTTGATCGAACACATCGGCAAATGCGTCCCCTATCCCATCCCCATAAGCGATCTTTTATCCATCATGAAAGTAGCCGCAGAGGACGCATGATGGACATTTTGATCGAAAAAAGCCCGCTATGTGGCAGTATACAGGCCATACCCTCCAAGTCGGACGCGCATCGCGCCCTGATCGCCGCCGCGCTCTCCGCATCCCCTTGCGAGATTCGGCTTGCTGCAACTTCGGCAGACATCGACGCTACCGCCCGCGTGCTTGGCGCTCTTGGTGCAACGATCGCCAGGGGTGAAAACGGCTTTTATGTTGACCCCATCCGTCAAAACGCGGTGCAGCCGCACTTAGACTGCGGCGAGAGCGGCTCCACGCTGCGTTTTCTTCTCCCCGTTGCGGCCAAGGTCAGCCAACAGCCGACCTTTCTAGGGCACGGCAAGCTGCCCGAGCGGCCTATCGGCGCGCTGCTTACAGCACTTTCACAGCATGGCGTTACGGCGACAAGCGACCGCTTGCCGCTAACGCTCAACGGATCGCCGCGCGCGGGCAATTATACCGTTCCCGGGGATGTAAGTTCCCAGTTTATATCCGGGTTTTTATTCCTGCTGCCCCTTCTGGAGAGCGAAAGCGCCTTACATATTGAAGGCAAACAGGTTTCCGCACAATATACGGCAATGACGATCCGCACGCTGCGTCGCTTCGGCGTCCGCATAGAAGCTACAGCGGACGGCTATCGCGTTCCCGGCGGGCAAGCCTATACCGCCCCTAAGCAATATGCCGTAGAAGGCGACTGGTCCAATGCGGCTTTTTTTCTCGCAGCGGGCGTTGACGTGCAGGGGCTTGATGATGCATCCGTACAGCCGGACAGGGCTATTGTAACGCTGCTTCCCGCGCTGGACGGGACGATCGATGTTTCCGGCTGTCCCGATCTGTTCCCTATATTGGCCGTATGCGCCGCCTTCCATGACGGCGTTACGGATTTCACGGGCGGCGCAAGGCTGCGCGTCAAGGAATGCGACCGGCTCTCTGCCATGGCAGAATGCCTTCATGCGATGGGCGCTGCAATAGAGGAACGGGAGGACGGCATGCGCGTGTATGGCGGCAGGGCGCTGCACGGCGCGGTGGTCAGCGGCTATAACGACCACAGGATCGTCATGGCCATGAGCATTGCCGGAAGCCGCACGGGCGATCTTCGCATCACGGGCGCGGAGGCTGTGCGCAAATCCTATCCCGGGTTTTTTGATGATTTTCAAGCGTTAGGAGGAAAATACCGTGTCCTTTAGCTATGGCGAACGCTTTCGCGTCACCCTTTTTGGCCAGTCGCACGCGCCTTCCGTCGGCGTAGTGATCGACGGACTTCCCGCAGGTATTCCCTTTGATATGGACGCTGCGCTTGCCTTTATGGCTCGGCGCGCGCCGGGCGGCGCGCTCGCTACCGCAAGGCAGGAGGCCGACGTACCCGAAATTCTTTCCGGCCTTGTAAACGGGCATACCTGCGGCGCGCCCATCGCCGCCGTCATCCGCAATACGGATGCCCGTTCCGGCGACTACGCGGGATTTTTGGACACGCCCCGCCCTTCCCACGCGGATTATGCGGCCTTTCTTAAGCACGGCGCATTCCATGACGTGCGTGGCGGAGGGTACTTTTCAGCACGGCTCACCGCTCCTCTCTGCTTTGCGGGCGCGATCGCCATACAGGCGCTTGCCGCTCGCGGCATAGCCCTCGGCGCGCACCTCTACAGCGTGGCGCAGGTGCAGGATACGCCCTTTGACCCCGTTACGGTGAGCAGCATCGACTTCGCGCGCGTACGCGCCCATGCGCTGCCCGTCAACGATGAAACGATCCTTCCCGCCATACAGCAGGTCATAGAGGATGCGCGCGCAACGCAGGATTCCGTGGGCGGCATCGTGGAATGTGCCGCAACGAACTTACCCGGCGGTTTGGGCGACCCGCCCTTTGACGGCGTGGAAAACAGGCTTTGCCGCGTCCTTTTTGCTATACCCGCCCTGCGGGGCGTGGAATTCGGCGCGGGCTTCGCCGCAGCCGCCATGCGCGGCAGCGCGCACAACGATCCCTTCTTGTATGAAAACGGCGTCGTCAAGACCCACACCAACCACCATGGCGGCGCGCTGGGGGGACTTACAAGCGGCATGCCGCTGTTGTTTCGGGCGGCCTTCAAGCCTACGCCCTCCATCGGCATGGAACAGGATACGGTGAACCTTGCAACCGGGGAAAACGTCAGGCTGTCCATCATGGGCAGGCATGACCCCTGCGTGGCGCTGCGGGCGGTTCCCTGCGTGGAAGCTGCCGCCGCTGTCGCACTATTGGATATGATGCTGTAAACGAGGTACAGAATATGGAAACGATCCGCGAGCTTTCCGCCATACGGGCGGACATCGACAAGATAGACGATCAGATCGTGCAGCTGTTTGTGCAGCGCATGCAGCTTGCACAGGAGGTTGCGCGCACGAAAAAAACCACGGGCAACGCCGTAAGCCACCCTGGGCGCGAGCAGGAAATCCTGCAGCGCGTCGGCGGCGCGGCGGGCGCTCTTGCGCCTTACACGGAGCGCTTGTTTCAAACCATATTCACGCTTAGTAAGGCGTATCAGACGCAACTCATGACGGAAAGCGGAGAGAGCAAATGAAACAGCGCTTCGGTCTTTTGGGAAGAACCTTGGGGCACAGCTTTTCGCCCCAGATACACGCCTGCTTTGGCGACTATCGTTACGATCTTTTTCCCGTGGAGCCGGACGCTTTAAAAGACTTCCTTCTCCACGCCCCCTTTGACGGCCTCAATGTCACCATACCCTACAAGCAGGCCGTCATGCCCTATTGCAGCTATATCGACCCGTTGGCCGCGCGCATCGGCGCCGTCAACACGCTGATTCGCATGGAGGACGGGCTGCACGGCTATAATACGGACTACTTTGGCTTCCTCTCCATGACGCAGCGGGCGGGCGTTTCCTTTGCGGGCAAGCGTGTCCTAATCTTAGGAAGCGGCGGCACATCCCGCACCGTCACCGCTGTGCTGGAGGATCAGGGCGCTGAGCGCATCTGCACAGCGTCCCGTAACGGCTCCTTGCGTTACGACGATCTTTCCGAATGCTATGACTTTGACGCGATTATCAACACGACGCCGGTAGGCATGTACCCCAATAACGGCGCGCGCATTGTGGACATAGCCCCCTTCCGCCGCTTAAGCGCCGTATTCGACGTGATCTATAATCCTTATCGTACAGACCTTGTACAACAGGCAGCAGCACGCTCCATCACCGTAAGCAGCGGCCTTCCCATGCTGGTGCTGCAGGCAGCGGCCGCCTCGGCGCTTTTCACCGGTAAGCCAGTGCCTACAGAAACGAGCGAGCAAAACATTGACCTTTTGCAGTGCCAAACGCGCAATATCGTGCTGATCGGCATGCCGGGCTGCGGCAAGACGACGATCGGCAAGCTTCTATCTCATGCGCATGAACGTCCCTTCTTGGATACCGACGTTGCGATCGAAAAGGACGCGGGACGCTCCATCCCCGTCATTTTTCAGGCCGAAGGGGAGGCTGCCTTCCGGCGCATGGAAAACGACGCGATACGCAAGCTGTGCAAGCAAAGCGGCTGCGTGATCGCAACGGGCGGCGGCGCTGTGCTGGACGCGGACAACCGGGAGGCCATCCGCGAAAACGCCTTTGTGGTCTTTGTGCAACGCCCGCTCGCCGCGCTTTCCATGGACGGCCGTCCGCTTTCCACGGGTGCTGACGCTCTCGCCGCCATGTACGCAACGCGACTTCCCCTCTATGAAGCATGCGCGGATTTCACCGTTAGCAACACGGGCGCGCCGGAGGATGCCGCAGCCGCGATCTGGGATGCATTTCGGGCATAGAGCGGATCAATTGCACAAAAAAAGGAGCTATCGCTTGGATAGTTCCTTTTTTATTGCGCTTACCCTTACCGATGCACATAGGCCAAAATGCTGTCATGCATAAGCTGCGCCGTTCCTTTGCCATGCTTATCGATGTTTTGGGTGAAACGCTCATCCTGCACATACATTTGAGCCAAGCCGGAAAAGATTTCGTCGGTGCAGTCGTAGTAGTAATGCTCAAGATGCGCCTTCCAGCTTTCGACCTGCGCCCGTACAGCCTCATCCTCCGCACCTTTACCGACCAGCTTGCCAAAGCCCTCCATGATGGCGTCCGCTTCGGCGTTGATCCTGTCCCAATCCGCCTTGCTATACTTCTTCGCACGCTGCTGCGACTGCGTCCACGCATCGGTATCACCGTACTTATCCTTCGCTTCCGCGGCGTACTGATCGCGCAGCGCATCGATCTTCGTTGTGTCAAATTCCTTAAATTCCATGGTTTTTTCTCCTTTCAGGGTCGCGTCGAGCAATCTGACTAAATTATCCAGCCGCTCCCGTTTCAGGGAAAGCAGCTCCCGCTGCCGACGCAACGCTTCGTCCTTGTCATAGTTTGGGGCGTTCAAGATTTTGCCGATATCCTTAAGCGAAAAATCCAGCTCCCTGAAAAACAGGATCTGTTGCAACAGCCGCACGGCATTATCGTCATAATACCTGTAGCCCGCCTCCGTCACCTCCGGGGGCTTGAGCAGCCCGATCTCGTCGTAGTAGTGCAAGGTGCGCACGCTCACACCACTCTGCTCGGATAACTCGCTTACTGACAACCGCATTTCTCTCACCTCGAAAAGAAGTCTAAACCATAACGTAACGTCAGAGTCAATGCCTTTTTTCAATATTTTATAAAAAAAGTACGAGCGCTGTGCTCGTACTGGGGTTCCGCTTAAAAGCCGGGCGCTAATTTGCGGTTCATACGCAAAAGCAGATACAGCCTGGATACCTCCGCAATGGAGCACAGCTTATCCGAGATGCAAACGATGGCCGCTTCCTTGCTGTTGGGGCGGGCGGATATATTGAGCGGCCACATGTGATGGGCGATCGCGTCGCGTTCTACGGGGGAAAGCGCGAAGCGTGCGCTGGCATTGTTCAGCGCCACAAAAGGATGCCTGCGCAGATGCCCCTTATGATTTTCCGGCTCATGCTGGTCATAGTTGAATAGATCGTGCAACAGCGCGCCGCGCGCTGCCTCCACGGAGCGAAGGTCAAAAAAGCGGCAGATGCGATAGCTTAGATACGCTACAAAAAGGCTATGGCTCAAACGCGTTACGGAATCGGCATGCTGTCGTATATCGCGCATGGCGCGCACCGTATCGTCAGCGAGCAGATCCTCTATATACGAAAAGAACAAATCGTAATTCGCCTGTTTCATCCAGTCAGCCTCACAAAACGGGGAAACCCCAATTGCGGATAGCATAACACAGGCGGTCTGTGCGGCGCAATACAAAAGGGGGGAATATATCGGATTTTTCCTTAACAATTTATGGCGCTTTTTCTTCTATACTTTTGGGCGCCATATGTGCTAAAATTCGGCATAGCGGTACGAGCGCATCCATTTGATAAAGGAGTCTTGTCAGAGCTATGCCCCAAGCCACTTATGATACATTGTTCGGTAAAATAACCATTGCCTACAACAGCGAAGCGATCACCGGCATCCATCGCGCGAACGGTGAAGGCGACGGCATACGCAGCTTTCTTTCGGACACCGCCTTTGCGCAGCTACAGGAATATTTTGCAGGCAAACGCAAGACCTTCCAGCTTCCGATTGCGCCCGTAGGAACCTCATTTCAAAGGCGTGTTTGGCAGGCGCTGTGCGCCATCCCCTATGGCGATACACGCGCATACCGGGACATTGCCGCCGCCATCGGCGAGCCGCGCGCTTACCGTGCCGTGGGCATGGCAAACAACAGAAACCCCGTCATGATCGTAATCCCCTGTCATCGCGTGATCGGCGCGCATGGCGAGCTTACGGGCTACGCGGGCGGCTTGGAAATGAAAGAAGCGCTGCTTACGTTGGAACGCAAGAACAGCGCCTACTGATCCTTATCTACATCCATGCGATTTATTCCGGATGCGCGGCTGCGAACTGACGCTTTGCGGCCTCCACGGTATTGACCATAAGCATAGCGATGGTCATAGGCCCCACGCCGCCCGGCACGGGTGTGATGTAGGAGGCCTTATCCTTTATGGCCTCAAAGTCCACATCGCCGCAAAGCTTGCCCTCCCCATCCCGGTTCATGCCGATATCCACCACGAACGCGCCATCCTTGACCATGTCCGCCGTAATGAGCTTCTTTTTCCCCACCGCTACGATCAAAATATCCGCTTGCTTTGTTTTTTCCCCCAGATCGACCGTGCCGCTGTGGCAAATGGTCACCGTGCCGTTTTCCTGCAGCAGCAACATGGCCATGGGTTTACCCACGATATTGCTTCGCCCCACCACAACGCAGTTTTTCCCCGCAACCTGCACGCCGGTAGAATGGATAAGCTCCAAGATGCCGCCAGCCGTACAGGGCACAAGATCATCCCCGCTCATATCCAGAAGCATAGAAAAAGCATCCACATCCTTGTGCGTATCGATGGAACGGAGGATCTGCCTTGCATGGATATGGGCGGGAAGCGGCAGCTGCACAAGGATCCCCGTCACCTTTTTGTCCTCGTTCAGCGTTTGAATCAAATCCAAAAGCGACTCTTGAGAGGTCGTGGCAGGCAGATGATACATGCGGGATTCTATACCCACCTTGGCGCAGGTTTCGTGCTTCTTGCCCACATAAATCTGAGAAGCCGCATCATCGCCCACCAAAATAACCGCCAGACACAGCGGCGCGCCTTTCTCCACAAGCATCCGCGCATCCGCCTGCACACGCGCAAGCAGCGCGTCCGCTACCGGCTTTCCCTTGACAATAACGCCCATACCGAGCACCTCCTCAGCCAATAAAACAAATTTATGCCAGATTCCGCAACTCCCGAAGAATATCGCAGACCGGATTTTCATTGTTGCCGGATACCACCTTATAGGCGATATCCTTGACCTCCTGTATGCCTGTTCGCGGCGCAAAGGCATAATCCGCAGCTTGCAGAAAATCAATATCGTTATAATAATCGCCAAAGCCCGCGATCCTTCGCCCCTGCAAGGCGTCAAGCCCGCGAAGCAGCTCTACGGCTGTTCCTTTGCTGGTATGCAGCGGCACAAATTCAAGATACTTCGCCCCATCCGCAATATCCGTCGAGGAATGTACCAGCCCCATACGCGCGTCAAGACCGTTTTCTATTATATAGCGTTCCACCTGCGCAAGCGCTTCCCCCTTGCCGTAAAGCAAGCACTTTACCCAATCAAGATCACGGATATCCTCCGCCTGTGCAAAGCGGCAGGGCTGATGGATGCTTAAAAAGACCGCGTCCGCATGGTCGCGCGCAGACACATAGATAATCTCATCAGGCGTATAAACCTGCACGTCAATCTCCGGAAAGCGCTCCACGCTCCACTTTGCCGCCTGCATGGGCGCCATCTTATCCATCAAATGAAGGCGCAGATACGTTTTTTGCGCATAATCATACACCGCAGCCCCGTTGAATACGATTGAGGGCGCGTTGATCTCCACCCCCGCCACACGCGAAAACGCGTTTTGTGTCGCGCGCCCCGTGCAAAGGCCAAACAGCCCGCCGTCCTCAACGAACGCACGAATGGCTTGGCGGCTCTTTTTTGTCACCTCGCCAAAAGAGTTTAGCAGGCTGCCGTCCAAATCACAGTACAGCGCCCATTCTCTACAATCCAAGCCCGTTACCTCCCCGCATACCACTATGCGATATTATAACACAGTATATCCCCATATGGGTATATACGTTATGCACCCGCGCGGCGATCCATTGAGAAAAGCGTCCGTACATGCTATACTAAATCTAAATAAACGCGCAAGAGGAACGCAATGTATACACATGCTCCCCAAAACATTTTTGCGCGCCTACGTCTGCGGCCTTATGTAAGCAGCGACGCGGCGCATATCGTTTCCTGGTGCAGGTCGGAATTCGCCTTCCGCCAATGGTGCGCGGATTTTTTCGATCATTATCCGCTTTTGCCCATGGAGTTTGAATCTTATGCGCGTGCGCTGGATAACAATCCCCGTTCCTTTGTCATGACAGGTTGCCTTGGGCAGACCGTAATCGGCTCCGTATCCCTCCGCTATCCTCGGGATACAGACGATACCGTGCGCCTTGGCTTCGTGATCCTCGATCCTGCCTACCGCGGTCTGGGGCTTGGCAAAAAGCTCGTACAGGCGGCGGCTCGATACGCCTTTGATTATCTGGACGCAAGGCGCGTGACGCTCGGCGTGTTTGAAAATAATCCTTCCGCTCATCACTGCTATTTGCAGGCGGGCTTCCGGCCAAACGCCAAGGAACCCGTCTTCTATTGCGCCATCATGGGCGAAGAATGGACGCAATACGAGCTGGAATGCATGCGCCCTACAGACCCAGCAGCCGACACGCTTTGAGTATGGCGATCTGCGTTTTCCCGTCTGGGATATCGCCTTCCATCACCATATCCAGCACCGTACCAAGAGGATACTTCTCCACATGTAAAAATTCATCCTCGTCGGTATGCGTCTTCCCAAAGGTCAGCCCATGTGCAAGATAGATGTAGATTTTTTCATCAAGATACGCAACGCTTGGATACACCACGCCAAGCTCCGTCCATTTGCTCGCCTGCGCACCCGTTTCCTCTGAAAGCTCGCGCATGGCGCAGTCCAGCGGATCCTCCCCTTGCTCCATCTTGCCGGCCGGGATCTCCAAGAGCGTAGTGGAGAACGGATAGCGAAACTGCCGCACCATCACGACGTCGCCCGCCTCCGTAACGGGAATAACGCACACGGCGCCCGGGTGCCGTATCACCTCGCGCACGCCCTCCTTGCCGTTTGGCAACGCAACGGTATCACGGAACAGGTGCACGACACGCCCGTTATAGATTTCCTGAGAAGTCAGCGTTTTCTCCATCAAATCATTCATATCGTCATTCCTCCGCTTTGATCTATGCTTGTCTTGCCCTAAAGGTAGCATATCCGCCGTTCTTTTGCAATCCCGCACGCCGGTCGCAAAAGCTTTGTGATGTTTCCCTTGGGATTTGCAATTGTTTTTTATGAAAGATTTAAGCGCTTCGCAACACTTTTGTGATGTATAAGCACGATCCGCATGGTATACTAAGCATGCAAGTGAAACAAGTGGTGATGAAAGACCCCCTTTCAGACTAACCATACGTTATACGGCTCCGAGAGATCGGAGCCGTTTTTCATGCGCGTATGTTTCCATAAAACGCCCTAATACATGGAAAATATAGATATTTTGTAACTTTCGTCATCAAACGGTTTCCAAATTCGCCCAATACACATATAATGTAGTAAAGATTTTAAGTGCAAATGCAAAACCCGCCATACATTTTTTTCAGATGCGGAGAAAAAAACATGATCTTCGGTAAAAAACGGACACAAACGGAACAGCTGCTTGCGAGCCTCTTTGACGCCTATGACGCGGATGTGATCGCCGTGCGGTCGGATAGCTGTGAGCTGCTGTTCGCAAACGAATGTGCCCGAAAGCATATGGGCGCCATTTGGGCGGAGGCGACCTCCTGCAAGGAGGGTTACGCCCATATCTTTCCTACGCTGTGCAATACCTGCTCCAAGCTGGACGATACGCTCGGCAAGGCTTCCTATTTTGAAATTAAAGATTTGGACGATCATCTTTTCACTGTAATGACCAATACCATCCTGTGGTCGGATAATAAGGCGGCACGCATTTTCATCGCCCGGGATATCCAACAGGAGCGCGCCACGCAGGAAAAGCTGTATAGTCTCGCTTATCTCGATCAGCTCACGGGCGCGCCCAACAGGCAAAAGCTAAAAGAGGATTTTGAGGCGATCGCCGAGGGGATCGAAGGCAACCGCATATCCGGCATCATGGCGATCATGGATCTCGATTATTTCAAGATCATCAACGATACCTATGGCCATAACGCCGGCGACGTCATGCTCAAGCGCCTGACGGAGCATTTGCAGCATGAAGAAGCTTTCCAAAACCATGTATACAGGCTGGGCGGCGACGAATTCGTTCTGCTTTTGACGGATAAGCCCAAACAGTTCGATACGCAGGGAGCGCGCATGGATTTTTACACCACGCTCCTGAAAAAAGCGTTGGTCTCCTACACCATGCCCAATATAGAGGACAAATGCTCGTTGAGCATCGGCGTCGCCTTCTTCCCGCAGCACGGCAGCACGTCCTCAGAATTGCTGCGCAAGGCTGATATCGCCTTATATCAGGCCAAAAACGCGGGGCGCAATCGCGTCGTATTCTTCGAGGATAAATTTGACAGAGCGCAGAAATTCAGGAACATCTATATCAATATCGAGCCCATCCTGATCAAGAGCGGACGCACCTTCGGCTATGAGCTGCTGGACGGCACCGGCGACGTCAAGGAAAAAGAGGGCGTGGTCAATCTTTCAGAATTCAACCGGACATTGGACGCGCTCGGTCTTACCGAGATGGAAAACAAGGCGAAATATTTTATTTCCTTTACCAAGCAGCTTTTTTCCGGCGTCGTGCAGAAAAATCTGCCCAAAGACAAATTCGTTATCCAGATCCATGCTTCGGGCAGCTGTTCCGAAAACGAAATGCTTCTCTACCGTCAGCTGCATGCCTGCGGCTATCTTCTTGCGCTCACCGGCGTAAACGACGGCAATATCAACCGTGTGCTTCTGGACGTGGTGGATTATTGCAAGATCGAGATCAACGGCATGAACGCCACGCTGCAAAAAAGCCTTATCATGCAAAATGCGAAGAAAACCTTTATTGCCACGGGCGTATCCACCAAGGAGGAATACGAAGCGGCACAGCGGCGCGGCTTCAAGCTGTTCCAAGGATATTTCTTCGAGCAGCCCACCGTCACCAAAACGACCAAGGACATCGATCCGCTCAAGGCAAACTACTACCGTTTGCTGCAGCTGACCAGCACGGACGATTATGTGGACTTTCAACAGATCAGCGCTATCATCTCCACCGATGTGGCGCTATCCTACAAGCTGCTCAAGCTTCTAAACTCCGCGACCATGGGTCTGCGCTCCAAAATGTCCTCCATCCAAATGGCCGTCGCCTATTTGGGCGAGGAAAACATCAAAAAGTGGATCGCCATGCTAGCTTTACAGGGTGTAGCGGCGGACAAACCCACAGAGCTTGTGCGCCTGTCGCTGATCCGCGCCCGCTTTGGCGAGCTTTTGGCGCCGCAGCTTCGACCCAAACGCGACCCGCGCCATGTATTTCTTACCGGCATGCTGTCGCTATTGCATGTGGCGCTTGATAAAACCAAGGAGGAGCTCGTCGCGGAAATTCCCGTTGCGGACGATATACGCGAATCCCTCGTGGGAAAAGACGGCATCTATTCCGACATCGTGGCCTTCTTCGGGCATTATGACTATTCCAACTGGGAGGAGATCACCCGTTTTGCGGACGAGCATTACATAAGCTGCGACGCGATCAACGAGACCTATATCGCATCCGTAAAATGGTACAACGACCTCAATCATTCCTCCTGATCAGCCTACGATCACGCTGATTCCGTTTGGAATCACCGTAAGCGCTGCCCCCTCGCCCTTGAGGGCATAAGCATATTGCAGCGCCTCCGTCAGCGTTCTGGCATATTCCATCTTCATATCACGCACGGTATCCGCAAGCGCAGGGCGCGTCACCATGACGACCCTGTGCTTTTTCAATATGCGTGCCAGTATCTGACTTTCCCACTGATCGGGTATGGTAGACTGCTGCGTCGTTTGCATGATGCCCGCATAGAGCGCATCGGCGCTTTCACACGCCTTGAGCGAGCGGTAAAAATCTTCCCCGCCCGTTCCGTCGGCGCATTCGGCGCACAATATGATCACGCCGCCTTCTCTCGCCGTCGCTTCGGCGGCCGTCATGCTTTTTACGCATTGGTAGATATTTTGATCCAGCGGCGCACCGCCGTTGGTGGTGATCACCACATCGGCGGGAACGGGCTTCACCGCGCAATATTCTTTTAGGAAATCGCACCCCGCCCGATGCGCCTTCTCGCAATCTCCCGCAAATGCCGCCACCGTCTTTTTGTTCTCATCGATCACCACGTTCACGATATAGGCAAGCTTTGCCATCTTTGCAGCGGCGAGCATATCCGTGTGCAGCGGGTTTCCGTCTAATATGCCCGTACGGGCAAAGGGGCTGTCGATAAAGCGGCTGCAATGGTTTCCAAGCACGCTTACGCGGTCGCACACACCGGGCAGCACGCTTTTGCGCCCGCCTGAAAAGCCCGCGAAAAAATGCGGCTCGATAAACCCCTCCGCGATGAGCAGATCACATTTCACGGCAGTCTTATCGATCACAAGCGGCGCACCGGAGGGCAATATGCCGATCTGCACATTGGCGTTCGCGTCGCGGCAATCATGGATAACGATCGGATAGCCTGCAACAATGTCCTCGCCAAGCTTGTCTACCAATTCCTGCTTTTGCGTGGCGCGATGGCAGCCCGTTGCGACCAGCAGCGTGACAGCGATATCCGGGTTGCCGGATTTGAGCGCTTGGAGCATGGGCGGCAGAATATCGCGGCTGGGCACGGGTCGCGTATGGTCGCTGATGATGATGGTGCAGGTCTTTTTATCTTTGGCAAGCGTCTCAAGCGACGGACTGTTTATAGGGTGCGCCATGGCCTCCCGCACGATAACAAGCCCCGCCTCATCGTTATGCAGCCGGTCTATGCCGGAGGTAAGCACGGCGGCGTCAGGCGCGTCCAATTCCAAATAGGTTTTTCCATACGGCAGCTTCAGCATATCACACGACCTTTCCGGGATTCAGTATGCCATTGGGATCAAAGGCCGCCTTGATGCGGCGCATGAGCATAACCTGCTCCTCCCCCACGGCGCGCGAAAGATACGCGCGCTTCGCGTAGCCTATCCCGTGTTCGCCCGAAACCAGACCGCCCATCTCATGCGCCTTGCCATAGAGAAGATCAAAGGCTTTTAAAAGCATACGCTCCCATTCTTCCTCCTCCAACGCATCCTTGCAGATATACACATGCAGATTGCCATCCCCCGCGTGGCCAAAGCTCGGTATGCGCATATTAAGCTGCGCCGCCACCTCATGCGTATAGAGTATGAATTCCGCCACACGATCCCGTGGCACCACCACATCGCACTCATCCATTTGGGTCGTAGACGCCTTAATGGCCTCCAGAAATGCGCCGCGCGCCGACCATACGGAATCCTTTCGCTCCTGCGTATCCACGATAAAGGCGTCCCATGCGCCATGCGCGATGCACAGCTCCGCCACGTTGCCAAGCTCTTTATCCACCACCATCTGATCGTTGCCGTCCACCGTCAAAAGAAGATAGGCGGGCGCCGTCGTGTGCGGAAAGCGCTTGCCGAGGTAGTCCTCCGAAAAGAGGATGGTATCCCGCTCCATAAACTCGATGGCGGTCAGCGACGCTTTGCTTCGCACCAGCACCGGCACCGTCTCAATGGCCGCTTTGATACTGTCAAAGGGCAGCAGCAGCGATACGGTGATGGCGGGCAAAGGCACAAGCTTTAATACCGCCTCCGTAATGACAGCAAGCGTCCCCTCCGCGCCGATCAGCAGGTCCTTGACGCTGTATCCCGTGCTGTTTTTGACCACCTTGCCGCCACAGTGCATGATCTCGCCCGTAGGCAGCACCGCCGTCAGCGCGCGCACATAATCCCGCGTAACACCGTATTTCACCGCGCGCATGCCGCCCGCGTTGGTGCTGATGTTGCCGCCAATGGTCGCGCTTTTTTCGCCCGGATCGGGCGGATACAAAAGTCCGTGCGCCTCCGCAAATGCGGATAGCTCCATCAGCAGCACGCCGGGCTGCACGGTAACCGTCAGGTTGTTTTCATCCAACTCAAGGATTTGATTCATGCCCGTGGTCTCGAGCATGATCCCGCCCTCGATGGGTACGCCCGCGCCCACTAAGCCCGTGCCGCTGCCGCGCACCACAACGGGTATGCGCCGCTCGTTTGCATAGCGGAGGATCGCGGATACCTCCTCTGTCGTCATGACGCGAATGAGCGCATCCGGCATACGGGAAACACCGCCCATCTCGTCGTGGCTGTAATCCTCGCTGATCGCATCACCCGTACGCATGCGTGCCGCGCCCACAAGGTTCGTCAGATACGCTATATCCTCCTGCTTCAGCTTGTTATACATGCCGTCCCTCCTTCACGTTTTGGATGAACAAAGGTAAAATCTCATAGATATCCCCTACGACGCCGATATGTGCTATATCAAAGATAGCAGCGTTTTTATCCGTATTGATGGCGATGATGCAATCCGCGCCCTTCATGCCCGCCGCAAACTGCACGGAGCCGGAAATGCCAAGGCAGATGATGAGCTTGGGCTTAACAGTTCTGCCCGAAAGGCCGATCTGCCTGCGCGGATCGAACCAGCCCGCCTCGATCAGCGGGCGCGTGCAGGCCATTTGCGCGCCTAAAAGCTTCGCAAGCTCCTCCGCCAATGCAAGATCCGCCTGCGTTTTTATGCCGCGCCCGCAGGCGACGATCACGTCCGCTTCGGAAATATCCACCTGCGCGGGCTTTGCGTCCGTCGCCAATACCTCGGTGTTGCCTTCCCGCATGGCGGCCGTCACCGGCATGGAAACGATCTCGCCCTCTGCCTTTTCCGCTCTTGGCAAGGCCGAAAACACCTTATAGCGCGCCGTGCAAAACTGCGGGCGCGTGTTGGGCGTCACGATCTGCGCCATGATGTTGCCGCCAAAGGCTGGACGTATCTGCACCAGGTCGGTGTTTTCCTTCATTTGGAGCATCGTGCAGTCCGCCGTAAGACCCGTTTCACATTTTGCTGCCACACGCGGCGCAAGGCTGCGCCCAAGGTTCGTCGCGCCCACCAGAATAGAAGATGGCTTGACCTGCTGGATGAAATCACAAAAAGCGTTCGCATAAGGGCCTACGCAAAAATCCGCGAAGGCCGCATCGTCATACATAAATACCTTATCGGCTCCGTAGTGGAGCAGCTCCTCCGCCATATCGTGCAAGCCCTGCCCAATGCACAGCGCATATACGGGATGCCCTGTGACCGCCGCAAGCTCCCGCGCCTTGCCCAAAAGCTCCATCGTCACCGGATGCGCGCTGTTTCCCCGGCGTTCCGCAAACACGCAAACGCCACGCCACGCGCCCTTGTCGATTTCCTTTTTCTCCTCCTCCTGATAGCGCATCACGCCTTGAGGGCCTTTGTTGACGCACAGCTTGCAGCTTTTGCAGCCCATGCCTACGCTCAATTCACCGTTTTCATAGGATATTGCGCCAAAGGGACAGAGCGACACCAGCGTTTGCGCCGTTTGCGCGTTGACCAAGCCTTGTTCTATGATGATACCCATAGCCGTCCCTCCTTATATAAGCTTTCGCGCTGCAAGCGTTTGATACAGCATTCCGGCCAGTTCCTCCGGCGTGCCCTCGTGCAGCGTTTTATCCGTATTCTTATCCGGCGGAAAGATGCGCTCCACCTGCGTGGGCGATCCCTTAAGCCCGCATTTGCTCTCGTCGAGCGTAGCAAGGTCTGCGGCGGAAAGCGTATATAGCTGCGTTGGTTGCACAGCGCACTTGCGTTTATAGGAGGGCAGGCGCGGCGTGTTCACATCCTTTTCCATGCACAGCAAACATGGCAGCTTCATGCGCTGCGTCTGCCGCTTCTCATCCAGATCCGACACGACGGTGACATAACCATCCTTGACCGCTTCTATGGAAAGCACGTTACTCGCATGCTCCAGTCCCAGCCGCGCCGCCATTTCAGGCCCGACCTGTGCCGTGTCGCCGTCCGTCGTCTGCTTGCCGCAGAGAATGAGATCATATGTACCCATGCTCTCCACGCCGCACTTAAGCGTATAGCTTGTTGCCGCCACATCCGCGCCCGCAAATTTTCGGTCGCTGAGCAGCGTCCCCTGTTCCGCCCCCATATACAGCGTTTCCCGCAGCACGGCCATCGCCTGCGGCGGCCCCATGGTGAGCGTTTTGACCGACCCGCCGTATTGTTCGACAAGGGACATAGCCGCCTCCATGGCAAACAGATCATAAGGGTTCATTTTGGATGCTACGCCGTCGCGCTTGAGCACGCCGGTCACGGGATCGACCTCGACCTCGCTCGTACCGGGCACTTGTTTGACACATACGATGATTTCCACGCTTTACCTCCCCGCTGTCGCTCTATTCGATTCACATACATACATTTTGACAGGCTTTTCGCCTCTTTTGAACTGTTCTGTATATTGTACCATATCGCATGCGATGATACACGTTTTTTCTCCATGCGCCGCATAAAAAAAGCCCGCCACGGCGAAACCGCGGCGGGCTTTTTTAACTATGCTTTAGGAAGGAAAACAGATCAATAGTTTTCCTTGCGCACTTCAAAGAAGCTCTGGGGATGCATGCAAACGGGGCACAGCTTGGGCGCTTCCGCGGCGATATGCAGATGGCCGCAGTT
This sequence comes from Clostridia bacterium, assembly GCA_030533005.1. GTDB lineage: Bacteria > Bacillota > Clostridia > Christensenellales > CAG-138 > JAQVRG01. The sequence goes on along the minus strand of JAUNJX010000010.1, from coordinate 25,172 downwards.
ACGGCATTCCCAAATGGTTACGCCTTGCTTTGCGAATACAGCCTGCACCTCGACGTTGTTAAGCAGCTTGCGATAGCGTTCTTCATGGGTCTTTTCGATCTTGGCCACTGCGCGGAAGCGGGCGGCAAGCGCTGTGAAGCCCTCAGCCTCGGCGTCCTTGGCAAAGCCGTCATACATATCCGTCCACTCGTAGTTTTCACCCTCGGCCGCATGCAGGAGGTTCTCCGCCGTGTTGCCCAGACCGCCCAGCTCCTTGAACCAGAGCTTCGCATGTTCCTTCTCGTTCTCCGCCGTCTCAAGGAAAATAGCCGCGATCTGCTCATAGCCTTCCTTCTTGGCTACGGATGCGAAATAGGTGTACTTGTTCCTCGCCTGGGATTCACCCGCGAATGCTGCTGCAAGGTTCTGCGCCGTCTTGGTGCCTTCGAGTTTCTTTTCCATGAATCAATTCCTCCTGATGTTTTTAATATAGTGCAATGGTTTGGATGTCCGTATATCGATCCGCTTCCTGCGGTTGGGTCACACAGCCTTAGTGTCTTCCTTCGTTTTCCCTTCGATGCATGCGGGACAGAGGCCAAAGAAGATCAGCTTATGGCCTTCCAGCCGATAGCCCGGCATAAGCGCACCGGCATTCGTTTTGATGGCGACCTCCACCTGCTTCATATCCTCCACCCTATGGCAGCGCCTGCAAAAAAAATGGTAATGATCCTGCAGGTTGAAATCATAATGATCGGGGCCGGACGGAACGGTCAAATGGAGTATCTCCCCCAGCTGCGAAAGCAGGTTCAGGTTTCTGTAAACCGTACCGACGCTTATGCTTGGATCGACCTGCCGCGCGCGCTCATAAATCTTATCCGCCGTGGGATGATCCATGCTCTCGTTGACGATTTTGAGCACAAGCTGCCGCTGCGTGGTGTTTCGCAATATTCTTTCTTCCAGTTTCGTCGCCTCCTTTCATCCAGTATGTCGCCCAGTATATCGCAAAATTGCTATTAAGAATTATTCTTAATTTCATTTATATTATCCATCATGCCCGACGCTTTGTCAAGCAGAAAATGGAAAAGATTTTATGTCAGCGGTTCAAAGTCAGCGGCGCCGTGCTTGCAAAGCGGACAGACGAAATCCACGGGCAGCGTGTCGCCCTCGTAAACATAGCCGCATATCTTGCACACAAACCCCTTTACCTTTTTCTCCGCAGGCTTGGGCCTGGGCTTGGTGTGCGCAAAATAGTAGGCGTAGGTTATGGAAGGATCGGCGTTTAGCACCTTGCCCTCCGTCATATCCGCAATGAACAAGGTATGCGTGCCGTAATCGTAGGCGTCGATCACCTTGGCGGACAAAAATGCATTGGCACAATCCGTTATATAAAGAAGTCCATTTTGACTGCGCGCAACTGAAGGGAAGCCCGCAAACTTATCCTTATCCCTGCCGCTTGCAAAGCCAAAGCGCTCAAATATGGCAAAGGGTGCACGCTCCGTAAGGATAGATGCATTGAACATGCCGGTCTTTTTGATGATATCGTGCGTGAAATTTTGCTTGTTCACCGCAATGCTGATGCGGTTGGGGGTGCTGGTGATCTGCGTCACCGTGTTGATGATACAGGCGTTGTCCTTTTCCCCATCCTTGGCAGAAAGAACAAACAGCCCGTAGCTAAGCGCGAACATCGCCTTATTATCCACCTCGGCAGCGTTCTCGCCCTGCCTCGCCACATTCCTTGTGTCTTGCATGAAAACTACCTCCCGTTTCCTTTTCATCTTTTCAGTATTGCCAACATCTTGCTTCGTTTATCTCTTTTTGTTATTAAGAATTATTCTTAATTTCAATTTATTATATACCAACATTTTCCTTTCGTCAACACAAATATGCGCGGCAATTTTCTTCAACCTGCCGTCCAGGAAAACGCCCACTTGCACAATACGGCCATGTGCGCTAGAATAGTATGAATTGTTATGGAGTATGCATATATTTTAAAGGAGTATTCATGGAACCGCTTGTATCATCAGCCAAAATAGCCGGGATGGTCACATCCGCGCTTTTGAGTATTGGCGTACCGATCCTGCTGCTTATTCTTTGGCGCAAAAAGACCCGCGCCAAATGGTCTGCGGCGCTTTGGGGCGCCGTCATTTTCGTCGTGTTCGTTTTTGTGCTGGAATCCATTTGCCACCGCCTTGTGCTTGTAGGCGACGGCAAGCTGCCCACCTTCATGAACGCCAACCCTTGGGTCTATGCGACCTATGGCGCGCTCGCCGCGGGCGTTTTTGAGGAAACAGGCCGTTTTGTTGCGTTCAAGTGGCTGCTGCGCAAGCAAAACTCTAAAAACACCTCTGTCATGTACGGCATTGGCCACGGCGGCATCGAATCCATTCTGCTGGCTGGGTTTTCCGCCATTTCCAGCCTGGCGTTCGTTCTTTCGCTCAACGCCATCGGCGCTGACGCCATGCTCGCGGCAGCGGGCGATCAAGCCGCTTCGCTGCAAGCTTCCATTGATACCCTCGTCAATACGGGCGCCGCTATGTTCTATGTAAGCGGCCTCGAGCGTATGACGGCTATCGCGCTGCATATTTCCCTTTCCGTTCTCGTGTTCATGGCTGTCAAGCGGAAGCGCTTTATTCTTTATCCTATTGCGATCCTGCTGCATGCGGGTGTGGATTTCTTTGCAGTGCTCTACCAGCAAGGCATCATCTCCAGCATCGCCGTGATCGAAATTCTCATAGCGGCCGTAACCGCCGCTATCGCAGTGTACGCCACTATGCTCTATAAAAAAGACGTGGATCCAATCGAGGATACGCCGTCGCCCGCGCCGGAGGCAAACGCCGAAAGCGCGCAGTAATCCGCCTAATTACTATGTAAGTTGCAGCACGCCCATGAGGCATGCTGGAATAAAAGAATTGTAGGAGCTTTTAGTAATGGAAAAACCCAAACGGAGATGGGGCGACCGCAAGGATGGGCGGCTGCTCCGTGAACTGGATGCGATGCACTTCATCGTGCCGTTGATCTATCCCAATCGCTGCGACAACGAAGCCTACATCGCGGAAACCATCGATCTGACCAACCTCAACGCATATGTCGCAAAGAAAAACGAACAGGAGCAGGATTTTCCTTTTAAGATGTTCCAGCTCATCGTATGCGCCATACTCAAGACCGTCCATCTGCGTCCCAAGATGAATCGCTTCATCTGCAACAAGAACGTCTATGAGCGTTATAAGCTCAGCGCCGCCTTTGTTGTCAAAAAGGAATTCGCGGATGAAGGCGGTGAAGCGCTCGCCTTGATCTACGCAGACCCCGATGATACGCTGCAGTCCATCCGCGCCAAAATATTGAAGCAGATCCGCGGCTGCCGCAGCGACAAGCTGGACACCTCCTCCAGCAGCATGGAGATACTCAACAAAATGCCCCGCTTTTTCGCCAAATTCTTGGTATGGATCATTTGCAGGCTGGATGAGCATGGATGGTGTCCCGACTTTTTGATCGGCTCCGACCCGTACTATTCCTCCGTCGTCCTTACCAACGTAGGCTCCATCAAGCTGGGCAGCGGCTATCATCATCTGACCAACTGGGGTACGAACTCCGTTTTCTGCTTGGTCGGCGAAAAAAAGCTGCGCCCGTTCTTTGATGCGGATGGTCATGTTGAAATGCGTGATACCGTGCGCCTTGGGCTTACCATAGACGAGCGCATCGCGGACGGCTATTATTATTCCAAGACCCTGCGGCTGCTTCGGCATCTGCTTGAGAATCCGGAGCTTTTGGAGCTCCCATTATCTGAAGAGGTTGTGTATTAAACGATGATAGAAAACGTTGCAGAAGCTATGCCCTGCGTGCGGGATTTTGAAGACGCATCCGCGCAGGAAACCATCACCGCCAAGACCCCGTGGATCAAAAATTTAGGTGAAGCCCCCGCGCATCTGGATTATTTCCAAGGCTCCATGTTCGAGCGCGTGCGGGCGATCGCAGAAAAGTATCCCGGCTACATCGCGCTTGACTTTATGGGTCGCGCCACGACCTACCGCCGCCTTGTCGAGCAGGTCGAGGAATGCGCTAAAGCTCTCAAGACCATCGGCGTACGCGAGGGCGACAAGGTCACCATCGCCATGCCCAACTGCCCACAGGCGATCTTCATGTTTTATGCCGTCAATCTTGTGGGCGGCGTCGCCAACATGATCCATCCCCTTTCCAGCGAAAAGGAGATCGAATTCTATCTCAACGAATCCGAAAGCGTCACCGTCGTCACGCTGGATCAGTTTTATGGGAAGATCGAAGCCGTGCGGCAAAACACCTCCATCGTGAACGTGGTCATCGCCAGCATCCGCGACGAGCTTTCCGAGCCCATCCGCTCCGGCTACATGCTCACCGAAGGACGCAAGATCGAGAAGATACCCAAGGACGCTCCCGTGATCCGCTGGGAGGATTTTATGCGCCTGAGCCGCTGCTGCTTCTGGAACTACAAGGTGGAGCGCAAGGGCGATGATCCCTCCGTCATCCTGTATTCCGGTGGCACGACAGGCACGACCAAGGGCATACTTCTCTCCAACCTCAACTTTAACGCGCTGGCCGAGCAGATCGTCGCCATGAACCCCATGTTCCGTCCCGGGGACAGGATGTTGGCGGCCATGCCGCTTTTCCACGGGTTTGGGCTGGGCGTTTGCATCCATTCCATGCTTGCAAACGGTGGCCGCTGCATACTCGTACCGCGCTTTACCGCCAAGAGCTACGCAAAGCTCATCACCAAATACAAATGCAACTTCATCGCGGGCGTACCTACGCTATACGAAGCGCTGCTGCGTCTGCCCAGCATGGGCAACGCCGATCTTTCCTGCTTAAAGGGCGTTTTCTCCGGCGGCGACTCTCTTTCCGTGGAATTAAAGAAGAAATTCGACGCGTTTCTCTACGACCATCATTCCGTCGTGCAGATACGCGAGGGTTACGGCACGACCGAATGTGTGACGGCCTCCTGCCTCACGCCCATTCACATGGTCAAGGAGGGCAGCATCGGTCTCCCCTTCCCCGACACCTACTACAAGATTGTCAAGCCCGGCACGGATGAGGAGCTTCCCTACGGCGAGGAAGGCGAAATACTCCTTGCAGGCCCCACGGTCATGCAGGAATACATCAAGCACCCCGACGAGACCGCCAACACGCTGCGCAAGCATGCGGACGGGCTGACCTGGGTCTACACGGGCGATCTTGGCATGATGGATGACGACGGCTTCATCTTCTTCCGCGGCCGTATCAAGCGCATGATCGTGACCTCGGGCTATAACGTGTATCCCGCACAGCTTGAAAACATACTGGACGCACATGAAAAGGTGCATATGAGCTGCGTTATCGGCGTGCCGGATCCCTACAAGATGCAAAGGGTCAAGGCGTTTGTGATGCTAAAGCCCGGCGTCGCAGCTTCGGACGCCGTCAAGCAGGAATTGCTTGCCTACTGCCGTTTGCACATTGCCAAATACGCCATGCCCTATGATATCGAATTCCGCGACAGCCTCCCCAAGACACTTGTCGGCAAGGTCGCCTACAGGGTGCTGGAGGAAGAAGCCGAAAGAGAAATGGCAAACATGCAGGCGTAACGGGGCTAGGCCCCGGAAAGGATCGTATGCCGCCAAGCAGATTTTTAACCGAAGAAGAAAAGAAAGCAGCGCCCAAGATCACGCGAGCGCTGCTTTCGCGCATTTTCTCCTACCTGCGCCCATACCTGTGGCAGTTTTTGCTGGTATTTGCAGCCATCCTGCTCTCGGCGGGCATAGGATTGCTCCCTTCCATCATCACGGGTCGCATCGTGGATTCTGCGCTCATCGGCAAGGACATGCAGCTGCTTATCAAGCTGTTGCTGGCAGCCTTTGTAACGCTTACCCTCTCGCAGGTCATAAGCGTGCTGGAAAGCTATATCAACGCCTGGATCGCGCAGCGCATCGTATTCGATATGAAAAACGAGATGTACAGGCATTTGCAGGACATGCCCCACGCGTTTTTCACCACGGAGAAGCAGGGCGACGTGATCACACGCATGGAAAGCGACATTTCGGGCGTGGCGCAGGTCATTTCCAATACGCTGACCAACGTAGTCAGCAACATCGCCATCCTTACCACTACGCTGATCGCGCTCTTTTCCATGAGCTGGCAGCTTGCCATCGTAGGTATCGTCGTGATACCGCTGCTTGTCATTCCCAGCCGCACCGTGGGCGAGACCCGTTGGAAGCTGCTCACACAGAGCCGCGCCAAGCAGGACGAGCTCAATCAGATCATCAACGAAACCTTATCAGTTTCAGGGTCGCTACTCGTCAAGCTCTTTTCCAAAGAGGATTACGAATACGGCCGCTTTGAAAGCGTCAACAAGGAGGTCATGCAGATCTCCTTGAAGGAGCAGCGCAGCGGCAAATGGTTCCGCATGGTGATGGGGATGTTTACGCAGGTGGCGCCGCTGCTCATCTATTTTGCGGGCGGCTGGTTCATGATCGAGGGCGTCAATCCCTCGCTTAGCGTGGGTACTGTCACCGCCACCGTGGCACTGATCAACAGGCTCTACCGTCCCGTTGAACAGCTTCTCAACATCAACGTGGATTTTACGCGCTCTCTTGCGCTCTTTAACCGCATCTTTGAGTATTTGGATCGGCAGATCGCCATTACAAGCCCCCGCGTCCCCCAGCGCCCCGCCGTCAACACAGGGCATATTGAGTTTTCTCATGTGGCCTTTAGCTACACGCCGGAGGTACCCGTTATCCGCGATGTGAGCTTCACCGTGCCGCCTGGACAAATGTACGCCATCGTAGGCCCTTCCGGCAGTGGCAAATCCACGCTCGTCAACCTTCTCCCCCGCCTCTACGACGTTACGGCGGGCAGCGTCAAGCTCAACTATGTGGACGTGCGCCAATACGACCTCGATCTGTTGCGCAAGCAGATCGGCATGGTTTCGCAGGAGACGTATCTTTTCAACGGCACCATCCGCGAAAACCTGCAATACGCGAACCCGGACGTCACGCAGGCGGAAATGGAGCAAGCCTGCAAGATGGCCAACATCCACGACGCCATCATGGGTTGGCCGAACGGCTACGACACCGTCGTGGGCAATCGCGGGCTAAAACTTTCAGGCGGCGAAAAACAGCGTTTGAGCATCGCGCGCGTCATGCTCAAAAACCCAAGGGTGCTCGTGCTGGATGAAGCGACAAGCGCGCTGGATTCCATATCCGAGCAGGCCATCCAAAACGCCATAGAGAAGCTGATGGTGGGTCGCACCAGCCTCGTGATCGCCCACCGGCTTTCCACCATACTTTCCGCCAATAGAATTCTGGTGCTCAAGGACGGCGTGATCGTGGAGCAGGGCACGCATGACGAGCTGCTATCCAAAAACGGCGTTTATCGAGAACTCTATGAAACGCAGTTCCGCCTTGTTTTGGAGCGCGAGGAGGCGCAAAAATGAGCGTTATTACAACCATCCTGTTTTTACTGGTCGTATTCGCAGCCTTTACCCTGCAATCCATGACGGGCTTTGGCGGCCCCTTGGTCGCTATGCCCATTTGCATTTTACTCGCTTCCATCGATGACGCGAAGGCCGTGCTGGGCGTGCTGGCATGGATCACCGCCGTGGTCGTGATGCTGCAAACATGGCGCGACGTCAATCGCAAGGAGCTTCTTCGCATCGCGGCCGGCATGTTCATCGGCATGTTCGTGGGCGTTCGCGTCTATGACGCCGCCCCAAAGTCCACGCTGCTCGTCATATTCGGCGTGGTCGTGTTATGCGTGGCGCTCAAAAACCTGCTTGTAAAGAAGGAATGGAATATCCCGACCTGGCTTCGCTACATCATGCTATTGCTCGCAGGACTCATGCAGGGTCTGTTTCTTTCCGGCGGTTCCTTTCTTATCATGTACGCGCAGCAGACCTTCAAGGATAAAAATGAATTCCGCGCCACGTCCAGCGCCGTCTGGGCCGTCACCAACACTTATATGGTCGCAACGCAGGCCGCTTCCGGCATGTATTCCGCCGCCAATTTCCCCTTGCTTTGCATGAGCCTCGCCGTAGCGCTCGTAAGCGTATGGGTAGGCGGCAGGCTGCAAGCCAGGCTTCCCCGGGAAACCTTCATCAAAATCACCAATTTTCTTCTGCTTGCGGCAGGGGTGATCCTGCTTTTCAACAGCCGGGGATAAATCCTGACAGATATAAAATCACCGCCGGACGCATGCGTCCGGCGGTGATTTGTTTGTTTTGTGCGTTATGGCTTATTTGAATTCGCCGCTCTTTACGCTCTCAACGAACGCAAGATAGGCTTCCTGCGCCTCGGCGGGAACCAGATCGGTATTGATCGCGCCCGCGCTCAAGCAGCCGTTCTCCAAGGTGCCGTAAACGACCTTGTTGCCAAAGGTGCCGGCTTCCACATCGTCCATGCACAGACCCAGCATGCCCGCGTTGTCGGTCACGACGGAGCAGATGATGCAGGGATTCTGACCAAGGATATCAGCAGGCTGACCAATGTCAAAGACGTTGATCTCGCCGGTGCCGTTGGCGTTGTCGATGGCCTGACGCGCGCCGGAGTCAACGGCGGAAGCATCGCCAAAGAACACGTCGGCCTTTTCAGCGATCATAGAGGTTGCAAGCTCCATGCCCTTGGCGGTATCCGCAAAGGAACCGGCATAGGCGGAAAGAACGGTAACATCGGGATTCATGGCCTTGGCTGCCTTCTCATAACCGGCAAGCTTGGCCTTGGTGGTATCCAGTTCCATGCCGCCGATGAAGCCCAGCACGTTGGTCTTGGTCATAAGACCGGCCAAGCCGCCTGCCAAGTAACCGATCTGATCGGCGTTGGGCAGGATGGAGCAGATGTTTTCGGTGGGAAGCTGATCGTTGCCGTTGAGGACGGCGAACTTCACGTCGGGATAGTTGGCGGCCACTTCCTTGGTGGCGTCGCTGTACTGATTGCCCGGCAAGAAGATCATGTCATAGCCCAGCGAGCAATAGCTTTCGATAGAGCTTACATAGTCGGCCACTTCGATGCTGTCGGTGTACATGGTTTCCCAGCCATGAGCCTCTGCAGCGGTGGTCATCGCGTTGTAGCAGGCTGCACCCCAGCCGCCGTCGGAAATGCTGGAATCGCAAACCATGGCGACCTTATAGACCTTGTCGGCAGCAGCGGGTTCCGCGGCGGGAGCGGCAGCGGGAGCCGCGCAGGCTACCATAGAGAGTGTTAGCAGCAGGACTACCATCATGGTAAAGACTTTCTTCATTCTTGTTTTCCTCCGTTTGTTGTTTGTTTATAACCACGCCAACGGCGTAATTACCTGAAAATAGCTAGCGCTCCTCGCGCAGATACGGCTTGCCCTTCGCCTTGGGTCCGGCCTTCTTTGCACCCATGATGGCAAGCGCCACCAACGTGCAGACATAGGGTATCATCTGGAATAGCTGATAGGGCGTATCCTTGCTGATGATCTGCAATTTAAGCTGCAGCGCGTCGCAGAAGCCAAAGAGCAAACAGGCCATCAGCACGCCGGAACCCGTCCAGTGGCCGAATATGACGGCTGAAAGGGCGATAAAGCCGCGGCCTGCCACAATGCCGTCAGAATAGGTGTTGACATAGCAGGTGGTCAGATACGCGCCACCGATGCCGGCGAGCATGCCGCAGATGATACAGGCGATATACTTTTGCCGCACGACATTGATGCCCAGCGTCTCAGCAGCCTTGGGGTATTCGCCCACCGCCTTATAGGAAAGACCCGCCTTGGTGCGGTTAAAGAACAGAGCCGTCATGGGCACCATAAGATACGCAAAGTAGACCATAGGCGTCTGGTTGAAAAGCAAGGGTCCGACAAGCGGGATATCCTTGAGCACGGGGATCGCAATGGTCTTCATCAGCGTCGCCTGCGCAAGCGTGGAGCTTACGCCGAAGTAAACGCGATAGATAAACGCGGATATGGCGGGCGCAAATATGTTGAGCGCCATGCCGTATACCGTCTGTTCGGCGCACAGCGACACCGTGCAGAACGCATAGACCATATTCACCAGGATACCGCCTAAGGCGCCCGCAAGGATGCCAAGGAAGGGATTCCCGGTCAAATAGCTGACCATAAAGCCCGCAAGCGCGCCAAAGGACATGATGCCGTCAAGGCCGATATTGACCAAGCCCGCCCGCTCCGAATAAAGCTCCGCCAGCGCCACAAGCAGCAGCGGCGTCGCCATGCGGAACGTGGAGAGCACGATCTCCGAAGCAAAGTTCCATGTAAACAGAGATTCCATCGCTTATTCCTCCTTCTTGCCCCGTTGGCGGTTAAGCATGAGCTGCTTGAAGCCGGGCAGCTTCACAAACGCCATGCCCGCAACAGCGAAAATAATGACCAGCGCCTGAATGATGTCGATAACGCTGGTGGGTACGCCGGAGCCTACCTGCATGGTGGTAGCACCCGTGCGCAGCACCGCGAAGAAGTAGGCTACAAGCACCGTCGCCAGCGGGTTGAGCTGGGCGATCAGCGCGATTGCCACGCCGTCAAAGCCGAAGCCCAGCGCAAAGCCGCTCATGAGCCTAAACTGCGTGCCGAGAAGCTCGATTGCACCGCCCAAACCCGCGATCGCACCGGATACGATAAAGCTCAAGAGCACATAGCGTCTGACGTTGAAGCCCTGATAACGGCTCGCCGTAGCGTTCAGACCCACCGCGCGAAGCTGGAAGCCTTTAGACGTATTAAAGAGGAAATAGTAAATGGCCACCGCGATCAAAACGGCGATCACAAGACCCCACGTCGCGCGCATGCCCGGCATGAGGCGACCCAAGCGGCTCGCATCCGGCACGGGGAAGGTCTGCGGCACGCTGCCGTCGCGCAGCAGCTCCGTATAGACCCAACCCATGAACAGCGTCGCCACATAGTTAAGCATGATGGAAACGATCATCTCGTTCAGTCCGCGAAACACCTTGAGCAATCCCGGTATCGCGCCCCAAATACCGCCCGCGACCGCACCCAGCAGCAAAGCGATCACACAGGCAAGCGGCCCTTCAAAGCCCCAGCCTACCGTGACCCAAACCGCCGTAACCGCGCCTACAATGAATTGTCCCTCGCCGCCCAGATTGAACACGCCGCAGCGATAGGCGAAGCAGGCGCACAGCCCCGTAAAGATCAACGGCGTCACCTTGACGAGCGTTGCACCCACGTTGGTCTTGGAGCCAAACGCGCCCTGCACCAAATATCCCACCGCATCCACGGGACTGGATCCGAGAGCCGCGATGATCACGCCGCCGATCAGGAACGCCAGCAGCACCGCGATCACAGGTATGATGACATTTTCGGATTTACCGCCCAGCTTCATTCCTCCACCCCCTTATTGCCTGCCATGGCAAGGCTGATTTGCTCGATGGGCGGCGTCTTTCCGGAATATTCGCCCATGATCTCGCCCTCGAACATGACCAGTATCCTATCGCTCATCTCCAGCACCTCGTCAAAATCGGCGCTGATCAGCAATACGCCGCAGCCCTTTTCGCGGGACTCGATCAGGCTGTCGTGCACAAAGCGCGTAGCGCCTATGTCCAATCCGCGCGTCGGGTGCACGGCGACGATCAAATCCGGATCACCCTCCAGCTCTCGCGCAAGAATGACCTTTTGTTGATTACCGCCTGAAAGATTGCGCGTCTCCTGCTCGATAGAAGCACAGCGGATATCGTATTTTTCTTTCATCGCATCGGCGTATGATTTCATAGCGCGCTTATTGAGGCGCCAGCCGCCCGCACTGCTGAATTCCTTGCTGTTGGTACGCTTGAGCACGATATTGTCGCACACGCTCATGTTGCCGACCAGCCCCTGCAGGTTTCGATCCTCCGGGATATGCGCCACGCTTTGCTTGATAAAGGCCAGCGGATCGAAGGAAAACACCTTGGAGCCTTTTAAATCGACATCGCCGCTGTCCGGCGTAACGACGCCCGTCACGAGCTCGGCAAGCTGGCTCTGCCCGTTGCCATCCACGCCCGCGATGCCCAGTATCTCGCCCTTGGCGATGGTAAGCGATACATCGTTGAGGCCATTGTGCTTACGGGTCTTGTTATAGTCCACATGCTGCAGCACCAGCACCTTTTCTCCGCCCGCTTCCACCTTCTCATACTGAGAGGGCACCAATTCGCGGCCGATCATGAGGTTTGCAAGCTCGGGACCGTTTGTCTCTTGTATGGGCAGCGTGCAAACGGTCTCGCCCGCACGAAGGATGGTGATGCGGTCGGATACATGCAGCACCTCGCGCATCTTATGGCTGATGAAGATGATGCTCTTGCCCTCGCTCTTGAGGCGGTCGATGACCTCGAACAGACCCTCCACCTCAATATCGGTCAAGGCTGCCGTGGGCTCGTCCAATATCAGAAGCTCCGCGTCGCGGTAGAGCGCCTTGAGTATCTCCACGCGTTGCTGCTCACCCACGGATATGTCCGTGATCAACGCATCAAGCTGGATATCCAAGCCATATTTTTCGGAAATGGCGAGAATGTCCTTTCGCGCTTTATCGGTATTGATAAATACGCCCTTTTCCCTCTTGTCGCCTAAAATGATGTTTTGGAATACGGTCATAGCCTCCACCAGCATAAAATGCTGATGCACCATGCCAATACCCAGCTTCACAGCCTGTGCGGGAGATTCGATCTTGACCGGCTTGCCGTGAAGATAGATATTGCCTTCTGTCGGCTGATACAGACCGATGAGCACGTTCATCAGCGTGGATTTTCCCGCGCCGTTCTCACCCAGCAGCGTGTGCACCTCGCCCCTTTGCACATCAAAATTGATGTTGCGGTTCGCATACACATCGCCGAAGCGCTTTGTAATGTGCTCCATCCGAAGGATCTCTTCCATGCACTTTACCCCCTGTTTTCTATGTATCGTGCGCTACGTCCTGCGCTATAGGAATGAAAGCTATGAATTATAGTATACCATGCCTGTGGGCCTTAGGTAAAATATATGCTTTCAGAATCACGATAGTTTATTTCTCCTCAAAGGGAAAAACGTAAGGCAGGCGCAGCTCGTCGCGTACGGCAAGCAGCTCCTTTTGCACGGCCTCGCCTACGGGCACGCCTTTGTCCTTGCGTTCCAGCCAAACAAGATACTCCTTTTCTCCGGCGGTATAGATGCGCGCCTCTCCCGGCGCTTTTTGCGAAGCGCGCAGTGCGCGAAGGATATCGCCGCAGGTCTTTTTGAAGCTGTCCAGCCCCAAAAAAGCCTCCGGGTCGATCACGAGGAAGAAGTGTCCCAAATGATACGGCTTTTTGCTGCCGTCCTCTGCCTTGTCGGTCAGCATTTTCAAAAAGCTGCCCGCCTGCAGCGCCGCGGAAAGCACCTCGATCACCGTGGCATAGCCGTAACCCTTGTAGCCCGCAAGCTCCTCGCCGATGCCGCCCAACGGCGTCAACGCCGCTTTGCCCTCCGTTAAGTCAATGAGGATCTGGTCGCTGTCCGTCATGGCTTTGCCATCCCTGCCTATGACCATGCCTGCGGGCGTGTCCTTGCCGCTGCGGGCGTAATATTCGATCTTGCCGCGCTGCGTGATGCTGGTGGCACAATCCAGCATAAAGGGAAAATCTTCATCCGTCGGAAATCCCACGGTGAGCGGATTGGTGCCCAGCATGTTCTCCACGCCGAAGGTGGGCGCGATGGAAGGACGCGCATTGGTGCCCGTAATGCCGATCATCCCCGCCTTTGTCGCCATGCCCGCCCAATAGCCCGCGATACCGTAATGCGTGGAATTGCGCACGGCCACCATGCCTAAGCCGTACGTTTTTGCCTTGTCGATCGCCATTTCCATGGCCTTGTGGCTTGCGACCATGCCCATGCCGTCATTCGCGTCCAGCACAGCCGTCGTGGGGCCTTCCTTGATGATATCGATCCTGGTTGCGGGGCTTTGGATGCCCGCCTTGATGCGGTCAATATAAATGGGCTTAAATCGGTTGCAGCCATGGCTTTCGATGCCGCGGCGGTCGCTTTCGAGCAAAACATCCGCGCATATGGCCGCATCCGCCTCGGGCACGCCGTAGCCCTTAAAAGCGTCAATCAAAAAGTCATTCATCAGGCTCCAAGAAATATAAGGCCGTTCTTCCACGTTGTTCGTTCATCCTCCAAGCAAATATCTATATCGGTTATCATAACACATTTCGACAGGTTCGCAATAGTAACAAATGCACGTTGGTATGCCCAATTGCATCGAAATCGTTTTCGCCATGCTGCGTCCCTGTCGCGGGATTTCTCTTTCACCTGCCAATGGATTCTGCTATAATGGCAAAGGCGGGCTATAGACGGAACCGCCATGGGAAAGGATCGTTGCTTTGGACACCATCATCGGTCAAAACGATATGCGCCTTTGCTGCGCGCTCTCTACACAGGGCACGACGATTTTACGCGTGGAAACGGCGGACGAGACCATCGTTCTTCCGGATATGGTATTCGATCAGCCCGTGATCGCTGTCGGCGAGCGCGCCTTTGCCGTGGGAAGTTATCCCATGCAAGGGAAAATCGTGCAGGTCGTTTGTAAAAAAGACGGCGAAGGCGGCGACAACAGCCATATCACGTCCGTCACCCTTCCCGACACGGTGCAAAGCATAGGCGCTTATGCATTTTTCAATTGTGAAAAGCTCCGCACCTTCTCCCTTTGCAGCAACACGGCACGCTTTGGCGCATGCGCCCTTATGAATTGCAAGAGCTTGTCCGTTATTAAGCTGCGGCTCATCGACGAAAACTCACGGCTGCTCAAATACTTTGTAGGCGAGCTGCCGCACGAGCTGGATGTTTCGCTCACCTATCCCAACGGCGAGCAAGCGCGGCTCCTGTTCCCCGAATATTACGAATACATCGACGAAAACGTACCTGCGCGCATATTCGATTATCACATCATGGGCGCGGGATATCCGTACCGCTATTGTTTCAAGGACGCGGCGCTGGATCTCCGCAGCTACGACGAGCTTTGGACGCGCTATCTTTCCATGGATTACGACGTGCTTTGCGCAAACAAGCTGGCCTTTTATCGTCTGCGCTACCCCCATGCGCTTTCGGACAGGGCGCACGCCGACTATTTTTCCTATGTGCAAAGCCACCTGCCCGATATTTTTCTTTGGCTGCTGGATACGCGGGACATGCGTGCCGTCGATTTTTTGCTCCGCGCGACACAGCCCGATGCAAAGGTCTTGTCCGTCTGCATGGAACAGGCACGGCAGTCAGGCTGCGCTGAGGCGCTGGCGATGCTGTTGGAAGCACAGCACAGGCGCGCCCCTGTCGGGATCGGAAAGCGCTTTGACCTATGAGCGAAACGACGGAAAGGACTTTAGCGGTGGAACAAAGGGATTTAGCGGCCATCGGCATAGATATATTGCACGCGGCGCGCAATGAGCTGTATGTGAATCTGCCCTATATGGACGCAGCGCTCTGCGCGCTCTCGATAGAGCCCGGCGACGCGACGCTTTTCGTCGCCACGGACGGCGCGCGCATCGTATATGCGGGCAGCTATGTGGCGGATATGTTCATGCGCTCCCGCACCATCGTAAACCGCACCTATCTGCATATGGTGCTCCACTGCATGCTGCGGCATCTATATAAAAAGCACGCGCATGACCCGCTGCTTTGGGATCTAGCATGCGACGTCGCGGTAGAGAGCATTTTAGACAGCTTAAACTATCCCTGTCTTGGCAACGGCAGCGCCGCCGCCATGCGTCCCAAGGTCTATGGGCGTTTGCGCCGGGAAATGCCCGTGCTCACAGCGGAGGGCATTTACCGCTATTTGGTGCAATCGGCGCTTGCCCCGGATGAGCGCGTCCGCTGGCAGAGGACGTTTTTCGCGGACGACCATGTGCTTTGGGCGGGCGAGGACGAAAACGAGCAGTCCGAGCGGCAGGACGAAAAATGGCGGGAGCTGTCCGAGCGTACCCAGTCCGGCATGGAAAGCTTTCTCGCCACCTCCGCCACGGGCGGCGAGAGCATCTATGAACAGGTCAAAGCCGCCAACCGTGACGCCGTGGACTACCGCGCCTTTTTGCGCCGCTTTGCGGTGCTGCATGAGGTGTGCGCCGTGGACGGCGACGCGTTCGATTATGTATTTTACACCTATGGGCTGCGGCTGTACGGCAACATGCCGCTTGTGGAGCCGCCCGAAACCAAGGAGGACAGGCGCATAGAGGATTTTGTCATCGCCGTGGACACCTCCATGTCCACCTCCGGCGAGCTGGTGCGCAAATTCCTTTCCTGCACCTATTCCATCCTTTGCAGCACCGAAACCTTTGCACGCAGGGTCAATATCCGCATACTCCAGTGTGACGACAAGCTTAGAAGCGACGTAGCCATCCATGATATGCGCGAGCTGCAGGACTATATGGAGCATTTTCAGCTTACCGGCGGCAGCGCCACGGATTTTCGCCCCGTATTCGAGCATGTGCAGACGCTGTTGGACGAAGGGGTGTTTACGCAGCTTCGCGGGCTTCTGTATTTTACGGACGGCATGGGCATCTATCCTAAAAAGCGCCCGCCCTACGACGTCGCGTTTGTGATGCTGGAAAACCCCGCCATAGAGATGGAAACGCCCCCTTGGGCCATTCGCCTTATGCTTGCGCGCGACGAATTGGAAACCGCTTATGACAACACCAAAAGGGAGGAACCCATTACATGAATATCAAGCAGGCCAAAACCGAGATCGCCAACACCCTGCGCGCCTATCTTGCCAAGGATGCGCAAGGCAATTACCTCATCCCCACCATACGGCAGCGCCCCGTGCTGCTCATGGGCCCGCCGGGCGTAGGCAAAACGCAGATCATGGAGCAGGTCGCGGCGGAGATGCGCGTAGGGCTGGTGGCCTATTCCATCACCCACCACACGCGGCAAAGCGCCGTGGGGCTTCCCTTTATTGAAAACCGCACCTACGACGGTGAAACGCATGCCGTTACCCTCTATACCATGAGCGAGATACTCGCGTCGGTCTACGAGCTGATGGAAAAAACGGGTTTGCGGCAGGGTATGCTGTTTTTAGATGAGATCAACTGCGTATCCGAGACCTTGGCGCCCATGATGCTGCAATTCCTGCAATGCAAGACCTTTGGCAATCAGGCGCTGCCCGAGGGCTGGATCATCGTGGCGGCGGGCAACCCGCCCGAATACAACAAATCCGTGCGCGATTTTGACGTGGTGACGCTGGATCGCGTCAAGCGCATCGACGTGGAGCAGGATTACGGCGTGTGGAAAGAATACGCCCTGCGCAAAGGCTTGCACGGCGCGGTGCTTTCCTATTTGGATATCAAAAAGAACAACTTCTACCGAGTGGAAACGACGGTGGACGGGCTTTCCTTTGCTACGGCGCGCGGCTGGGAGGATCTTTCCGAATTGCTCATCGCTTACGAAACGCTGGGGATCGAAGCGGGGCGTGAGGTGATCGAGCAGTACATCCAGTTCCCCTCTATCGCCAAGGATTTTGCAAACTATCTTGCTCTTTACTACAAATACGCCCGCACCTATCATGTGGAGGATATCCTAAAGGGCGCGTGGGAGCCCTTTACCGTCACGGAGCTTCGCGCCGCCCCCTTTGATGAAAAGCTGTCCGTGATGGGGCTCGTGTATGCCCGCCTCGCGGAGGAAGCGCGCGCTGCCCGCAAGCAGGATGCGCTGACCGCGCAGCTTCACGCCTCCCTCACCGCCGTGCGAAACGCCATAGAAGGCGGTGCGGAGCCGCTATCCGCCCTGCGCGAGCAGCTCCTTCTTCGTCAGCAGGCCACGCGGCAGGCCAAGGAAGCACATTGGCAGGATAAGGAGTCCAAGGGTCTTTCCGCAGCCGAGCTGCAAACGCTGGAAGGTTATCTGCATGCGCTGGAAAAGGAAGCGCCCGCGGACAGTGACGCCATGGATATGCTTCGCGTGCTTTTCTCCAAGCAGGTGGAGGAAAGAAGCGCGTTAAGCGAGCAGGCGGGCGCATGCCTGGATCACGCCTTCGCTTTCTTAGAGGAGACCTTTGGCGACAGCCAGGAAATGGTCATTTTCGTTACCGAGATCACGGCGGGCTACGACACCTCTTGGTTCGTGGAGAATTTCGGCTGCGACGCTTATTTCCGCCACAACCGGGAGCTGCTTTTTGACGACACCAGCCGCCGTATCCGCGAGGAGATCTCACAGGCGCGCCGCACAGCCCTTTAACCGTAAGAACCAGAAAAGCCGGCTACGACAGGCCGGCTTTTCTGATTCTATAGGAGGGCGCAGCTATTGCCCGTAGTAAGCGTTTTTACCGTGCTTGCGCAGATAATGCTTGTCGAGCAGCGTCTGATCGAGCCTTGCCTCCGGATTCAGCTTCTGCGTGTGCCATGCCATCATGGCGACCTCCTCCAGTACCACGGCGTTATGCACGGCGTTCAAAGCGTCCGTCCCCCATGTGAAGGGGCCGTGACCCGCAACCAGCGCACCCGGCATGGCAATAGGATCATGGCCGCGCAGCGCTTCCACAATCACCGTACCCGTTTCCCCTTCATAATCCCGGTTGATCTCTGCCTGCGTAAGCTGCCTTGTGCAAGGGATCTCCCCGTAAAAGTAATCCGCGTGCGTCGTACCCAACGGCGGGATGGAACGGTGAGCCTGCGCGAAGATCGTAGCCCACCGGGAATGGGTATGCACCACGCCGCCCACTGCTTGAAAGGCGCGGTACAGCGCCAAATGCGTCGGCATATCGGAGGAAGGCTTTTTGCCATCCTCCACGCGCTTTCCCTCCATATCCACAAGCACCATATCCGCTGCCGTCATGTCCTTATAGGGCACGCCGGAGGGCTTGATGCAGAATATGCCCTTTTCACGGTCTATGCCCGAAACATTTCCCCATGTAAACACCACAAGGCCGTATTTGGGCAGCAACATATTCGCTTCAAAGACCTGTTCTTTCAGTGTTTGCAGCATCGTTTTTTCTCCCTTAGCGCAGCTTCCAGAGCATATCCGAAAGCAGCAGTTCCTTTTCAAAGGCTTCCATTTTTGTGTCCGCGCCGATATGTACGAACTCGATATCCATCATGGTGCAGAAATCCCGCAGGTGCTCCGCGTCCAGCTGATAGCTCAAAATGGTGTGGTGCGCGCCGCCCGCCTGTATCCATGCTTCCGCGGAGGTATACAGGTTGGGATAGGGCTTCCACATCACGCGCGCCGTGGGAAGCTTTGGCATATCCTCATAGGGCGTGCAGGCTTCCACGTCGTTGACGATCATGCGAAGGTGATCCCCCATGTCAACCAGCGTCGCCACGATAGCCTTGCCGCTGCCGGTTTGGAAGGTGAGCCGCGCGGGATCCTCCCTGTCGCCTATCCCCAGCGGATACACCTCGATCTTGGGGCGATCCGCCGCGATGTCGGGATCGACCTCCAGCATATGCGCCCCTAGGATCGCCTCGCGGCCGGGTTCCATATGATAGGTATAATCCTCCATAAAGGCCGTGCCGCCGGGCAAGCCTTTTGCCATAAGCTTCATCACGCGGCCAAGACCCGCAAGCTTCCAATCTCCCTCCGCGCCAAAGCCATAGCCGTCGCGCATCATGTTTTGCGTAGCAAGACCCGGAAGCTGCCGCATCTGCTGCAAATCCTGGAAGGTGTTGGTAAACGCACCAAAGCCGCCTTCCTCCATAAAGCGCCGCATGGCGACCTCCTCACGAGCCTGATAGCGCACGGCTTCGATATTTTCCGTCGCCATATCATAGCGCATCCGGTATTCTTCCATTTTGGCGTCGATTTCCGCTTCCGACACAGCGTCAATATAGCGGAGCAAATCGCCCACGCCGTAACCGTTTACACTCCAGCCAAGCTTGATCTCCGCTTCCACCTTATTGCCCTCGGTCACGGCCACATCCCGCATATTATCGCCGAAGCGGCATACCTTGAGACGGTTGGATTCGTACGCGCCCACAGCGCTTCGCATCCAGTGTCCCATGCGCGCTTTGACGGTATCATCCTGCCAAAAGCCGCTGATCACCTTTCGCGGCATGCGCATGCGCGCGCCGATGAAGCCATGCTCGCGGTCGCCGTGCGCGGACTGGTTCAGGTTCATGAAATCCATATCGATACCGCCCCACGGAATATCCCTGTTGAACTGGGTGTTCAGATGCAGCCATGGCTTTTGCAGGCGTTTTAGGCCGGGTATCCACATCTTGCTGGGCGAGAAGGTATGCATCCATGTGATCACGCCCGCGCAGGCCGGGTCGTTGTTGGCGGCCATGATGGTTTCCTTGATGCTTTGCGCGTCGATCACGGCGCCTTTCGGGATGATGGTGCAGGGAATACGCGCGTCGTCGTTCCAGCCTGCCGCCATGATGTTGGCATGCTCGTTGACCTGATGGATGACCTCATCGCCGTAAAGCGTCTGCGTGCCGGTGATAAACCAAAATGTGTATGCTTTCATATGCTGTCTCCTGTCCTTTTAGTCATTCGGTAACGCCGCAATCGCCGCGCGCTCAATGCTTTCGCCCGCCGCATAGCGCGCCATAAAGGCTTCAAAGCCTTTCGCATCCTGCGCGTCCGGCTGCGCCGTGACGGCGCTGCTGTTGGCAAACACCCTGTTTGCAAGGTAATCGTCCAAAGCTTCGCCGCTTCTCTTATTCATCCTATACGCCGCAAGGATCGCCATGCCCCATGGGCCGCCTTCGCCCGCGTTTTCCATAACGGACACGGGCGCGTTGAGCGCGGCCGCCATAAACCTTTGCCCCACACCCTTGACCTTGAAAAGTCCTCCGTGACCCGTAATGCGATCCAACGACACGCGCTCCTGCTTGAGCAAAATATCCATGCCCATCTTGAGCGCCCCCAGTGCCGTATAGAGATGCACGCGCATGAAGTTTTGCAGATTGAACGCCGCGTTGGGCGTGCGCACAAACAGGGGACGACCCTCGTCAAAGCCGGTCAAATGCTCGCCGGAGATATAGTTATAGGCAAGCAGCCCGCCGCAGTCCGCTTCGCCGGACAATGCCGCACGATACAACGTGCCATAAAGCGTATCCATGTCAGGCTGCGCGCCAAACGCCTGCAGTGTCTCCCTGAACAGCCCCACCCACGCGTCCAGATCGCCCGTACAGTTGTTGCTGTGCACCATCGCCACAGGTTCGCCGGAGGGGGTAGTCACCATGTCGATCTTGGTATAGACCTTTGAGAGCGGCTTTTCCAGCACGACCATGGCAAAAACGCTTGTGCCCGCGCTGATGTTGCCGCTGCGCGCGGATACGGCGTTGGTCGCCACCATGCCCGTGCCCGCGTCGCCCTCGGGCGGACAAAGAGGAATGCCGGCTTCCAAATCGCCGCTTGGGTCTAAAAGCCTTGCGCCGCGCGCGCTCAACGTGCCGCCCGCTTCCCCTGCGCAGAGCACCTTGGGAAGAATATCCTCTATGCGCCAGGGCATCGCCTTGACCGCCTCGATTTGATCAAAGCGTGCAAGCAGCGCCTTGTCGAACGCGCAGGCAGCGCTGTCGATGGGGAACATGCCGCTCGCTTCGCCCACGCCCACGACCTTTTCGCCCGTAAGCTGCCAGTGGATATATCCCGCAAGCGTCGTGATGTGCGCAACCTGCGGCACATGCGCCTCCCCATTCAAAATAGCTTGATACAGATGCGCAATGCTCCACCTTTGGGGAATGTTGAAATCGAGCAGCGCCGTAAGCTTCTCCGCCGCCTCACCCGTAATGGTGTTGCGCCATGTGCGGAAGGGCACAAGCTGTTCGTCCGCCTTATCAAAGGCCATATAGCCATGCATCATGGCAGAAAAACCCATAGCGCCTACGCGCTTGAGCGTCACGCCATAGCGGCTTTGCACCTCCGCCTTTAGATCGGCATAGCAGGCTTGCAGGCCATGCCAGATATCCTCGGTCGAATACGTCCAGATACCGTCCACCAGCGCGTTTTCCCAGGCGAAGCTGCCCGATGCGATGGGCTGGTGCGTATCGTCGATCAGGATCGCCTTGATGCGGGTTGAGCCAAACTCAATGCCCAAGCAGGTATTCGCGGCCGCTATATTGGCGGCAATCGTCTTTTCCATCCGTTCTCCTCCGTTATACTTTTGTTTTTATATTCGCTGCGGCGCGCGCTTCCTGCCGCACCGCCCATTCGCAGGCTCAAGTGCTTTGTTTTTCCGAAAAGCCCCATGATAATACGCTGGACGTTTCCGCTTCGCCGTTCATGAGGTTGATCAGCTTTTTCGCGGCCAGCGCGCCCAGCTTCTCCTTCGGATGATCCAAGGACGTGATGGGTACGCTGGTAATGCCCGCATAGATGCTGTTATCAAAGCTGATCACGGCCACATCCTCCGGCACGCGCATGCCTTCCTTTTCAAGCTGACGCATGAGCGTTACCGCCACCTCGTCGTTATAGCATACGACGCCATCGCAATGCCGCACCGTCTCCAGCACCGCGCGCTCCAACACCTGCGCATGATCACCCGTCGTAAACCATAGCAGATGATCGTCCGAGACGCTTACATGCCGATCGATCAGCGCCGCCATCATGCCGGCATAGCGTTCGTGACCCTGCATATCGTCACTTTTGAATATGCCGCACAGCTTCCTTCGCCCCTTATGGAGCAGGAAGGAGCAGGCGTCATAACCGCCTTGCCGATCGTCCGTCACCACATAAACAGGATCGACGAGCTCGCTGTAGAAGCCGTTGATAAACACCATTGGAATGTGCATCTCATTGATTTTCCGATACAAGTCGATGTTCGGATTGGGAAGCGCGGTCTTTGTCCCTTCGATGATCAGCCCATCGACAGGTCTTTGCAAAAAATCCAGCAGCACACGCCGTTCGTTATCTACACGGTTATTGGTGGCGGCAAGGATCGAGGCGTAATGATGATCGCTCATCTCCTTTTCAATCCCTTCCAAGACCGCGGGAAAGATATATTCGCGGATATAGGTCGTGATAATGCCGACATTGTAGCTTTTTGATTTCGTCTTTACGCCGTCCCTGACGTAAGTGCCGCTGCCGCGCAGACGCTGGGCAAGACCCTCGTCCTCCAGAATTTGCATCGCCTGCCGCACGGTCTGCCGGCTGAATCCATACGTGCCGATCAGATCGTTTTCGCTGGGCATACGCGCCCCGGCCGCATAGACGCCGTTCTGTATGTCCGTACGCAGACGGTTCGCAAGCATGGTGTACTTATGTTCGCTCACAGGCTCAAGTATCCTTTTTTAATTGATAATGATAAGTTGTATGGTTAGTTCTCTTGTCTTTTAGCATATACTTGTATTTTAGTTATGTCAATATCTCTTAGCAAAATCGTTGATTCATGCTATGCCGCCTGCGGGCGGATATGGTATACTGATGCTATGATCATAACGGAAGATTTAATGGAAAACGGACTGCGGATACGGGTGGAAAAGCCCGCCTTTTCCTATGGCGGCGACGCGATTTCGTTAGCGAATTTCGCACGGCTGAAAAAAAGCGAACGCGCGCTGGATCTCGGCACGGGCACAGGTATACTTGCGATTCTTCTCAACGGTCGCTACGGCGCGCGCTTTACCGCCGTGGACATCCGGGCGGATATGTGCGCTTTGGCCTTGGAATCCGTGAAATTGAACGCGCAGGAGGATGCGATCGACATACGCTGCGCCGACCTTCGCACCCTGCGCCCCAAAGCGGGCTTTGAGAACTTCGACGCCGCAATATGCAATCCGCCTTATTATAGCGGCGGTACGCAAAGCGCCGATGAACAGCGCAGACAGAGCCGTCATCAGGATAGCTGCACGCTTCGTGACGTCGCCGCTTGCGCAGCGCGTCTCCTCAAGGAAAGCGGCAGGTTGTATGTATGTTGTCCTGTTTCGCAATTCGCGGATTGCTGCGCGGCGCTCATCGAGCATGATTTGCAGCCCAAGCGGGTGTGTATACAAAGAAACCGCCTCGCCTTGCTGGAAGCACGAAAAGGCGGCGGCGTTGGCATGGAACTAACAATAGAAAACGAATAGCGTCTCCTTAGTGCATGCGTTGGAGAAGCTTTGCAAGAAAACCGTGCGTCGCATAGGCAACACCGGCTCCAATGAGCCCCTGCACGGCGTTGAAAAGCATATTGGGCGCAGCGGCCGCCGCGCCATAGAGCAGCGCTTCATAAAGGAAGTAGCCCGCCGGCACGCACAGCGATGAAACGAGGAACGCAACGAGCAGCCCCTTTTCCTTCATCACACGTCTAAGCAGAATAAACAGCCCCGCCATGGCGCCCTTGACAATAAAGGTCGCCGGTGCGTATACCGCATACCCCAGCAGCAGATCCGACGCCGCAGACGCCATGCCCGCGCAGAGCACGCCCCATGGCGAACCCAAAATAAAGGCGGCGGACAGCACGCCTGCATCCCCCAAATTGAGAAAGCCCAAGCCACCAGGCATGGGAATCGCCACCAAGGTAGTCAGCAGTATGATCTCGGCGGCCAACAGACCGCTAAACGTCAATTTCCGGATCGTTTCTTTATTCATCTTGTCACCCTTCATCTTGGCATCATCATAACGTCATTCGATGCAAATGTCCATAGGGCGTCCTAAGCCGCC
This sequence comes from Clostridia bacterium, assembly GCA_030533005.1. Taxonomy (GTDB): domain Bacteria; phylum Bacillota; class Clostridia; order Christensenellales; family CAG-138; genus JAQVRG01. The sequence goes on along the minus strand of JAUNJX010000010.1, from coordinate 722 downwards.
GTGTTGAAATAGTTCACGATGCCCTCATAAATGCCCTGCGCCATTCGCGCCTGCATTGCCTTATCCGTAAGCATATAGTCGTCCCTCTCGTTGGTCATATACCCCATCTCGATATTGCACACGGGGCGTTCGCACCAGTTGAAGCCCGTTTGGTCTGTGCGTCCGCTGATCCCCTTCTTTGCCATAGCAAACCCGGTGGCTTCGCAGTACGCATCGATGATACATTGTGCGGCGCGAATGCTTTCCGCATAATACGGGTAGTCCTTCTGCCCCGGCACAAGCATGTAAGCGCCATGTACGCCCGTATCGTCGCTGCCGTTGCAGTGCAGCCGTACGCCTAAATCGACGCAATAGCGGTTGAACAGCTGTGCCCGCTCCACATTGGAAATATCCACGTCCGCCGTGGTGCGCACCATCACAACCTCAGCGCCCGCTTCCCGCAGCAGGGTTTCAAGCAGCAGCGCCACGTTCAAATTGACCTCGTGCTCAGGCACGCGCGTGTACTTTCCCTGCGTGCCGGAGGATACCTTCTTTTTGGTTTCGCTTGCGCCGGGCGCTACGGGCTCTTGCTCGCTGTTGGCATGCAGCTGATGCCCCGCATCCAAGCCGATAATCTTTCCCTTTATAGAGCCTTGCACGGCGGTATCCTCCTGTACGGGCTTGTCCGCGGGTTTTGGTGTAGGTTCAGGCGTAGGCTCCGGCGTAGGTTCGGGTGTAGGTTC
>JAUNJX010000094.1 GCA_030533005.1 Clostridia bacterium | reverse complement strand
AAACGGAAAGTCTAATAAGTGAGGCGCTGAAAATCCACCTTGGGGGGCAGCTTGAAGGTGAGGAACAGAATGGCGCTTACAAGCACCAGCGTGACGGCAAGCCCGCCCTCTAAGCCAAACACGCCGCCGTTGATCAGCGTTCCGCGCGCGGTAAGGGTCGAGGCGAAAACCGAGGCGCCGGCGTCGGTGCCGCTCACGGATATGCCAAAAAGATTGCCCTGCACAAAATTCCAGATGCTGTGCATGGCGGCGGCGCCCCAAATGCTGCCGCGCTTAAGCATATAGACGGACATGAGCACGCCAAAGAGGAAAAGGTTGATAAGCGACAGCACGCCAATGCCAGTGTTCGCAAGGTGAAGCGCGGCAAAGAGCGCAGCGTTCGTGAAAATCGCAACGGGCAGGGATTGGCGCCGGGCGACCGAGATCATGAAATACCCACGGCAAAGCAGCTCCTCATTCATGCCCTGCACCAGATACGCGAAGAAGAAAAGCAGGACGCTAAGCGGGGCGAAGCTTTCGGCGATCCCGTCGATGGTCAGTGTGCCCGTGACAAGGCAAAGAAGCAGCGCCGCGCAAAACAGCGCGAAGCCTATGCCAAGCCCCAGCAGGTATTCCCGCAAAGCGCCGTTGCGAACCAAGCCCATGGAACGCAGGCTGCGCTTTTCGATATAGCGGCAGTAGACGATTACGCCGATGATGATGATAACGGTGCTGAAAAGATTGAGGATATGCAGCCACGAAGGAAGGCTGCTTGCGCTTTCCATCACCGCCTCCATGTAGGCGGCGCTGTCGCCGGTCTCAATCAGACCCGCCATGGCGGCCTGAAACGCTTCCGAAGAAAAAAGGCTGATGCAGGCGGGGATCGCAATGATCAGACCCTGTACCATGCCGCTGCAAAGATATACCGCGATGAATAAAAGAATTTCGAGGGCGAGAGGATGAGAGCGGCTCATCTGTTCCGCCTCGATTGCGCAGGCAGGTCGCAAAAACCAATCCCTGCGGGGTTTCCTTGCGCGCTGGCCGTCGCTGTTTACCGGCGTCTGTTCCATGGCTCTGTTCCTCCTGAAAAAAGATAGGGCAAAGACAAAATAGTTGTAATAAATAAAAATTATAGCACGCGGAAAGGCCGCTTGCAATGCCGCCCAAAGGGCGGGATTGTATTGGCGGGGAAAATGTGGTATCCTTAATTTGTATAAAATTGTGACGAAATATACTATGAAACCGATCCTTTGGCTATTTTGAAAGGAGATCAACAGATGAATCAGAAAACCAGAAAGACCCTCTCGGCCCTATTGGTCATGCTGCTGGTGTGTTCTTTTGCGGTGACGGCGCTGGCCGAATCCGCGATGGCGACCCAAAACGCATATGTGTACAACGCGCCCAGCGAGGAGACCGCCTATGTCGTTGGCATGCTGGAAGCCGGCGATCATGTGAGCGTCAATTTCGCGCAGGGTAACTGGACGGATATCACCATTGGCAACCTGACGGGCTATGTGCTTAGCTCTAAGCTTATACCCGCCATCGAAAACACGGTGCCCGTGATTTCCAATCCCGTGCCGGTCATTCAACAGCCCGATCCCATTCCGGTGATTCCGAATCCCGGGCCTGTGCCGGTCATTCAGCAGCCC
>JAUNJX010000062.1 GCA_030533005.1 Clostridia bacterium | reverse complement strand
CCTCGCCGAATGCAGGCGCGTTGTGGACGATGCCCGTGCCGTCCGTTGTGGTGACATAATCGTCGGCGATGACATAGAAGGCGCGCTTTTTGCCGGCGGCCTTTGCGGTGCAGGCAAAAAGCGGCTCGTATTCGCGGTCAACAAGCGCGGAGCCGGGCATTTCGTCCAGTATTTCAGCGCCTTCACCCAGCACGGCGGGAACGAGATCGCGCGCCATGATGAACACCTCGTCGTTGGAGCGTACATGGCAGTACATCACGTCGGCGTTTACGCAAAGGCAGACGTTGGAGGGCAGCGTCCAAGGCGTGGTCGTCCACGCGAGATAGCTTGCATCCTCGTCCTTGCATTTGAAGCGGACGGTAGCGGAGGTCTCCTTGACGTCCTTGTAGCCCTGCGCTACCTCGTGGGAGGAAAGCGCCGTGCCGCAGCGGGGGCAGTAGGGGACGATCTTGTGACCCTTATACAAAAGACCCTTGTCGTAGATCTTCTTCAACGCCCACCATTCGGATTCGATGTAGTCGTTTTCGTAGGTGATGTAGGGGTTTTCCATGTCCGCCCAGAAACCCATGCGGTCGGACATGACCTCCCATTCGCCCTTGTACTTCCAAACGGATTCCTTGCACTTGTGCAGGAAGGGGATGACGCCGTAGGCCTCGATCTGTTCCTTGCCGTCCAAGCCCAGCTGCTTTTCCACCTCCAGCTCGACGGGCAGGCCGTGGGTATCCCAGCCGGCCTTGCGCAGCACATCATACCCCTGCATGAATTTGTAGCGGGGGATGATATCCTTCATGGCACGGGTGAGCACATGGCCGATATGCGGCTTGCCGTTCGCGGTGGGTGGGCCGTCGTAGAAGGTATAAGCGGGCGCGCCTTCGTGAAGGGCCGTGCTCTTTTCAAAGATGTGGTTTTCCTTCCAGAACTCCAGAATCTCTTTCTCGCGGGCAACAAAGTCCAGCGAAGTGGGCACTTTTTTGTACATAAACACAACTCCGTTTCTCTCAAGTTTCTCTCGGAATAGAATAAAAAAATCCGCATCCCGCATCGGGACGCAGATTCATTGCGCGGTACCACCCGAGTTGACGCTGCATGTAGACAGCATCCTCTCTATGGCCGAACCAGTCATTCGGCCGCCCCTGTAACGTGAGGCACACGTCAAAGCTTACTGTGCGCGATCGTGTTCGGCTTTGCGCTCGTGGGGGATACGAAGGACGGTGTTTCCCGCCGCACTTGCACCATGCTGCGGCTCGCTGTAGGGCATACCGGCATCCGCCTGTCCCAGTCAATGCTTTCCCATTGCAGCTATTATAGCGGGTTGCAGCGATTTTGTAAACGCTTTTTCACAACAATTCTGCAATTCCCCACTTTGAAAAGCACCTCATATGTGTTACACTAATCAGAATAGTGGGAAAATGCACGTTTGACGTGCATTTTGAAGTACAGGAGGAATACTTTGTTAAACAATAACGGGCGCAGATGGCGCACACCCATCATTTATTTACTGATATTGGCCGCGATTGTTTTGCTCGCCAGCGGCATGGATCTTTCCGGCACCAAGCCGGAGGAAATTTCGTATATGGATTTCCTGCAGATGGCGGAAAAGGGCGAGATCAGCGCGGTTGAGGTAGAGGATCGGGAGCTGGTGGGTCTTAAAAAGGACTCCAAGATCGATGCGGAGCTCTTTCCCGCCAAGAGCGATTTTCATACCGTGATCCCCTCACAGTACCGGCTGCAGGAGGATCTGGCCATCATGGCCGCGCGCAAGCTCAACAAGGATGTAGAGGATGTGACGACGGCCGAATACGGCTTTACCTACGAGCCTGCGGAGCTTGTCGAGGCTTCCATTTGGGAGATCATACTGCCCTACATCATCATATTTGGCGCTTTCGGCCTTTTCTTCTATTTTATGATGCAGTCGCAGGGCGGCGGCAACAAGGTCATGAGCTTTGGCAAGAGCCGCGCGCGCGTGCAGACGGATATGAAGAACAAGGTCACCTTTGCGGACGTGGCGGGCGAGGATGAGGAAAAGGCCGAGCTTATGGAGGTCGTGGATTTCATGCGCAACCCCAAGCGCTTCACGGTCATGGGCGCGCGCATCCCCAAGGGCGTGCTGCTGGTGGGTCCTCCGGGCACGGGCAAGACGCTGCTCGCCAAGGCCTGCGCGGGCGAGGCGGACGTTCCCTTCTATTCTATCTCCGGTTCGGATTTTGTGGAGATGTTCGTGGGCGTGGGCGCAAGCCGCGTGCGCGACCTGTTTACGACGGCTAAAAAGACCGCCCCCGCGATTATTTTTATCGATGAGATCGATGCGGTCGGCCGCCAGCGCGGCGCGGGTCTTGGCGGCGGCCATGACGAGCGCGAGCAGACGCTCAACCAGCTTTTGGTGGAGATGGACGGCTTTGCGGTCAACGAGGGCATTATCGTGATCGCGGCGACCAACCGCCCCGACATACTCGATCCGGCGCTGCTGCGTCCCGGTCGCTTTGACAGACAAATCACCGTCAATGTGCCCGATGTGAAGGGGCGCGAGGAGATTCTCAAGGTACATGCCAAGGGTAAGCCCTTGGCCGACGATGTGGATCTTTCCGTGCTTGCCAAGCGCACTAGCGGCTTTACGGGCGCGGATTTAGAGAACGTGCTCAACGAGGCGGCGATTCTGTCCGCGCGCTTTAAAAAGAAGGTCATCGATATGCCGGAGCTGGAGGAGGCCATTACCCGTACCGTCGTTGGCCCCGAAAAGCGCAGCCGCCTCATCACCGAGGAGGACAAGAAGATCACCGCCTATCATGAGGCCGGACATGCCATCGTCGCGCATTGCCTGCCCCATTGCGACCCCGTGCATGAGGTTTCCATCATTCCGCGCGGCATGGCGGCGGGCTATACCATGATCATGCCGGATAACGACAACAGCCATATCTCCCGCGGCAAGATGCTGGATCAAATCTGCATGAGCATGGGCGGCCGCGTGGCAGAGAGCATCGCGCTGGACGATATTTGCACAGGCGCCATACAGGATCTTAAGCAGGCCACGGATGTGGCTCGCAAGATGGTCATCGAATACGGCATGAGCGAAGCCATAGGCCCTGTATTCCTGGGCGGCGACACCGAGGTGTTCATCGCCAAGGATTGGGGACACCAGCGCAACTTCTCCGAACAGGTCGCGGCGCGTGTGGACGCGGAGGTGCGGCGGATACTGGAGGAGCAGTACGACCGGGCGAGAGGCATCCTGCAGGATCACCGCGAGGCTTTGGAGCGCGTGGTGGCGGCGCTCAACGATTACGAGCGCATCACCGGCGAGGAGTTCGTCAAGATCTTCAACGGCGAACAGGTCGAGCTTACATCCTTCCGCGAACAGCAGGCGCGATTGATGACCCCCGACGAGGAGGTTCTCAAGCAGGAGGAGGAAGAAGCCAAGGCGAAGGCCGACCTTGCAGACGACAGACCCAAGTGGGAAATGCCCGTGCCGGAGCCTGAAAGCGACATGGCGCAAGCGGAGGCGGACACGGACGAGCCCGGGGACGAAGAAAAATAGCACATGGAAAGCGGCGCGGCCAGAGCAATGGCTTCGTGCCGCTTTTTGTCGTCTTTGGGACGGGCAAGAAAGTATATGGAACATCGTGTTGAACGCGCGGCGTTTGTCTGTTATACTAAGGGTGCGGCGCGCGCCGCAAGATTTTGCAAAACAGGGGTGTATGTCGACATGAATAGTGGCAGCGGTATCATTCGGATATTTGCGGGATCTGCAAGCAAGAAGTTTGCGCAAAAGATGTGTGATTATCTGGGTAGTCCCATGGGGGATTGCGAAACCATTATTTTTTCGGAAGGCAATACATTTGTAAGGATCAACGAGAGCATCCGCAACAGCGACGTTTATTTTGTGCAAACGCTGGGTTTGCACCCAAACGACGAATTTGCGGAGCTTCTCTTTTTTATGGACGCTTTTAAGCGTGCAAGCGCCAACTCCGTCACGGCGATCATACCGTATTTCAGCTACGCCAAGGGCGACAAGAAGGACGAGCCCCGCGTTTCCATCCGCGCGCGCGTGTGCGCGGAGTGCATCGAGCTTGCGGGGGCGGATCGCATCATCACCATGGATCTGCACGCGGCACAGGTGCAGGGCTTTTTCAAGGTGCCGGTGGATCACTTGTATGCCGAACCGCTGCTCGCGCAATACGCGCGGCGGCTGGGCATTGCAAACGACGATCTGGTGGTGGTTTCTCCCGATGCGGGCAGCGCCAAGCGCGCGCGCTCCATGGCGGATGCGCTGGGCTGCTCCGTGGCCATCGGCGACAAGATGCGCGTGGCGCATGACGAAAACGCCAAGGTGCTCGAAATTATCGGCGCGGTAAAGGGAAAGAACTGCTTGGTGGTGGACGATTTTACCATCTCCGGCGGCACGCTTGCGGAGGTCGCGCACGGGTTGAAGGATAAGGGCGCGAAGGACGTTTACGCGTTCCTCTCCCATGTGGTGTTGCAGGAAAAGGGCGTGGAGCGCATCGAAAAGAGCCCCATCAAGCTCCTCGTCACCACGGATACCGTGGATTGCCCCGCGGCGGAGGCTTCGGATAAAATTCATATCATTTCCGCCGCGCCCATGTTTGCGGAGGCCGTGCGGCATATTCACGATAAGCAGTCCATGAGCACGCTGTTTAACAATCCGCCGATGCACATGCTGGACGAGAGCTTTCATACGCGGCAAATGACCATGAAGGATCTGATCAAAAGGTAAGCGCGGGCGAAAAACAGGACACATAGAAAAAGAGGAGCGGCTGCTCCTCTTTATTGTGCGTTCAGCCGACGGGCTGTACGTCGGAGACGGACTGCCATGGCGCGGGTGTGGGCTCCAACGACCCAAGGGATTGCCACGGGGTCTGTGCGGGCATCGGAACGCCGGCAAGCGCTTGCCCGGGCACGAGCGTGCCGTCGTCCGCGTAGTAGTAGACGGGGTTGCCGTTTACATCGGGTATCGCCATGGTGGGGCGCGGCGTGCGCGGCGGCAGCGACGCGCCGGGCGTTAATACCTCGGCGGCTTGCGCGGCGTCCGCGTTCTCATAGATGAATGCGTGCATGAGAAGCGCGTTTTGCGTGATATCCGTCAGCAGCACGGAACGGCGGTCGTAGCGGCCGCTCCGGTAGGTGTCGTCGGCGGGCATGCGGCTGTGCAGTATCCCGGCAGCGCGCATGCCTAGCGCCTGCACGGCGCACTCTAAAATCGTTTCATTGGACATATTGGTCTCCACCATGGGGAGAAGCTCATAGAGAATAGCGTATTGCTGCGCCGCGTTTTGCGCCCTGAATTTGGCATAGACGGCGGTGAGCACCTGAAACTGCCTGTCGCTGCGCTTGAAATCGCTGTCCAGATGCCGTATGCGCGCGTAGCCCAGCGCCTGCTTGCCCGTGCACTTGACGTTGCCCGCCTCCGCAAAGATGAAGCCGTCCCAAAGGTAGTCTACGCCCCACTGCTTGTTAAGCCCCGCGATGCAGTCGTTGGCGGCGCTGATCTCCTCGGTGGTCATCTTGACCGTCACGCCGCCCATGGCGTCGATGAGCTCTATAAACATATTGAAGTCCACCATGACATAGTCCGTGATGGCAAGGCGATAATTTTGATTGATGGTATCCATCAGCAGCGGCGCGCCGCCAAAGGTCATGGCGGAATTGAGCTTGCCGTAATCCGCCTGCCCCGGTATCTCCACCAGCGTATCCCGAAGAAGGGAGGTGAGCTTGAGCCGATTATGCGATTTGTCCATGGTGGCGATCATCATGGTATCGGCGCTGGAATTGCCGGAATCGCCCCGTCGATCGACGCCCAGCAGCAGTATGTTGCGGTAATCCGCCGTGTTTTGGTTGTTTGCTTCCATCTGGGCGTATTGCGCGTCCGTGAGCGGTGTTTGCGCGCAAACACCGCTTAACGGACGCGGCGTAGGCGTGGGCGTGGGCTGCGGGGTGGGCGTTGCGGCGGCTCCCTGCAGCGCCGCCGTGGCGGCGGGCTGCGGTGCGGCCGTTTGCACGGGCGCAGGCGTGGGCGGCAGCGCGGGCGCGGTTTCAGGCCGGGATATGCGGCCAAAGAGCACCAGCACAAGAATAAGCGGTATGGACAGCGCGAACAAAAGGACGCCCGCGATGACGAGACCCTTGTGTTTGGCGGCAGATGTATGGTTTTGTGCGTTCTGTGGTTTCATGCCACGAGTATACGCGCGGTGCGCCCCCGGTGTCAAATCACGCGCAAAATGTTCACAGTTGCTTTGCAAAAGGGACTTTCCGGCGCTTGCTATCCCCTTTGGGTTGTTATACAATACATCATGAATATGTATGGAAAGTTCGCAAAGCTATATGATGCACTGATGCGGGACGTAGCGTATGACGCTTGGGCTGCCTACCTTTGCACCCTGCTGCCGGACGGCGGGCAGGTCGCGGACTGCGCCTGCGGCACGGGCGAGATCGCGCTGCGCTTAAGCAAGGCGGGCTATGCGGTGACGGGGATTGACATTTCCCGGGAAATGCTCGCGGTCGCGCAGGAAAAGGCGCGCGAGGCGGGGCGGCGCATACCCTTCGTCTGCATGGATATGCGGAAGCTGCAGCTGCACAAGCCCGTGGACGCGATCGTGTGCGCCTGCGACGGCGTGAACTACCTGACCGCACGGGAGGGCGTGCAGGCGTTCTTTGCGGCGGCCTATGCGTGCCTGAAGCCTGGCGGGCGGCTTTTGTTCGACGTTTCCTCCCGCTATAAGCTTTCTACCGTCCTGGGCTGCAACACCTTTGCCGAGGATGACGAGGCGCAGGCGTATATTTGGAAGAACTGCTACGATCCGGAAAACAAGCTTTTGGAGATGCGCCTGACCTTTTTTGCCAAGGAAGGAGAAGCGTATACGCGTTTTTGTGAAACGCACATACAGCGGGCGCATTCCCAAACGGAGCTCGTGCACGCGCTTATACAGGCGGGCTTTACGGCGGACGCCTATGCGGCGTTTACCACGGACGCGCCCAAGGCGGATACGGAGCGCATCCAGTTTGCGGCGGTGAAGCCCGTATGAAGCCTATCGTGGAAATGCGCATGCTGGGGGCGGACACCCTGCTGATCGCCACGCGCATCCATGCCGAAAACCGCCTGCAGGATACGGCGTTGGGGCTGCGGCTGCTCGCGGACGGCGTGGCGCATTTGCAGACGCACGCGCCCTATCAGCTGCCGGATGGACCCATGCAGGTATGCACGCAGATCGCATGGGCGGAAAAATTCTCGCCCGACGCCATCAACGTGCGCATAGAGGACAAGCCGATGCGGCGGCGGCACGGGCTGCTGCGCCTTTTTAACACGGTGAGCCGGGTATACTTTGGCGCGAGGCGGCGCGGGCCGTGCAAGCTCATGCGCTTCCTGCTGGGCATGCCGGATATGTTCATCAACATTGCGGGCAGGGATCTCCATGATCCCGTCCAATACGCGCTGATGGTCAGCGTGGTGGCGCATGAGTTTGCGCATGTATGGGGCTGCCGCGATCAATATAGGTTTCGGGACGACGCCAAGCGCAGGCCAAACGTTGCGGACGGGGATCTGATGTATCGCACCGGGCCGCACCAGCGCTTGCAGCCGTATCACATTCAGGGCTTATGCGCATGCGCCAAAAGGGGCAAACTGCCGGTACGGGGAATATAGTAACAAAGGAGCCAACATGGGTAAGGATAGGATATTGCGCGGGCTGCTTGCGCAGGACATGGCAAACTTTATTGCGATAGACGGCCGCGAGATCGTGCGCGCCGCGCGTGAAACGCATGGGCTTTCGCGGGTATGCAGCGCGGCGCTTGGCCGCACGCTTTTGTGCACCGCCATGATGGGCGCACAGCTGAAAAATCAGGAGGATCGCCTTTCCGTCATCGTCAAGGGCGGCGGCCCCGCGGGCAACATCGTGTGCAGCACGCGGCTGGATGGAAGGGATGTGCGCGTCAAGGGCTATATCGAAAATCCGGCGCTGGAGCTGCCGCTTGCCCCCAACGGCAAGCTGGACGTTTCCACGGCGGTGGGCTGGTTTGGCGAGCTGGTGGTCACGCGCGACCTGTCGCTGCGCGAGCCCTATGTGGGGCATGTGCCCATGGTCTCTGGCGAGATCGCGGAGGACTTCGCGCAGTATTTCAGCGTCAGCGAACAGCAGCCCTCGCTTGTGTATCTGGGCGTGCATGTGGCGGCGCAGGATGGGCGCGTGCTTTCGGCGGGCGGCGTGATCGTGCAGCCCCTGCCCAACTGTCCCGATACGGTGCTAAACGACTTGCAGGCGCGCGCGGAGGGCATTGGGGCGCTTGCGGGGATGCTGGAGAGCATGCCGCTCGAGCAGGCTGTAGCACAGCTGTTTGCGGATATGGATATGCGCATCACGGATACGCAGACGCCGCATTACATTTGCGATTGCAGCCGGGAGCGGCTGGAACGGGTGCTGGTGTCGCTGGGACGCGAGGAGCTTACGGATATGATCGAAAAGGAGCGGCAGGCGGAGCTTACCTGCCAGTTCTGCAACGCGAAATACGCGTTTGACGAAGCGGAGCTCAAACAACTGCTCAAGGAGGCGGCGGAAAAATCGGAATGACCAATCATAAGATCAAAATCGGCAGCGGCAAGGTGATCCCGTTTGAACAGACGGGGGAGTTCTTCTATAAGCGCGGCCTTGATAAACTGGATAAAAACAACCTTTTGGGCGCCATGGCCTATTACAATAAGGCTTTGGAGCGCGATCCCCAAAATACAGAGATCCGTCTGGCGATCGCGGAAACCTTGACCGAGATGTACCGCTTTGAGGAATCCAACCGGCTGCTGTTCACCACCTTCCGGGATGCGGAGCAACGCCCCAGCGAGTGCTATTTCGGCATGGGGATGAACTTCCTTGGCCTCAAGGAATATGAGCGGGCACGGGAAAGCTTTGAACAATATACCTTCATAGAGCCCGAAGGGGAATTCATATACGACGCTTACGACATACTCGACGCCTTGGACGAATCCTTTGACGAGGACGAGGACAGCGGCAAAAACGCGCAGACGGCGCAGCTTGCAAAGGACTTGCTGGATCATGACGATTTTGCGGGCGCGATCCGCATATTGGAGGAGCTGGTCAAAGAGGTTCCGGACGATTTGGACGCGCGCAACAATCTGGCGCTGGCCTATTACTGCAACCGGGATTTCAAGAGCGCCACAGAGCAGATGCACTGCATTTTGGAAGCGCAGCCCGATAACCTCCAAGCCCACTGCAATCTTGCGGTGTTTTTGCATGGGGCGAAGGATGAGGCTGCGGCGCAGGCGGAGTGCGATTATATCGCGGCGGCGGATACCGAGGAGCCGGAGGAGCTTAGCCGCGTTGGCCTTGCGCTGATGGAGCTTGCGCGTTTTTCCGACGCCTACGCCGTGCATAAGCGCCTGCTTCGTATCGTGCCGTATGACCGCAACACCCTGCATAGGCTTGGGCAGTGCGCCTATCAGCTGGGCGAATTCCAGCGCGCGGCGGAGTATTATGAGCGTTTGGTCAAGGTGGATCCGCGGGACAGCATCGCGCGCTTTTATCGCAACGACTGCCTCAAGCCTCTTGCGGGAAGCGCCAAGCGCAACACCGTCATGCTCTCCTATCAGGTGCCGCTGGACGAGACCGTGGCGCGCATCCATAAGCTCAATCATTATTTGGGCATGGACGCGGCGGCTCGCAAGGCCGTCTGGCAGCGGCCGGGCAGCGAGCTTGAGCTGCTGCTCAACTGGGGTACGCAGCTTTCCGAACGCAGCGTCAAGCGCGCCATGCTGCGCCTTGCCGCCACCTTTGAGGACGAAAAGGCGGAGCTGCTGCTGCGGGATTTCCTTTTGCAGCGCACCCAGCCGGGCGACCTCAAGCGCGAGGTGTTTGGTCTGCTCAAGCACATGGGCGCGCAGGAGCCCTACCTTGGGTATATGGACGGCGAGCTTGTGGAAAGCAAGGTGAGCCTTATCAAGCTTTTGGACGAGGCCGTGCCGGATATCTACAGCGACGTGCTGGACATCTGCATGGGGAACATGCAGGATCGGCCGCAGCGGTTTATGATGGAGGCGGCCAACGTTTGGAGCGATTATATCGCTTCCTTGGACGGCTTCCCCGCCATATCCACGCCGCAGACCTACGCGTTTGCGGCGGTGCTGGAATATCTTGCGTGCCGGGAATGCGGGCAGCGGGCTACCAAGGGCGAGCTTTGCAAGAAATACGGCGTAACGCTGGTGCGCTTTAACCATGCGCTGGCGAAGCTGATGG
>JAUNJX010000093.1 GCA_030533005.1 Clostridia bacterium | reverse complement strand
TGTGGATATGCTCCAGTTTTCGTGCCTGCAATACATCTTTGTGACGATCTTCGCGCTTGTTCCGGCGGTGCTCCTTGAGCCCTTCCCTACGGGCTGGGACGGCTCCATGTATTTTGCGCTGGGCTATTGCGGCATCGCCTCGACGCTTCTTGCCATGACCATGATGAACATCGGCATCCGCTATGCGTCCCCCAACTATGCCTCCCTTCTTATGAGCACGGAATCGGCGTTCGGGTGCCTTTTCGGCGTGATCTTTCTGCACGAGGCGCTCAACGCCCGTATGTCGGCGGGCTGCGTGCTGATACTGGCGGCGCTTTTGATCTCGCAGCTGCAACACAAACCAAAACGCGCGGAGGTGCGATAACCTATGGCATGCAAAGGCTTTACCAAGGATACCTACGTTTTTTTGATGGAACTGGGTCTGAACAATAACAAGACCTTTTTTGAGCAGAACCGGGATCGTTATCAAAAAGGGGTAAGGGAACCCATGACGGCGCTTGCGCAGGCGCTGATCCCCACCGCGCTCAAGATCGATCCCAATATCAATACCAAGATGAATACCGTGCTTTCCCGCATTTACAGGGACGCGCGCCGCACCCACGGCGTCGATCCCTACCGCAACAACGCGTGGATGACCTTCCGACCGCCGCAGGTTGCCACGGAGGAGTGCTTTTGCATGTATTTTGAGATATCGACAGAGGGCTATGGCTACGGCATGGGCACCTACGCCGCCAACAGCGCGCTGATGGCTACTATGCGCGCGCATATCCTTTCCGATCCCGCGCGCTTTTTGTCGCTTGCCAACGCGCCCGCGATGTCCCGCTTTACCTTGGAGGGAGAAGCGTATAAAAAGGATCATTTTCCCGACGCGCCGGACGCGCTAAAGCCGTATCTCAACCGCAAAAACCTTTCGTGGTGCTTCTTTAGCGACAAGCTTTCCCGCACCATGGACGGCAACGCCTTGTATGAGGAAGTAAAAACCGCCATGGAGGACATGGCGGCATTGTATCAATATTTGACCTTTAAAACCTCGCTTTAGGGCATAAAGAAATCCGCCAGCACATCCTTGGCGGGGTCGCCTATGCCGCTTTGACGCTGCAGCACATAGCCCAAGAGGACGGTGAAGAACAGTCCGGATTTGGCGCGTATGGCTGCGGCGTTTTTGGATTGCACCTTCAAGGCGCCCACCTCAAACATGACCGTCCATTCCCTGTAGGCGGCGTTGAGCAGCTCACGAAGCGTTGCGTTACCCATGGCGGCCTCCGCGCAAAGCACGATATGCAGCCCGCCCAGCTGATCCTCCGCCGTGATGGCGTCCAATAGCCGCAATACCGCCGCATGCATGTCGTCCCCGCGCGAGAGGGAATCCACCCACGCAAAAAGCGTGTCCGTCACGGTTTCTGTATTGTTGTGCGCGAGCTCCATCACCAGCGAATCCTTGGTGGGATAATAATAATAGAGGGTGCCCTTGGAAAGATCGGCGGCCGCGGCGATATCCTGCAAGCTTACCGCATGCACGCCGCCCTGTAAAAACAGCGACGAGGCCGTAGCAAGGATCGCTTCCCGCACGCTCGCATATTCGCCATGCCGTCTAGCCATGGATCATACTCCCCCCAAAAATGAATAAAAAAGATGCTATGAGATGTTCCCCATTGGATTTAGTATAATGGGAAAAACGCAAAA
>JAUNJX010000009.1 GCA_030533005.1 Clostridia bacterium | reverse complement strand
TAACTCGCGCTGACCGGACGGTAAATCAATTTGCGCAAAACTATTGACGGTACCACGGCGGCGGTATAGATACATCAAAAGGTGGCGGTACGCGGCTATCTACAGGTGGCCGTACAGGTACAGCCACGACGACATCGAGCACTATATACACGGATTCAAATGGCAGGTCTTGGAAGTCGTCCGAATATATAAGTGGCGGACAATCGTATGTTACGACGGTACCATATACCCCTCCGCGCAGCCGCAGAAGCGAGCCTACATCGCCGTCCTCGCCCGCTTCGTCTTGGGGCGATTTGCTTGACCTCATTGCCGGCCCCTGTCCCGGCCCGTCCGGTGGCGATCCGGTCTATCCGCCCACGCCGCCGTGCGAGGACTATACCGCAACCATACCTGCGCCCGATTTTGCCATTGAGGATGTTGTGCCTTTGGTGGTCTATAAGGATCAGCGCATTTTGATCGGTGTAAACATCGTCAACCACGGTCTGCTGCGGCACAAAACCAGCGTCACCGTCACCGTGGGTGCGGAAACCCTGACGATGAACAACATCGACGTGCCCGCAAACGGCAACCACGCATTATCCTTCGGCTATTTCACGCCGCGCACTACGGGCACGCCCGCCGTCAAGGTGGTCGTGAACCCCAACCATCCCGCGAGTGAAGCGCCGCGCAGCATCACATGTAACACCTGTAGAACGTGCGATACGTCCATATCCAACAATGGCGCATACTCGCCGCAGGAATACAGCTATGCGGACAACACATGGACGGGAACCATGACGATCAACAAGCTGCCGGATATCATCAACCCGGCCAACCCCGCGCCGCAGCCCGCGAATCCCCAAAATTTCGTGCGCGGATTGCCGCGCATCAAAATATATCCTATCGCACCTTCTACGGGCGCCGATCCGAACAGCAGCTACACGCCGCCGAACGGCGACCCCACCACCATCGGAAACAACCGTACGATTGCCGAGTGGATCGACAGCACGCCTACCATCAACGGGCAGACGGGCGGCACGGATATTCCGGGCACGGACATGGATAAGCTGTATAATGCTAAGATCGATCTGGACTTTGCGGTCTATGATGATGTAAGCGGACGTGAAGTGCCGACTACGGCGCTGAAATCCGGCTATGGGTTCAAAATACGCGCAAAGGTCAAGATCACCACGGACTATCCCATTGCTGAAAAGGTCGAAGCGCCCAAGAAGGTCGTAGTCTACGTCCCCGAGTATCGATACGACGAGCAGGGCGTAGCCGTGGAGCTGGAGCGCACGGACGGCGGCAGCGCTTACGCGCGGGAAACCGTGTGGGAGTTCCCCGAGAACAGCAGCAGCGGCACGGGGGCAAAAAAATGGTATGTTCCCGTATGGTGGCCGGACGGCAGCGAATACACCTTCCTCGTCGCGGCCAAGGGCGCGATCACGCCGGGCGGCGAGATCACAGCGGCCAAGGCGTATACCATCGCCATCGACGATAACATGTATACGGACGATTACACCAAAAACTGAAAAAGTTCGAAGAACTGCGGGCGGCGCGCTACGCCGCCCGGCAACGGGATGTTGCGCCAAAAACGGCGCAGCTTTGAAAGGAGTTTCGAAAAATGGGGAATAATGTGTATTTTTTGGGATATTTGCATGATGATGATAATCAGCAAGAGCTGGCGCATGTATATGGCCCATACGAAGTAGGGTCAACTGCGGAAGGTGTTGCGTGTGATATCTGCGCCCATGCGATTTATGTGTTACAACGCGTAAGCGCTGCCGGAGACGGTGAAGCGTATGTATTCGATCATCGGCGAGATATTGTGTGCGCAGATGCCGACAGCTGCACATGCCGCATTCGAAACGCGGACGATGACAAGGATTTTTTATACTATATGATCCGCAGTATAGCGCTGATCACACCGCAGCCGGACGCAGAGCCCCCGGGGGTGAAGGTGTGCCAGGGCGACGCGTAGCAAAGCCCTAGCACACCGAGGGGCCGCAGCCCCTAGCCTATAGCCCGCCGCCACCTTACCCCATCATTAACGCGGAAGATGGGGGGGCGGGCGTGGGGGTTCTTAGGGGGCCACAGCCCCATGAGCGAGATAAGCTCGCCGGGGCGAGCGGTGGCAGATTCTCAATCTGCCATATCTCGTATGGCAGAACAGATTTATATGGGTACGGTGTACCCATATAAACGGGATGCCATCAGCCCGCCGCAGCGTACGCGCCGGGCGCGATCTGCGCCGCAGCGCATGGACGCCGCAGCGCCGTTAGAAAGGAGGAAGTATGGCAAGCGTAACGAAGTATACGCGCGGCGCGGTATATGGGCACATAGCGCATGATATGCGCAGCTTGTCCTCGGGGCAGTATACCAACCCGGATATAGATTTGACGCGCAGCGAGGCGAACTACGCCGTGGTGGATCGCCCTGATCCTTGGGCACATTACAAGGACAGGCTGCGCGAGCTGCATGTATATAATCGCAAAGATGTTGTGCATGCAGCCGAGTGGACGATCACTGCGCCCGTAGAGCTGACGCCGGAGCAGCAAAAGGCGTTCTTTATGGCGTCGGCGGATTTTCTTAACAATCGCTATGGCGAAAAGAATTGTATTTGTGCAGTTGTCCATCATGACGAAAAAAACCGGGCGCAAGGGCACATGCACTATATGTTCATGCCCACGATATCAGACAAGAAACACGGCGGCGAAAAGCTGTGCGCGAATGCAGTGCTTAATAAACGGGAACTTCGCGTTTTCCACGACGATTTCCAAAAGCACCTCGACGGCCATGGGATCAAGGCACGCGTCAAGACGGGCGCGGTTGCTGCCGGGCAGGGGGGCAGGAACTATAGCGTTGAGGAGTTGAAGCAAGGCGTGAGAGAGCGTGATCTTTTGGATCGTAATATTGAGTTGACAAGACAGATTGAGCATTCAAGAGAGCGTGCGCCGGAGCGTGGCAACCGATACGGTAACACGCAGGAGCGCGAACGCGGCAACAGATATGGAAGGAGATAACGCCATGAAAAAATATTTATGGATAATGGTTGCAGTCATAATGATATGCAGCATAGGATGCACGCCTGAACCTTATATTGATGGCGATTTAACGCCTGTGTATGGTTTGCAGGGCGAGGGGGAACCGATCAGCACGCAAAAATCAAATTTTGATCGTGCGATAAACAATGCAATAATTGCAGCTGTGGGCTTTTTGATCGTTGCCTTTATGATTGTGTTGGCATTTAAACGGGATGAATTGGGCGACATGTTCAATTGTACCTTGAAATGGGTGCCATACTGTTTTGCGAATGGCATTATATTTGGCCGACTCTTGCCTATACGGTTTCCGTGGTCTTTGGTGCTTTGTTCTGGCGCATCCCAAGAGGGGCATGTATGTGTTATTTCTGGCACAGGCGCGGGCAAGACTTCAACGCTTATTGATACCATTCGACATTTTAAAGGAGGGACGCTCTTTGCACTAGACATTAGCGGCGACATCGCTGCACATGGTGCGTGTAAGAACAAGAGGCTGGTCGCCCCCGAAGCGATGGAGCACTGCCCCAAAATGAAGCGCTATCCGTATAACATATTTGCACCAATCGACGAAGCAGCGCAGCGGGGAGCATTAAATAAGTACGAAGCCATACAAACCCTTGCCTTTCAGATCATACCCGAAACAGCGGCGTCGGATGTTAGTATTTATTATCAGCAAGAATCGCGAAACATGCTTACGGGTGTTCTTACTGCCTTTTATGATGCGGGGTATGATATGTGTGATATCGCAGCCCATGTGATAAAACAGAGCGCGGTGGATTTGCTGAACGAAGTCGACAAGTTTGATAATGCAGAAGCAGACAAATATCTTTTGGCCTACGCGGATATAAACGAAAAGACACTGGGGTCGATTAAGAGCGACATGGACAATGCGATACGAATTTTTGCATCCCCCCGCGTGGCATCGATGATACACAGACCGTCACCCGGCCAGTATGCCGTGACGCCGCAGGAGCTGGAGAAGGTTAATGTGTTTTTGGGTATACCCAAAGCTAAGATCACCGTATATGCGCCTGTGATGCGCGTAATCACAGGGCAAGTCCTCGATTATCTTGCAACGAGGCCGTTCGCCGCTCATAATGTGTTGCTCGCGCTGGACGAATTTGGCGTGATAGGCGCTATACATGGTATCGATGCAGCGCTTGCGGGGCTTCGCAAAAACCGCGTGCGTGTGATCGTTTTAGCGCAATCCAAGGCGCAGTTGGCGCACGTATATGGCGAAAATGCTTTGGTATCAATGCTTGCTAACTTTAGATACAAGTTGCTATTAAATGTAGACGAAATCAGGGAGGCCGAGTATTGGTGCAAGTATATTGGCACGCGCCAACGGCGGGATCGCTACACTGGGCGCGTTACCGAGGAATGGCGCATTGCGCCGGAGAGGTTAGGGCGATTGGGCGACACCGTTGTAATCCTACACCAAACGGGATACAAGCGTGTTCGAAAGAATTTCTATTGGAGATGGTGGAAATAAAAGAGGCGCATCCTTTACATGGTTATTATTAAAGTACATGATATTGAAAGAGGAGGAAAAAAACATGGAAAAGATCGAAAAGAAAACTTACATGGTTGCAGACATAGCGCAGATCATGGGCCTGTCTATGCGCGGCGCATACGACTTTTGTGCAGCTCATGCTACGGATTTTCGTGTTATGCGCATCGGCAAGGCGGCGATAAGGATTCATAAGGAATCCTTTGATAATTGGTTCAATGGAACGAATGTGGAACGGTATGAAGCGATAAAGTAGCAATGCTTCCGTCCTGTTTGGGGCGAGGGCTAAGGTTTTTTCTAAGGAAGAACGGAAAAAACGAGAAGGGAGGTTATGCGGATGGCTTCATTGGTGCAGAACCGCAATGGCGGAAAAACACACGCTATTGTCTATCATTACTGGACGCTAGAGGGTGTGCACAAAATAAAATATGAAAGCTATAAATCCATCGATGAAGCCATTGCGCGTAAGGCATTACTTGATGATTTGCAGGAAAAGGGGTTATACCGGGAAATAACGGCGGCAGCTATGGCGTACGCGGAGGAAAAGATGGCGCGCCGCCGCCGCAGACTTCAAGTTGATCCAACCAAGGAAAGCGAAATCATGCGGAACGATACCACGTTGCGCCTATATAGCAAACCATGGCTAGATAACTATGCAACGCGGAAGGGGTTAGCCCCGGAAACGATTGCAAGTTATCATCGCGCATTCAATCTGCACATACTTCCTATTTTGGGAGACAGGCTTTTGAGCACTATCACGTCGCTGGATATTGATCTGCTGATAACGCAGCTCCATCGCACGCCCTGTACCGGGAGTATGGCGTACAACAAGGAAAGCAAAGACATACCCATGCTTGGGACTGCAACGATCAGCCGTACTATAAATGTATTTATGCTTCTTTTGAAAGACGCGCACAAATACGGCATTATTCATCAAATGCCAGTGGCGGAAAAAGCAAAGGTAAAAACAAAAAGCAGGAAGGCGTGGGAACAAGAGCAAATTACAGATTTTCTCAATCGCTGTGCCAACCCATTGCTGCATCTTATCGTACATTTGACGTATATCGGCTCTTTACGCCCCGGAGAGGCAGCCGGAATCACTGTGCAGGATATAAACCTCGAAAAAGGGGAAATCGCCATTAAACACACAATACAGCGGGTTGAGGATGATGCGTTAGATAAAACGAATAAGGAAAAGATCATACAGCGATATGAGAAGCAAAATAGGACAACCAAAACAACGCTTATCATGAAGGAACCCAAGACGGAACGAAGCAATCGCACCATTATCATTACGGCACAGTTGCAGCAGGAAGTAGAGCGGCGTCTTGCCGAGATCGAAGGGAGGAAAGAATATTGGGCTTCTGCGTATAACGATTATGGCTTGCTCATTTGCTATGAAGATGGGACGCCGATAGACCCTAAACATTTTAATGAATTATTCAAGGACGAACAAAAGAGGCAGGGCATAGCAAAGGACGATCAGATAGATTTCTATGCGTTGCGGAAAACTGGGCAAATGTGCAAGCTGCGGCTTTCGAATAACGATTATCAGCTTGTGGCGGCAATAGGAGGCCATACGCCCAAAATACTGATGAACAACTACAACGAGGCATTGGCGCAAGAGAAAATAATGCTTGCGCGGAGGCAGGAAGCAGCTTGCTATGGTGGATCCTATGCCATGGCAAGTAACGATGAAGAATACATCATTGAGCGGATGAAAAGCGACCCGGAATTGGTCGAAAAGATCAAACAGATGGTAAGGCAAGAATAAGACTAGCAAATTCGCGCGAAATGGTGTAAAATAGGAAAAAGGCGGCCCCGGAGCTGACCCGGAAACCGCCACCCCATAAGGGGATTCTCCTTGGAGCTGATACCCGGATTCGGACCGGGGACCTCGTCATTACCAATGACGCGCTCTACCAACTGAGCTATATCAGCCTGTCACCGTCCGGCGCTTTTGACAGCCGAACGGTGATATTATAGCGAATCGGTACAGGGAATGCAAGAGAAAAATGCAAAAAAGCCGAAGGAAAGGCATATATATTTTATTCGCCTATGATCTTGATGAGGGCGTGCTTCTGCCGTTTGCCGTCGAATTCAAAATAGAAGATTTGCTCCCATGTGCCAAAGTCCAGCCTGCCGTTTGTGATGGCGACGACGGTCTCGCGTCCCATGACGGTGCGCTTGAGGTGCGCGTCGGCGTTATCCTCATAGCCGTTGTGGGCGTATTGGCTATAGGGCTTTTCGGGGGCGAGCTTTTCAAGCCACACCTCGTAATCGTGATGCAGCCCGCTCTCGTCGTCGTTGATGAAAACGCTGGCGGTGATGTTCATGGCGTTGACGAGCACGAGTCCTTCCTTCACGCCGCTTTCCGTCACGGCCTGCTGCACGTCGTTAGTGATGTTGACAAGCCCGCGCCGCGTGGGCAGGTTGAAGAACAGCTCCTTGCGATAGGATTTCATGCGTTTATACCTCCGTCTTTTTGATGTCGCCCCGCGCTTCGAGGTCGTTTAGGATCTGCGCATAAAACGCGCTGTCGATCCTGTATTTGCTGCGATACACGAAATAGCCGAATACGATGCAAAACAGCGGCACGATGAGCATGGCGCACTTGAGGATGAGCAGCCCGCCTGCCGTCACGTCCGCAGCGCTCGTTGCGCTGTTGATGCCGGAGATGATGACGGTCGCGGATACCACGCCGCTTGCGATAGCCCCGCCGATCTTATTGATAAGGGGCTGCAAAGAGAAGGTCACGCTGTCGTTGCGCTTGCCAAGCTTCCATTGGCCGTATTCGATGGTATCGGCCAGGAACATCAGCATGAGAAGCTGGATGAACGCCTCGCCTATAAAGATGCAAACGCCCGCGATGCTTAGCGGTATCATGTTCATGGGGGAAAGGAAGAAGACCGCATAGCCGACAAGCACCAGCACCGTGGAGAAAAGATAGAGCTGCCTGCGATTGAAGCGCTTGGAGAACCACGGGAATACTGTCAGCGCCGAAAGCTGCGAAACGGCAAGGATGGCCGCGAACACGGAATACATGTTTTCATCGCCGTAGGCGTATTTGAAGAAGTATACGCCAAAGCTTGTGGTGATGCTGTAGCCGATCATGAAAAGCGCCATGGCGATGGTGGTAAAAAGCAGCTGATCGTTATGGATGATGGCGTGCCACATATCCCGAAGCGTGGTCTTTTCCTCCTTTTTGAAGCGGCTTCGATCCTCCTTCACGCCCGCGAGCGTGAACAGCTGGAAGCCGATCATCAGGATGGCCACCGCCAGCGCGAACACGAACCACGCTTTTTTGAGGCTGCCCATCGCGTCCCCCATGGCGTTGGTGACGGGAAGTATGCCCACCACCACCGTGAACATGCCGACATTGGCACAGATGCGGGCAAACGCGCCCGTTCTTTCGCGCTCCTTCTGGTCAAGCGAGAGGGTGGGGAGCATGGACCAGTAGGCGATGTCGTTTGCGCCGTAGCAGATATCCCACATGATGTAGCAGAAGGCGAAAAACAGGATGTAGGCGGTTTTGCCCATGCCGAAATCCACGAACATGAGCACCATGAACACAGCGCCCGTAAGCGCGCCAATGAGCATGGCGGGCTTGAACTTGCCCCAGCGGGAATCCGTATTGTCCACGAGTATCCCCATGATGGGGTCGTTGAGCGCATCGAATACGCGCAGCACCGTCAGTATCCCCGTAATCCACCACATGGTAGCGTCGGGGAGGTTCAATACCTCGGTCAAAAACACCAGAAGGTACATGCTCACAACGCTGTAAAACATGTCCCGGCCAACGGTGCCAAGGCCGAAAAAGATGCGGTTGCGCTTGTCCAGCTTGCTTTCGATGTGCGTGGTCTCCATTCCCTTACTCCTTTGTGATCACATAAAGATTGGCGCCGTAATCGCCTAAAAGCCGTGTGTCAGCCGTGTAGTTGGTGCCCATAAAGGGGGTGTTGAGGCGTATGCCCTGCATGAGGAGCTTGCCTGTGCCGGCGTAGCGTTCCACGCAATCAGGCAGGGTGTAAAGCTTGTTGGCGGTGCGCAGAAGAAAGCCGTTGGGGTGCAGGCGCACGGGCAGGATGTGGTTGACAAGCGCGCCAAAGCCGCTGATGAACAAAGGCTGGGGGCGCGTTTCCACCCGATACCGCGCGGATTCATCAAGATCCGTAAGCGGCAGCACATCGCCGTTTTGCGCGGCGCCCGTGCCCGATTGAAAAAAGCCCGCGATCACCTCTGTACCCTCCCTTGCCGTGACCTGCCAGTGCGCCTGATGGGGCTTGCGCCCGTCGAGCACGCGGAAACGGCCAAATTGCAGCGTGCGGCGGTGCCGCTTGTAAAATTCGATCTGTTTTTTGATCTCCGCCTTTTCCGCGCGCGTGAGATAGCGAAGGTCAAGCTCATACCCCAGCGCGCCAAAACAGCTTACGCAAAAGCGCGTGTTGAGCGGCGTTTGCCGCAGCGTCTGCTGATGCGGCGCAAGCGACACATGCGCGCCCATGACGCTTGGCGGATAAAAATAGGAAAGCCCGCCCTGTATTTTCAGCCGCTCCACGGGGTCGGTGTCGTCGCTCGCCCAAATTTGGGGCGAAAAGCACAGCATGCCAAGGTCGAAGCGGTCGCCGCCGCTTGCGCAGCTTTCCAGCAGGATATCGGGTCTGTCGCCAAAGATGCGGCGCAGGACGTCGTAGAGGCCGAGGATATAGCGATGATAGAATTCGCCTTGGTTTTCCAATCCCCGCCCGTACATGTCGCTGATGTGGCGGTTCATGTCCCACTTGACATAGGTGATGTTGGCGCTTTGCAGCACGCCGCGCACGCTCGTTACGATGTAGTCCCGCACGGACGCGCTGGTGAGGTCGAGCACGAGCTGGTTGCGCCCCAAAGCGGGCGTGCGCCCCGGTATCTGCACGGCGTATTCGGGATGCGCGCGGTAAAGGTCGCTGTCGGGATTGCACATCTCAGGCTCCAGCCAAAGGCCGAAGGCTATGCCCAGCCGGTTGATGCGCTTGGCTAAGGCGTCTAGCCCATGCGGCAGCTTCTTTTTGTTTACGTTATAATCGCCAAGACCCGCCTTATCCGAGTTGCGCGCGCCAAACCATCCGTCGTCCAGCACGAACAGCTCCGCGCCCAGACGTTTGGCCTGCTTGGCAAGGCTTAAAAGGCGGCCTTGGCTAAATTGAAAAAAACAGGCTTCCCAGTTGTTGTAGAGCACGGGGCGCTCCCTGTCACGCCACGCTTCGGGGAGGATATGCGAGAGCACAAAATCGTGAAGGTGCGATCGCATGCCGTTGAAGCCCTCGCTTGAAAAGGTCAGCACGGCCTGCGGCGTTTCAAAGCTGTCGCCATGATGAAGCGTCCAGTCAAAGCAATGCGGGCTGATCCCCTGCATCACGCGCACAAGCCCGCCCTCGCCGCGTTCGATCCCGGCATAATGGTTGCCGCTGTAGATGAGGTTGAAGCCGTAGACGCTGCCGTATTCCTCCGTGCAGCCCGGCTTGTAGAGCGCGAATGCCGAGTTGCGGCGGTTGGAGGACGCGCCGGTCGTGGATTCGCTGACGAACAGGCCGTAAGGGAGCGGCGCGTCGTTTCGGTGCGCTTCCTTGATCCAGCCGCCCGAAAGCGTGAGCAGGCTGTAGTTTTCATCCGGCAAATCGAGCATGAAGCTCATGAGGCTGCGGAGGGAGAGCGCCGCCTCGTTATCGTTTTGCAGCACGGCGCGGCGGCAGATGACGTCGCAGGCCGCAAACACCGTGTAATAGAGCCGCAGCTCTATTTGCAACAACGCGTCTTGCAGCACCACGCAAAGCGTCTCGGCTTCGCCCTGCGCGCAGGGCAAAGCGCGCATCGGGGCGGCGTCCGCCGTGATGCTGTGAGAAACATAGGTGAGGTCGCACACGAAGCTGCCGTCCGGCATTTTCCCTTCCATGGGCGCGTGGCGAAAATCCCCCTTGCCCGTCGTTGACCACTCCAGCGGCAGCACGTCGAGGCAGTAAAGGTTGTCCGCCGGGTCGTAGAGCACGCTTGCGCCGACCTCCGCCGTGCGCTTGAACAGCAGCGGTTCGATCGCGTCGCTGTCCGAAAGTCGTGCGCCGTAATAGATGTGCTCCAAATGCCCGAAAGCGGTCGTTTGGAACCAATAGCTCGTGTGCGCCGTGGACAGGCGGAACACGCCATCCGTACAGGCGATCATGCCTCGCCCTCCTTGAGTATCACAGCCTCGTAGGGCTGTAACACGCCGTCAAAGGTGCTTTTTGCATAGCTATCGATGCAAATTTCGCCCCGGTACGGCACGGTTTGCGCTTCCTTACAAAAGCTGCACAGCACGATCATTCGTTCGCCCGCATAGCTTCGTGAGAAGGCAAACAGCGCGTCCGTGGCCGCAAGCAGCGTAAAATCGCCCTTTCGCAGCACGGGGGAGGCTGCGCGAAACGCCAGCATTTCCTTATAATAATGCCATACGGAGCGCTCGTCCGCCATCTGCGCCTGCGCGTTGATGCGCGCGTGGTTGGCGTTCACCCCAAGCCACGGCGCGGCGTCCGGCGTGGTGAAGCCCGCGTTGGGGGCGTCCGTCCACTGCATGGGCGTGCGGGCGTTGTCCCGGCTGGAATGGCGCATCTTGCGCCAGCGGACGGCGGCGGGGAAGCCCAGCCTTTTGAGCAGGCGGTCGATGTTCTTGGATTCCACGTCGTCAAGCTGATCCATGCTTGTATAATCGAAATTGGTCATGCCCAGCTCCTGCCCCTGATAGATATAGGGCGTGCCGCGCAGGCTCAACAGCAAGGTGCAGAGCATCTTGGCGGATTCGTCGTGAAAGCGCCCGTCGTCCCCAAAGCGGGAAACGCTGCGGGGCTGGTCGTGGTTCTCCAAATACACGGCGCTCCATGTAAGCGCCGTCTGCCAGCGGGCAAGCGCCTCGCCCAGCCGGCGCGGGCTGAATTTGCGATGAAACCATTTGACGAAATACTGATCCGTCTCCATATGCTCGAAGTTGAAGATCATGTCCAGCTCGCCGCGCTCGGGCTCGCATAGATCGCGCCCCTCCTTGGGGGTGACAAAGCAGGTTTCGCCCACGGTAAAGCAGTCGTAGCCCGAGAGCACGTCCCGGCGAAGCTCGTGAAGTATCGCGTGCGTGCCGGGGAGCGTCAAGTAGTGCTCGCGTCCTGTGAGGATGAGGCGCTTGCGGCTGGAGGCAAGGCTATCCTTATACAATACGTTAATCACGTCGCAGCGGAAGCCCGAAACGCCCTTGTCCAGCCAAAAGCGCATGACGCTTTTGACCTCCTCTATGACGTTTGCGTCGTGATAGTTGAGGTCGGCCTGCGATTTTGCAAAAAGGTGCAGATAATATTCGCCGCGTATTTCGTCGTATACCCAGCAGTCCTCGCCGAAAAAGCCCGTCCAGTTGTTGGGCTTTTTGCCGTTTTTTCCCGGCTGCCAAATATAATAATCCGTATAGGGCGGGATGCGCCGCCGGCTTTTCTGGAACCATTCGTGGCTGGTGGAGGTGTGGTTGACCACCAGATCCATCACGATGCGGATATTCCGCGCTTTGGCTTCCTGAAGCAGCGTATCCATATCCTCCATGGTGCCAAACTGCGGGTCGATGGCGCAATAATCGCTGATGTCGTAGCCGTTGTCGTCGCCGGGGGAGGCGTAGACGGGGCTGAGCCACACGACGCCCACACCCAGCGCCTGCAAATAATCAAGGCGCGAGGTGATGCCGGGGATATCCCCCATGCCGTCGCCGTTGCTGTCCTGAAAGCTGCGGGGGTAGATTTGGTATACGACCTGCTGCTGCCACCATTTTTCCATGCTATTTTCCCCCATTATATTTGTATTTTATGTTACAGTATTGCGCGTGCATATCCTCCGTAACGCCTTGATTCCGGATGATTTCGCTATAAAAGCGACCGCTTGGCTTGACGGTGCGCGCCTGCGTTTCATAATCCGTATGCACAAGGCCGAAACGGGCGCTGTTGCCCTCCAGCCACTCGAAATTGTCGCAGAAGCACCAGTGGTAATAGCGCGCCACGGGCAGCTCGCTTTGGCAGAGCGCCTTGAGGTGCTCATAGATATAGCGGGCGCGGAAGGCGTCCGTGTTGTCGCAGGTGCCGTTTTCCGTGATGTAGATGGGGCGGGGGAGAAGGTCGTAGGCGTAGCGCGCGACCTCCACGATGCCCGCAGGGTAGATTTCCCACCCCAGATCGTTGACCGGCACGCCGACGGCAAAATCGCTGCCAAAACGGTGCACGGTGGTGCGGGAATAGTAGTTGACGGCGATAAAATCGCACCATTCGCCGGGTCGTATGGCGGGGTCGCGGTGTAGCGGGAAGGTCACCTCGCCTTTGCACATGGCGCGGGTGGAAGCGTCCTGAAAGGATTTTTCACTAAACCATGTGCAGAATCTGTGCCAGGGGTTATGGGGGTTCTTGGGCACGAACACCCTAAGGTGGTTGGCGAAGCTCACCTTGGTATCGTCATAGCCCATGGCCTTTCTTATGCTGTGGATGAGGGAATAGCTTTGGATGTGCAGGGCTGCAAAGCGCGTGAGCACCTCTCGATACAGGCCGAAGCAGCAAACGCCCGGCGGCCACTCCTTGGTCATGTAGCCGCTGAGCGCGTAGACGTTGGGCTCGTTGATGGTGATGTATTCGCTCACCAGATCGCCAAAGCTCCTTATGGCTTTTTCCACAAACGCGAGAAAGTATTTGTCGTTTTCCCGCTTGGTAAAAGCGCCCAGCTCCTCAAACCACATGGGGTTGACGAAGTGGTGCAGCGTCATCAGCGGCCTGATTCCGCGCGAAAGCATGTCCTGCAGCTCCTCCCGGTAATGGGCGATGACGGCCTCGTCATATTGCCCCGGCGCGGGCTCCAGCTTGCACCAGTCTATGCCGAAGCGACAGATCTCTAAGCCCATGTCCTGCATGAGCTGCGCGTCCTCCCTCCATCGAACGTAGTGCTCGGTGGTGACGGAAGGGTCGCTGCCGTCGCGGATGCGGCCGCGCTTGTACCAGTCGTACCAATTGTTGTTTTTGTCGCCGCCCTCGATCTGCGCGGCGGCGGAAGCGGCGCCCAAGAGCATGCCCTCCTTCAAATGAAAACCCTGCATAAAGCCTCCTGCGTCAAGATAGGATAAGGTGATTTGTGATATCCAGTATAGCATCAAAAGCGGCGCGTGTGTATAGGAACTTGTGAAGGCGGAAAAACACAAAAAGGGAAAATTATTCACGCGTGAATCTTTTTCAAAAAACGGCGATATACAATGAGCGGGAGCAAAAAGCGGTTGTCTAAGAATTAACAAATTCGCGCCGAGGCAGGGCGTTGCCATAAAAGAATCGTTAAAGAAATAACGGGATTGTCGATTCAACTACTTGTCAAAATTACGTTCTAAATTGCGTAAAGCCCTTGAAAGATGCATAAAAATGCGTATAATATTTTCGTACGGCATCTATTTCAGTCAACCCATTTATGTATACAGCATCATCCATATCAGGAGGCATTATGAGCTACATCATTCCTATTGGCCCCTATCATCCGGCGCTTGAGGAACCGATACACGCCAAGGTCTATGTCGAGGGTGAGGTCATCACGGGCGCGGATGTGTTTGTGGGCTATAACCATCGCGGCATCGAAAAGCTGACCACGGAGCGCAATCCCATCCAGACGCTTGTTTTGGTGGAGCGCGTGTGCGGCATCTGCTCGCATTCCCATGCCCTCTCTTACGCCATGGGCGTGGAGGGCATCATGCAGACGGACGTGCCCAAGCGCGGCCAATACATCCGCGTGATCGTGGCGGAGCTGGAGCGGCTGCACTCGCATTTCCTGTGGCTGGGGATCGCGGCGCACATCATAGGCCACGACAGCCTGTTCATGCACATCTTTAACGAGCGCGAGGCGGTGATGGATCTATTGGAGGCGTTTACGGGCAACCGGGTCAATTATGCCATGGTGACCATCGGCGGCGCGCGGCGCGACGTGAGCGACGACATGCGCGCGGCGATCATGGAAGGGCTTCTTAAGATGGAGATCGCGCTCGATCGCATCAAGGAGATTTTCCTTACGGATAAGACCATCGCCATGCGTACGCAGGGCGTGGGTGTGATGACCACGGAGGACGCGGTTCGGCTGGGCGCCGTCGGCCCGCACGCGCGCTCCAGCAACGTCGCAATCGATGTGCGCAAGGATTCGCCTTATTCCTGCTATGAGGATTTTGATTTCAACGTGGCCGTCTGGCCCTCCTGCGACGTGTTCGCCCGTGCGGTGGTGCGCGTGCTGGAGTGCTACGAGAGCATGAAGATCATACGGCAGGCGCTGGATACGCTGCCCGAAGGCCCCATCAACCTTGGCAACAAGCTGCCCAAGGTGCCCGCGGGCGAATATGTGGTGCGCCATGAAGCGCCGCGCGGCCAGCTTACCTATAAGGTCGTCTCAAACGGCGGTCCCGCCAACGCCCGCGTTTCCATCCATGTGCCCACCTTCCGCAACGCCCCCACCGTGCCCGTCATGCTAAAGGGCAACACCGTGGCGGACGCGGGGCTGATCGTGGCGAGCATCGACCCGTGCTTTAGCTGTCTGGATCGATAACCTATGCACGAGATGGCCATTACCCAGAGCATCCTGCGTATCGCCTTGGATGCGGCGGAAAGGAACGGGGCGGAGCGGGTGCTTGCGATCCACCTGAAGCTGGGCGATTTTTCGGATGTGGTGCCCGCCTATGTGCAGGCCTACTTCGATATCGTGAGCGAGGGCAGCATAGCCTGCGGCGCGAGGATCACGGAAACGAGGACGCCCGCGCGGGTGCGCTGCAGAACCTGCGGGCGGGAAAGCGCCATCGAAAAGAAAAGCATACAGTGCCCGCATTGCAAAAGCGCTGATCTTGAACTGCTCTCCGGCACGGAATTCACGGTGGAGAGCGTGGAGATAGAATGACGGAAAACCAATCGGATTTTCATATTCAAAAGGGGGTGTACCTTTGGAAAGCCAGACAAAAAGCCTGAAAGGACACAAGCTTGCAGCCATTGCGACCACGGCGGCCATGTGCTATGTGGTGTGGATACTGCTCACATGGTCAACGGATCCCAAGGAGCTGATCACGGGCGCGGTGGTGGCGATCGTTGTGGGGTGCTTTACAGGAAGGATGCTCGTCAAGAACGACGCGTTCTACTTCTTCAATCCCGTGCACTTTTTCGTACTTATCTATTATTGGGTCGTGGTGCTCTTTAGCGAGATCGTCAAGGCGAACTGGGACGTGGCAAAGCGCGTGTTCAAACGCGACATGGGCGTAAATCCGGGCGTCATCCGGGTGCCCACGGAGCGCAACACCTACTACGGCCTTGCCTTCCTTGCAAACGCCATCACCTTAACGCCCGGCACCATCTCCATGGCCACGGCGGAGAGCGTGGGCGCGGACGGCAAGGAGGAGGTATGGATCTACATCCACTGGCTGGACGTCAAGACCACGGATCGGGAAGCGGCGGGCGAGATGATCAAGGGTCGCCTCGAAAAATGGATCAGGAGGATATAGGCCATGATGATCGAATTGCTGTTTTTTGCCATCTTTTTTGTATTTCTGGCGCTGCTGTCGTTTTTGCGCATCATCAAGGGGCCTAACGCCGTGGATCGCGCGCTGACAGCAGACGCGATCGAAATACTGCTCACCACCGCGCTCATGCTTTACGCCGTGTACAGTGGGCGCAGCGGCTACTTGGATATCGCGCTGGTCGTAGCGCTGTTGGGCTTTATCGGCACCGTGCTGATCGCCCGTTATATAGGAGGTCGCCTATGAGCCTTGCATTACGCATCATCATCAACATTTGCCTTTTCACGGGCGCGTTCTTTGCGCTTGCGGGCACCGTCGGCATCATTCGCATGCCGGATACCTACTGCCGCATGCAGGCGAGCACCTGTATCGCCACCATGGGCATGATCGGCGTGGCGGTCGGGACGCTGCTCTACGCCATCTTCATAGAGAAAAACGCCGCCATGGCCGTCAAGCTTGGCGTCGTGATGGCGTTCGTGCTCTTTACCAACCCCATCAGCGGCCATGCGCTTTGCAAGGGCGCTTACCGCCGGGGGCTTCGGCCGAAACGCCCGATGGTCATAGACGATTTTAAGGAGGACGATCCGCATGACGAGTAACATCATATTCGTGCTCAATACGCTGGTCATCATCGGCATCGTGGTATCGGCTGTGCTGGCCGTGCAGTTTGAAAAATCCCTGTCGTCCATCATAGCGCTTGGCACGACGGGCGCGTTTATGGCGCTGGAATTTATACTGCTGCAAGCGCCGGACGTGGCCATTGCGGAGGCGGCGGTGGGTGCTGTGCTCACCACCGTGATCTTCGTGATCACCCTCCGAAAGACAAAGGAGGGAGGCAAGAAATGAGCAAGGCAAAAAAAGTCGTTGCGATCCTTTCCCTTGCGGTGCTGCTGCTCACGGGCTTTTATGCGGGGCAGGGCATGTCCGACATGCTCTCCACCAACACCACGGCCTCCATCGATGTGGCGGCGCTGTATGAAAACCCCGAAAGCTACGATCTTTCCGAGGCGGACGGCGCAGCTTCCATCATCATCATGGAGGATCTATCAAAGACCAATACCACCAACGCCGTAACGGCGGTCGTGTTCGATTTCCGCGGTTACGATACCCTGGGCGAATCCTTCGTGCTCTTTACGGCGATCACGGGCGCAATGGTGATATTGCGCCATAGCAACTGCGAGAACAAACGCAGGAAGGAGGCGAAGGAAGCATGAGTGAACAAGTCAGGGACGTTGCCGCCGTCGAACAAGAGACGGCAAACATACAGCCACCCGAAAATCCCCCCAAGAAGGTCTATCGGGAACGGCATGTCATTGCCCGCACGGGCGCGGACATCTTCTCACCCATCGCGCTGGTCATGGGCATGTGCGTGATACTCCACGGCAACATCAGCCCCGGCGGCGGTTTTCAGGGCGGCGTGCTGGTGGCCTCCGTCGTGGTCATGATCTATCTGGCGTACGGCTATAAGATGGCCATGCGCACCTTCAATCTGGAGGTGCTGCACAATTGCGAGTCCGTCGCCGCCATACTCTATATCGTTATCGCCATGATCGGCATACTCTCCGGCGGCGTGTTCGGCCAGAACGTGTTCTACCAGATCGGCGAAACGGGCGAGCTCTTTAGCGGCGGCACCATCTCCTACATGAACTTTGCCGTGGGCTTCAAGGTGCTTACGGGCATCGCGTTTTTGATTTTGATGATGCTTAGCATCCTTTCGCCGGATGCGGAAATAGAAGGCGAGGTAAGCGAGGTGTTGGACGAATGATCCTGGTGAATTATATCGCGTCGATCTTTTTGATCGTGCTGGGTTTCTATACCCTGATCTTCAAAACCGACCTTATCAAGATCGTGATCGGTCTGGGCATCGTGGATTACGGCGTGAATCTTTTGATCGTCAGCGTCGGCTTCAACCCCGGCGGCACAGCGCCCATCTTCACGGTGAACGAGCTTGATCCGGGCATGTTCTTCGTCGATCCCATCCCGCAGGCGCTCACGCTTACGAGCATCGTTATCGGCGCGTGCGTAACGGCGCTTGCGCTGTCCTTGGTCGTGCGCATGCGCGAGGAGTACAACACGCTTGATGCGCGCGAGATAAGGAGGCTGAGAGGATGATGCAGCATTTTCCGGTTCTTGCCATTTTTGCGCTGTTCCTGGGCGCGTTTGTAAGCTCGCTCATACGCAATAAGACCGCGCGCAACGGCGTGGTCGTGCTGTCCGTGCTCACGTCCTTCGGGCTGCTGTGCGCGCTCGTCAAGCCCGTTATGCTGGAGGGCGAGATCATTTCCTACTGGCTGGGCGGCTGGAAGCCCGTGGCGGATTACGCCATCGGCATCGGCCTTGAGGTGGACGCGCTGAGCCTGTTCTTCGGCCTTGTGGTAGGGTTGGCTGTGATCGTGAGCGCGCTGTATTCCTTCCGGTATTTGGAGTATGACGACGCGCAAAGCAAGTATTACACGCTTTACCTCATATTGGGCGGCGGCGTGCTGGGTCTTGTGCTCTCGGGCGACCTGTTCAACATCTACGTCATGGTGGAGATCATGACCTTTGCGGCGGTGGCGCTCACGGCGTACCGCAATTTCATGCCGGGTGCCTTGGAGGCGGCGTTCAAGTATCTGGTGATCGGCTCCATCGGCTCCACCTGTATACTTGTGGGTACGGCGATGCTGTATTTGCAGTATCACACGCTGAACTTAGCGCAGCTTTCCGCGCTCATCAGCGGCACGGCCATGCCAAGCTCGATTTTAGCCTTCGGCCTTTTGATCGTGGGCTTTGCGTGTAAAGCGTTCCTTGTGCCGTATCACCCCATCGCGGCGGACGCGCACGGCACCGCGCCAAGCTCCATTTCCGTCATTATATCGGGCGTCTTGACCAAGACGGGCGTGTATGGCATCATCCGCGTCTGCTACTGCGTGTTTCGCGCGATGGATCAAAGCGCCGTGCAGGTGTTCCTCGTGCTGCTTGGCACGATCAGCATGTTCGTGTGCGTCACCATGGCGCTTGCGCAGCATGATTTCAAGCGCCTGCTCGCGTTCCACAGCATCAGCCAGATCGGCTACGTCATTACGGCTATCGGGCTATCTACGACCTTTGGGTTGGCCTCCGGGCTGTACCACGCCATGAACCATACCATCTTCAAGGGTCTGCTGTTCCTATGTGCGGGCTGTGTGCTGCACCAGACGGGCACGACCAAGCTTGACGAGCTGGGCGGCTTATCCAAGCGCATGCCCAAGACCTGCACGCTGTTTTTGATCGGCGCCGCCTCCATCAGCGGCATACCGCCCTTTAACGGCTTTGCCTCCAAGTGGCTCATCTATCAGGCCGTTTATCAGAGAGCGTCTGAAACGGGCAACCTGTTCTATGTATTCGTGGTGCTCGTAGCGCTGGTGACGAGTGTGCTGACCCTTGCGTCGTTTGTCAAGGTCGCGCAGTCCGTGTTCTTTGGCCAGCTTCCCGAAAAACTCAAGGACACGCAGGAGGCGCCCGCCGCCATGCGCGCGCCCATGTGGATATTCGGCGGGCTTTGCATCTTGACCGGCCTTTTCCCTGCGGTGGTGGTGAATTACTTTACCGGCCCTGCGGCGGCCGCGGCATTGAACGCGGGCAGCTATATCGACGCCATGATGGGCGCGGGGTACGCCGGGCGCCTCTCTACCGTCCCCGTTACCGTGCCTGCCTTGCAGATCAACACCCTTGGCTTCTATGACCCCATCACATGGATCGTGCTGCTGTTGACAGTGCTGCTTGCCTTTACCATCGTGTCGCTCATGGGCGGCAGGGCGCGGGGCGCGCGGATACAGGGCGAGGCGATCGACCCCAAGTACGACACCTTCTTCGGCGGCGAAGCGGGCGAATATTCGCAGGTGGGCGGCGCTGACCTCTTTTGGGGCTTCAAGCACAATCTGCGGCACTATTTCAGCTTTATGCACGGCGCGCACAGCGGCGTGGTGAACGATTACGCCTTATGGGGTATCACGGCTGTGGCCGTCACCGTGGCGTATATGTTCCTGTTTCTGTAAGGGGGTGAGAAGATGGCTATATTAACGATTTTGTTCTACATACTCATATTCCCCGGACTTCTCTTTTGCGTGGCTGTCGGGCTGCTGTTTGCGGGTATCGACCGCAAGCTCGTCGCCCGCATGCAGGGCAGGGTGGGGCCGCCCGTCACACAGCCCCTTTACGACTTTTTTAAGCTCATCGGCAAGGAGACCATCATCCCTGCGGCGGCCAACAAAAAGGTGTTCCTTGCAGCGCCGGTCGTGGGGCTCGTGAGCCTTGTCACCATCGCGCTGTTCATCCCCATCAAGCTGTTCATGCCCTTTAACGGCATGATGGACGTCGTGGTGATCCTGTATCTTTTGTGCATCCCGTCGCTGTGCCTGATCGTGGGCGGCGCGGCGTCAGGCTCCCCCTTTGCGGGCGTTGGCATTTCGCGTGAGATGGTCGCCATCATCGCCTACGAGCTGCCCCTTGCGATCATCCTGCTTACGGCGGGCAAGCTTGCGGGCTTGGGCGAGGTCACCTTCTCGTTTGCGGATATCGAGCTGTATCAGGCGTACTTTGGCCCTAACCTGCTGCATTGGAGCATGCTGCCCGCGGCGGTGGCGATGCTGCTGGTGATCCCCTGCGAGGTGGGCGCGCATCCCTTTGACATTGCGGAAGCGGAGACGGAGATCTGCGAGGGGCCGCTTTGCGAATACAGTGGGAGACCCTTAGCCGTATTCAAGCTGAACACGGCGCTCAAGACCTTCATCATGCCCGCTCTCTTTACGGCACTTTTCCTTGGCGGCATGGGTACGGGCATGCTTTGGCTGGACGTGCTGATCTTCCTTGCGGAGTGCGTGGCGGTCATGTTCGTGTCCATGACGCTGCCGCATGCCATCTGCGCCCGATTGAAGGTGGAGCAGGTGTTCAAATTCTACTGGACCATCGTGACCGGCCTTGCCATTTGCAGCTTCGTGCTGGTATGGCTGGGCGTGTAGGAGGGTAGGCTTATGTTTAACAAGCTCATCAAAAAAAGCGCGGGCAAATCGCCTTGGCTTTTCCATGTAAACGCCGGCTCCTGCAACGGCTGCGATATCGAGATCGTGGCGTGCCTCACCCCGCGCTATGACGCGGAGCGCCTCGGCTTCAAGCTTGCGGGCACGCCCCGGCACGCGGACATCATCGTGGTGTCCGGCCCCGTGACGAGCCAGACCAAGGAGCGCGTGCTGCGCGTGCTCGCCCAGGCGCCCGAACCCAAGGTCGTGGTGGCGATCGGCTCCTGCCCGCAGTCCTGCAACGTCTTTAAGGGCAGCTATTCGGTGGAGGGGCCGCTGAAAAAGATCACGCATGTGGACGTGGAGGTGTGCGGCTGCGCGCCCAAGCCCGAGGCCATCATGGCGGGGCTCGTGGAGGCCACCAAGATACTTCGGGAAAAGAGGGGGGAAAGCTGATATGATGCTGCCATATTTGGAAGAAGCCATCAAAAATCTGTTCAAAAAACCCGCGACCCGCGTTTCCTTCCCCAAAGAAATACCGCCCGCAGCGCCCGATTACCGGGGACGCATCAGCTATGATCCGACGGTGTGCGTCAACTGCGGCATGTGCATACGCGTCTGCGCTCCCGCGGCGATCACGAAAACCGTAGAGAAGAACGAGGACGGCGACGACGTCATCACCATGGCTTTCGATCTTGGCTCCTGCACCTATTGCCGCACCTGCGCGGATTTCTGCGCCAAGAAGGCCATCAAGCTGACGGAGGATTACGTCATGGTGTCCACGAATCCCGCCGATCTGATCGTTTCGGGCACGTTTGTGAAGAAAAAGCCCGTGATTCCGCCCAAGCCGCCCGTGCAGGCGGCGCCCAAGGCGGAGGGATAGAAAACGCGTTGGCGACGGACTTGACGTATAAGATCGAGATACGCGGCATTGTGCAGGGCGTGGGCTTTCGCCCCTTCCTGCACATGTTGGTTTCGGCCTATGGCTTATGCGGGCGCGTGCGCAACACCTCCGACGGGGTGGAGCTTTATTTGACGGGGGACAGGGAGCGTGTGGACGTGCTGCTTGCGGCGCTAAGGGAAAACCCGCCGCCGCTTGCCCGCATCGAGAGCGTTGCGCTTACGCAGACTGACCTGCCGCCCTTTACGGATTTTCGTATCGAGGAAAGCCGGACGCTTTCCCACAGGCACGCGCTGATCTCCCCGGATGTGGGCATATGCGCGGACTGCGTTCGTGAGCTGCTTGACCCCAACGACCGCCGTTACCGCTATCCCTTCATCAACTGCACGCATTGCGGCCCCCGCTTTACCATCATCAGGGATGTGCCGTATGACCGGGCGAACACCACCATGGCGGATTTTCCCATGTGCGAAGCCTGCGCGAAGGAGTATGGCGATATCACAAACCGCCGGTATCACGCGCAGCCGGATTGCTGTGCGGCCTGCGGCCCCCAAACGTTCTTTTTGGACGCGGCGGGGGCGCGGACGGAGGGCGACGCGATAGAGAACGCGCGGACGTACCTCAAGGCCGGAAGGATCGTGGCCGTGAAGGGCCTTGGCGGTATTCACCTTGCCTGCGACGCATATGACGAAGCGGCGGTGAAAACGCTTCGTGCGCGTAAACAGCGGGACGAGCGCCCCTTCGCGCTGATGTGCCGCGACTTGAACGCGGCGAGAGCGCTTTGCACCGTTTCGGACGCGGCGGCGGCGCTGCTCAAAAACCCCGCGCGCCCCATCGTGCTTTTGCCCAAACGCGATCCGTTCTTGCTGCCGTATTGCAGTGAAAACGACGATTTGGGCGTGATGCTCCCCTATACGCCGCTGCATGTGCTGCTGATGGGCACGGATACGGACGCGCTCGTGATGACCAGCGCGAATCTTTCCGACCGACCCATACTCTATAAGAACGAGGACGCGCTTGCGGCGCTTGCGGGCGTCGCGGACGGCTTTTTGCTGCATGACCGGGATATCCACGTCTGCTGCGACGATTCGCTGTTAAGCGTGGTGGCGGGTAAGCCGTATTTCATCCGCCGTTCCCGCGGCTACGCGCCGGCGCCCGTGACGCTGCCGGCGGGCGCGGACGGGCTGCTGGCCTGCGGCGCGGAGCAAAAGGCTTCCTTTGCGCTATCCCGAGGCGCCGACGCGTTTTTGAGCCAGCACATAGGGGATTTGAAGAATTTCGAGACGCTGGAGCATTACACGCGCCAGATCGCGCACTTTGAAAGGCTGTTTGATATTGTGCCCCAAGGCTTGGTGTGCGACCTTCACCCGGATTACCTGTCCACCGCCTTCGCGCGGGAGCGTGCGAGCGCTGCGGGGCTGCCGCTCTATTACGCGCAGCACCATCACGCGCACATGGCGTCCTGCATGGCGGACAACGGGCTGACAACCCCCTGCATCGGCGTCATATGGGACGGCGCGGGGTACGGAACGGACGGTACGATCTGGGGCGGCGAAATTTTATTTGGCGATTACGCGGGCTTTACCCGCGCGGGCAGCATACGCCCCATCCCCCTTGCGGGCGGCGATCGCGCCGTAAAGGAGATATACCGCGTGGGGGCGGCGCTGCTAAAGGATATACAAGCGCCCCTGCCGGACGGCTGCGACGCGGATAAATACGCGGCCATGGACAGCGTGTTGAAGGCCGGCGTGAACTGCCCCCGCGCTTCCAGCATAGGGCGTCTGTTTGACGGTGTATACGCGCTGCTGACGGGGCGCGAGACGGTCTCCTATGAGGGGCAGGCGGCGGTGCTGCTGGAAACCATGGCGCGTGAGGCGGACGAGGGCTATCCCGTTTGCATTGCGGAGGAGAACGGGCTGCGCCTATTCGACACCCGGCCGATGCTTGCAGAAATGCTCAAGCAAAAGCGCGCGGGCGCGGCTGCCGGCCTGATCGCGGGACGCTTTATCAGGACGCTTGCCGACATGGCGGTGGAGCTGTGCGTGCGCGTGCGCGCGGATACGGGGTGCAAAGACGTGGTGCTCTCTGGCGGCGTGTTTCTCAATAGAAAGCTGCTGCCACAAGTGATCGCGGGTCTTGCAAAGAAGGGCTTTGCGGTTTATCATCACCAGAGGGCGTCCACCAATGACGAGGGCATAGCGCTGGGGCAGCTTATGATCGGCGCGGCGCAAAGGGACAAAGACGGAAAGAGGCAATAGCGTGTGTTTGGCGATACCGTTGAAGCTTATATCCATTGACGGCGCGGCGGCCGTGGGCGAGGCCGCGGGGCTTACGCGCCCCGTGCGGGTGGATTTTATTAAACAGCCCAAGATCGGGGATTATGTGATCGTGCATGCGGGCTTTGCCATCGAACGCTTGGACGCGAAGCAGGCGGAGGAAAGTCTTTCCGCGTGGCGGGAGGTGGCGGATGCCGAATAGGGCGGAAACGCTTTTGCAAGCGATACGGGAGGTAGATATCCCTCCGGTCACGCTCATGGAGGTGTGCGGCACGCATACCATGGCGATCGCCAAAGCGGGGCTAAAGCCGCTGCTTGCACCCAAGGTCACGCTGCTCTCCGGCCCCGGCTGCCCCGTGTGCGTAACGCCCGCGCGGGATATCGACGCGTGCTTGCGCCTGTGCGAACGCGACGATGTGATCCTCACAAGCTACGGCGACATGCTGCGCGTGCCCGGTTCCGTGCGGGGGGACAGCCTGCTGCGGCAAAGCGCCATGGGCGCGGATGTGCGCATGGTGTACTCGCCCATGGACGCGGTGGAGATTGCAAGGGAAAATCCTGCAAAAAAGGTCGTTTTCTTGGGCGTGGGGTTTGAGACCACCGCGCCGGGCACGGCCATCGCCGTGCGGACGGCGAAGGACGCGGGCATAGGGAATTTCTACCTTTTGCCCCTGCTCAAGCGCTTGGAGCCCGCGCTGCGCGCGCTTTGCGCAAACGATGCGCTGGCTGTGGACGGTTTGCTGTGCCCGGGGCATGTGGCGAGCATCTTGGGCGAGGACGGCTTTGCCTATGTAGCAAAAGAGCTCAAGCTGCCCGCCGTGATCGCGGGCTTTGAACGGGAGGATATCCTCCTTGCGGTGTATCGCCTGCTTTTGCAGATACAAGCGCATGCGCCCAAGGTGGAAAACGCGTATCCGCGCGCTGTGCAAAAGGCGGGCAACCCGCTTGCCATGGCGGTGATGGATGCGGTGTTCACGCCTTGCGACAGCCTTTGGCGGGGCATGGGGATGATCCCCATGAGCGGCTATGCGCTGCGGGAGGCGTATGCGGATTTTGACGCCGTGCGCGCGCTCGATCTGCGCTTTACGGAGGAACCGCCCACGGCCTGCCGCTGCGGCGACGTGATACGCGGGATGCTGCCGCCGGAAAAATGCCCGCTGTTTGGAACCTGCACGCCGGAGGAGCCGTTGGGGCCCTGCATGGTGTCGGGCGAGGGGGCGTGCGCCGCAAGATATAAGTACGGGGTGGATGTATGAAGGATATCATCATGCTGGATCATGGCAGCGGCGGCAAAAAAAGCGCCGCGCTGGTTTCTGAAATCTTTCTGCCCGCGTTCTCTAACGCCGCCCTTGACACGTTGGGCGACGGCGCGGTGATGGCGGGCGCAGACCGGCTTGTGATGAGCACGGACAGCTTTGTGATCGCCCCGCGCTTTTTTCCCGGCGGCGATATCGGCAAATTATCCGTCTGCGGCACGGTCAACGACGTGTGCATGGCGGGCGGCGAACCCAAGTATCTTTCGCTGGGACTTATCTTAGAGGAAGGCTTGGAGGTAGACGAGCTTCAAAGCATCGCCGCGTCCATAGCAATGGCCGCCGGGGAGGCGGGCGTGCACATCGTCACGGGCGACACCAAGGTGGTGGAACGCGGCAAGGGGGACGGCGTGTACATCAACACGGCGGGCGTGGGCTTTTTGCGGCATGCGGGGCTTTCGCCCGCGCGCATGCGGGAGGGCGACGCTGTGATCGTGTCGGGCGCCATAGGCGATCACGGCACGGCCGTGATGCTTTGCCGCAAGGATTTGGGCATACAGTCGAGCCTATGCTCGGATTGCGCGCCGCTGACGGGGATGTGTAAGGCGCTTGCGGCGTTTGGTTCGGATGTGCGCGTGCTGCGCGACCCCACGCGCGGCGGCGTAGCGACCGCGCTCAACGAATTTGTCGAAGGCACGGGGCTTTGCATCGAGCTTATGGAGGACGATATCCCCATACGCGAGGAGGTGCGCGCGGGCTGCGACCTCTTGGGTCTTGACCCTTTGTATTGCGCCAACGAGGGCAAGCTCATCGCGGTGGTGGCAGCGGAAAGGGCGGAGGCGGTATTGTCCGCCATACAAAACGCCCCCTACGGCGAGAACGCCGCCATTATAGGGCGCGTAAGCGCGCGAAGCGCGGGGCGCGTACTGCTGCATACCGGCATAGCGGGCACGCGGATGCTGACCAAGCTCACCGGCGCGGCGCTGCCGAGAATATGTTAAACTATGCATTTTGCAGAACAGGAGAGTGAAACCATGCAGCCATACCAGAAATTCGATATCGCCAAAGAGGAGATCGTATCGACCGCCCAGCGCATGCACGCTGCGGGCATACCGCTTATCATGATCCACGGGCTGGTCAACGCGGAGGGACAAAACGTCGTATCCTATGAATACGGCGTGGACAAGGGTATCGAGAGCTATCAGGTCACGTTTGCGGATAACGCCTTGCCCTCCGTTTCCGCCGTTTACGACGCGGCGGCCGCGTGGCCGGAGAAGGAGCTTGAGGAGCTGATGGGGATTCAGTTCGACGGCCTTGACATGCCCGGCCGCCTGTTTTTGCCCGAAAACCTCATCGACGATCGCGGCCACATCATCGTGACCCCGCTTTCCGAGCTGCGCGAGCACCGCCATTTTGACGGCGAGGGTGAGGGGACGGAAACGACACAGGCATAAGCGCGGGCTTAACGACCCTTGCTTGGGCGGCTGCGTACGAAGGCAGTCGATATAAGGTGATCTTAAAAAAGGCCATATGGCCTTTTTTGGCGCAGAAATGTGAAAAGATTCGGCATTGATTGACAGGGGCCTTCTTTGCGCCGTATGATAAACAGTAATGTATTTTTGGAAGGCAAGGAAAACAAGGTACTTGTATGATTAAAAAACTCCTGACCTGTGTGCGGGAATATAAAAAGCCTTCGCTGCTCACGCCTCTGTGTATGGTGCTGGAGGTGATGATGGAGGTCATTATTCCCTTTGTTATGTCGCGCCTGATCGATTACGGCATCGACGCGGGGGACATGAACGCGATCCTGCGCTATGGCGGCATATTGATCGTCGTATGCGCCTTTTCGCTGTTTGCGGGCGCGTCGTCCGGACACTTTGCCGCCATCGCCTCCTGCGGGTTTGCCAAGAACCTGCGGCATGACATGTACCATGCCGTGCAGGGCTATTCCTTCAAAAGCATAGACAAGTTTTCCACGGCGAGCATCGTCACCCGCCTCACCACGGATATCTCGCGCTTGCAGATGGCGTATCAAATGAGCATCCGCATCGCGGTGCGCGCGCCTGTGACGCTGGCGTTGGCGATGATCATGGCCTTTCAGGTCAACCAAAGGATCTCCCTGATCTTTGTGGGCATCATCCCCGTATTGGCGTTGGGCATGGTGCTGATCATGACAAGGGCGCGACCCATCTTCGAGCGCGTATTCAAGATGTACGACGAGCTTAACAACGTCGTGCAGGAAAACGTGCGCGGCATCCGCGTGGTCAAGGCGTTTGTGCGCGAGGCGTACGAAACAAGCAAGTTCGGCAAGGTTTCCAACGATATTTACCGCGATTTCTCCAAGGCGGAGAAAACGACGGCGCTGGGCGGCCCCCTTATGCAGCTTTGCATGTACAGCTGCATGCTGCTTGCCGCGTGGTTTGGCGCCAGATTGATCGTGGCGGGCGATATGACCACGGGCGAGCTTATGAGCATCGTCTATTACGCCATGCAGATATTGATGTCGCTGATGATGCTCTCCATGGTGTTCATCATGCTCATCATGTCTAAGGCCAGCGGCGAGCGCGTGGTGGAGATACTGG
Organism: Clostridia bacterium; assembly: GCA_030533005.1. Taxonomy (GTDB): domain Bacteria; phylum Bacillota; class Clostridia; order Christensenellales; family CAG-138; genus JAQVRG01. The sequence goes on along the minus strand of JAUNJX010000009.1, from coordinate 27,749 downwards.
AGGAGAAGAACGACATCGCCAATCCGGCCGAGCCTGTATTCCAAAGGCCGGCGGGCGATATCGAGTTTGAGGACGTGGATTTTTCCTACGCGGGCGATGTGAACAAGCTGTGCCTTAAGGATGTGACGCTTAAGATCAAGGCGGGCGAGACCATCGGCGTCATCGGCGGGACGGGTGCTGGCAAAACCTCGCTCGTGCAGCTGATCCCGCGCCTGTACGACACGACGCAGGGTATCGTCAAGGTGGGCGGACGGGACGTGCGGGAATACGATATGGAAACGCTTCGAGAGGCTGTGGCCGTGGTGCTGCAAAAAAACGAGCTTTTCTCCGGCACGGTCGCCGAAAACCTGCGCTGGGGCGACCCGAACGCGACGGATGAGGAATTGGTCGCCGCGTGCAGGATCGCCGAGGCGGACGAGTTCATCCGCAAAATGCCGGATGGGTACGAAACCCATATCGAACAGGGCGGCTCCAACGTATCCGGCGGCCAGAAGCAGAGGCTTTGCATTGCGCGGGCGCTTTTGAAGAAGCCCGCCGTGCTCATTCTTGACGATTCCACGAGCGCCGTGGATACGGCGACGGACGCGCGCATCAAGTCCGCCTTAAAGACCACCATGCCGCACACCACCAAGCTCGTGATCGCGCAGCGCATCAGCGGCGTGCAGGATGCGGACAAGATCATCGTCATGGACAACGGCCGCATCAACGGCATGGGCACGCACGAGGAGCTTTTGAAAACCAACACCATCTATCAAGAGGTCTACGAATCCCAGATGAAGGGAGGCGATTTCGATGAGTAACGCCATGCCGGGACCCGGCCGCAGGCAGATGGGGCCAAAGTCAAGTCTCAAAAACATGGACACAGCCACCTTCAAACGCCTGCTTTTGTGCATTTGGAAGCCGTATAAGTGGCGGATGTTGCTGGTGCTTTTGTGCATCGTGGCCAGCGCCTTGACGGGGGTTGCGCAATCCCTCTTTTTGCAGACGCTCATCGACGATTATATAGCGCCCCTGCTGTTGGAGGCTGCGCCCGTGTTTACGGGGCTTCTTAAGGCGCTTGGCGTGATGGCGTGCATCTATCTTGCGGGCATCACGGCGACGTTTTTGACCAACCGCGTCATGGTGACGATCTCCCAGGGGGTGCTTAAAAACGTCCGCGACGAGATGTTTGCCCGCATGCAGACGCTGCCCGTCAAGTATTTTGACACCCACAACCACGGCGATGTGATGAGCTGCTACACCAACGATACCGACGCCATGCAGCAGATGATCTCCCAGTCCATACCGCAGCTGATTTCCTCCGTCGTGACCATCGTTTCGGTGCTTGCCGCCATGATTACGCTAAGCCCCACGCTTACGGCGCTGGTGCTGGTGTTCGTGTCCTTCATGGTGTATATCGCGCAGACCTTGGCGGGCAAGAGCGGCGCGTACTTCGTCAAGCGCCAGAAGGCGCTGGGCGACGTCAACGGTTACATCGAGGAAATGATACACGGCCAAAAGGTCGTGAAGGTGTTCTGCCATGAGGAGGCCGCCGAGGCGGAGTTCAACCGCCGCAACGACGCGCTTTGCGAAAACGAGACGGGCGCGAACCGGTTTGCCAACATCCTCATGCCCATCATGGGGAATTTGGGCAACTTCCTCTACGTCCTTTCCGCGATCGTCGGCGGGGCGCTGGCGATCTTTACGGGGCATCTGACGCTGGGCGCGATCGCGTCCTTCCTGCAGCTGACCAAGAGCTTTGTCATGCCCGTCAATCAGGTGTCCCAGCAGCTCAACTCCGTCGTCATGGCGCTTGCGGGCGCGGGGCGCATCTTTAAGCTCTTGGACGAGAAGCCCGAAAGCGACACGGGCACGGTGACGCTGACGCATGTAAAACGAAACGCCGACGGTACGCTTTGCGAAACCGGAGAGAACACGGGCGTCTGGGCATGGAAGTGCCCCAAGGTGAACGGCGAGAACAATTATGTGGAGGTGCGCGGCGACGTGCGCTTTGCGGATGTTGATTTTGCGTATGTGCCGGGGAAAACCGTGCTGCACGATATTACGCTGTACGCAAAGCCGGGGCAGAAGATCGCGTTCGTAGGCGCTACGGGTGCTGGCAAGACCACGATTACGAACCTGATCAACCGTTTTTACGATTTGCAGGACGGCACCATCACCTACGACGGCATCGACATCAACCGCATTCGGAAGGCCGATCTTCGCGCGTCGCAGGGGTATGTGCTGCAGGATGTGAATCTGTTTACGGGCACCGTCATGGAAAATATCCGCTTTGGCAAGCCCGACGCCACCGACGAGGAGGTCGTGCGCGCAGCCAAGCTTGCAAACGCGCATGATTTCATCATGCGGCTCCCCAACGACTACCATACCGTGCTCAAGGGCGACGGCAGCGGCCTTTCCCAAGGGCAGCGGCAGCTTCTTTCCATCGCGCGCGCAGCGGTGCTCGATCCGCCCGTGATGATATTGGATGAAGCCACAAGCTCCATCGACACCCGCACCGAGGCGTTGGTGCAAAAGGGCATGGATTCGCTGATGGAGGGGCGCACGGTGTTCGTTATCGCCCACAGGCTCTCCACCGTCAAGGACGCCGAGGCCATCATGGTGCTGGAGCAGGGGCGCATCATCGAGCGGGGCAACCACGAGCAGCTCATGGACATGAAGGGGAAATATTACCAGCTTTATACCGGACTTTTGGCCTGAGATTTGGCAAAAACGCTTGCAAAGTGAAAAAACGTCCTTTATACTACTATTGTTGGATTTTATGTCCGGCAATAGTAGTGTTTTCATTTTCGGGCTTTTGCCCGAAATAAAAATACGGCCCGCAATCACTCCACCCTATGGCTGTGGGTACGAAAAGAAAGAGAGGGTTTCACCGCAGCGGCTTGCGGTACGGCAGTGTGGAGACCTGTCGTAATGCTTACCCGGATTTTTCGGGAAGCGAGGCGTCCTACGCGGAGGCGTGTTCGCCAGAGCCGGGAACTATGGCTAGTCTGAAGCTACGCAACATCAAGAAGATCTACCCCGCGACACAGGAAGACAAGAAAGCCCGTAAAAAGAACAAGGGCGACGAACCGGAAAAGAAGAACAATTTGCAGATCACCGACGAGGGTGTGGTGGCGGTGCAGGCGTTTGACCTCGACATCGCGGACAAGGAATTCATCGTGCTGGTCGGCCCTTCGGGCTGCGGCAAGTCCACCACGCTGCGCATGATCGCGGGTCTGGAGGAGATCACCGAGGGCGAATTGTACATAGGCGACCGTCTTGTCAACGACGTAGCGCCCAAGGATCGAGATATCGCCATGGTTTTCCAGAACTATGCGCTCTATCCCCATATGACGGTATACGAGAACATGGCGTTCTCTTTGAAGCTTAAGAAAGCCCCCAAGGACGAGATCGACCGCAAGGTCAAGGAAGCGGCCGAAATACTGGGCATTACAGAATACCTCAACCGCCGCCCCAAGGCGTTGTCCGGCGGCCAGCGCCAGCGCGTTGCCATCGGCCGCGCCATCGTGCGCGAGCCGCAGGTATTCCTGATGGACGAACCGCTTTCCAATTTGGACGCAAAATTGAGAAATCAGATGCGCGCAGAGCTCATCAAGCTTCGCCAGCGCATCGATACCACCTTCGTGTATGTTACGCATGATCAGACCGAGGCTATGACCTTGGGAGATCGCATCGTCATCATGCGCGACGGCTTTATCCAGCAGATCGGCACCCCGCAGGAGGTGTTCAATCATCCCGCCAACCTGTTCGTCGCGGGCTTTATCGGCACGCCGCAGATGAATTTCTTTAGCGACGCGCAGCTTTTGCGCGAGGGCGACGCTTATTGTGTGGAGGTCAACAAGTGCCGCGTGGCGCTGCCCGCGGACAAGTGCGCGACGCTCAAGGCAAAGGGTGTGGAAAGCCGCAGCGTAACGCTGGGCGTACGCCCCGAGCACATCACGCTTTGCAAGGCCGGCGAGGGCTTGCCTGCCACCGTTGACGTATCCGAGATGATGGGCTCGCAGATCCACCTGCATGTCAACATGGACGGCAAGGACGTCGTCATGGTGCTCAACACCGTCGATCTTCCCGAGGAATACAAGCAGGGCTTCCGCTTCGGCGGCAGCATCAATTTCATCTTCGGCGGCAACGTGGCGCATGTGTTCGACGCGGAAAGCGGCGAAAACCTGATTTAAGAACCTAAAACGAAGCATACAGGGAGGACGCTGAAACGGCGTCCTCTTTTTTGTTGCTTTCCGGGATTGTACGCATGACAAAAAACATATATAATAAGGCATATTGTGTATGATGGAGGTAACATATATGCGTATCGTGCGTTTTTCCTATAACGATCAGATAAGCTACGGCGAGCTGCGGGGGGATACGGTATACCCCATCACGGGTCTGCCCTATGAGGGGCTTGCCTTCACGGGCGAAAAGCTGCCGCTTGCCGATGTCACGCTGCTTGCCCCCTGCGCGCCTTCCAAGGTCGTGTGCGTGGGCAAAAACTACCGGGATCATGTGGCGGAGATGGCGGATGGCACAGCCGACGTGCCTGAGGCGCCGCTGCTGTTCATCAAGCCCAATACCTGCGTGATAGGGCCGGAGGAGAAGATCGTGTATCCCGCGTGCAGCGAACGCGTGGATTATGAGGCGGAGCTGGGCGTGGTGATCGGCAAGGCCGCGCATAACATAGCGCCGGGAACCGCCAAGGACTATATCTTTGGCTATACCTGTTTAAACGACGTGACCGCCCGCGATATCCAAAAGCGGGAGGGACAGTGGACGCGCGGCAAGGGCTTTGACACCTTTTGCCCCATAGGGCCGTGGATCGAAACGGCGCTGGACGCGCAGCACACGGGGCTGCGTTCCCGACTAAACGGGGAAACGCGGCAGGATTCCAACACGGAAAACATGATCCATTCCATCGATACGCTTTTGTGCGTCATGAGCGAATGCATGACGCTGCTGCCCGGCGACGTGATCGCCACCGGCACGCCCGCCGGCATCGGCCCCATGCAAAAGGGGGACGTGATCGAGGTGGAGATAGACGGTATCGGCATTTTGCGCAATACCCTTCGGTAAGTAAATAGACGATTGGAGAGGAACCAATGCTGAAAATACAGGATCAGGGCGTTTGCCTTATAAAGGGTGTGCCGCAGCCGGCGGCAGATGTATCGCCTGACGCGGCGCGGGAAAATACCATGGCGTATCAAATACTCCGCGCGCATGATGTGGGCGGGGACAAGGATAACCTGCGCATCAGGTTCGACGCGCTGGTATCCCATGACATCACCTATGTCGGCATCATCCAGACGGCGCGCTGCTCCGGCATGCGCGCGTTCCCGCTGCCCTATGCCATGACCAACTGCCACAACAGCCTTTGCGCCGTGGGCGGCACCATCAACGAGGACGACCATGTGTTCGGCCTGTCCGCCGCCAAGAAATACGGCGGCATCTATGTGCCCGCGAACCAAAGCGTCATTCATTCCTACGCGCGGGAAGCGCTCGCCTCCTGCGGCAGCATGATACTGGGCTCTGACAGCCACACGCGCTACGGGGCGCTGGGCACCATGGCCATAGGCGAGGGCGGGCCGGAGCTTGTCAAGCAGCTTTTGTCCAACACCTATGACGTGGCGGCGCCCAAGGTCGCGCTTTGCTACGTTACGGGCAAGCCCAAGCCCGGCGTGGGGCCGCATGATGTGGCGTTATCACTCGTCAAGGCGACGTTTGCAAGCGGGTTTCTCAAAAACAAGGTGATCGAGTTTGTCGGTCCCGGCATTGCAAGTCTGTCGGCGGATTTTCGCAACGGCATAGACGTCATGACCACAGAAACCACCTGCCTAAGCTCCATCTGGGAAACGGACGAGGAGATAAGGAAGTTTTATACCATCCATGGAAGACCCGAGGCGTACAGCAAGCTCTCGCCTGCGGATAACGCCTATTACGACTGCATGATCGAGCTGGAGCTAGACAAGATCGACTGCATGATCGCCCTTCCCTTCCACCCCAGCAACGCTTATACCATCCATGACTTCAACGCGAACGCGGCGGATATCCTCGCGGGTGTGGAGAAGGAGGCGGCGGAAACGTTCAAGAAAGCCAGGCTTGCGCTGCGCGACAAGATCAAAAAGAACGGCGTGCAGGCGGATCAGGGCGTGATCGCCGGATGTGCTGGCGGCCTGTATGAAAACATCGCGGAGGCTGCGGGCATCCTTTCGGGTCGCAGCACGGGCTGCGACGCGTTTTCCCTTTCCGCGTACCCGACAAGCGTGCCGGTCAGCCTTGCGCTCATGCGCGCGGGGCTATCGGAAACGCTGCTTGAGGCGGGGGCGATACTCAAGCCCAGCTTCTGCGGCCCCTGCTTCGGCGCGGGCGACGTGCCCGCGAACAACGGCCTGTCGCTTCGCCATACCACCCGCAACTTCCCCAACCGCGAGGGCAGCAAGCCCGGCGAAGGGCAGCTTGCGGCGGTGGCGCTGATGGACGCGCGCTCGATCGCGGCGACGGCCGCAAACAGCGGCGTGATCACGGCCGCGTCGGACATAGCATACGAGGCGGATTATCCCGATTATGTGTTCGATCAAAGCGTGTACGCGCGCCGCGTGTATAACGGCTTTGGCAACCCCAAGCCGGAAACGGAGCTCGTGCTGGGTCCCAACATCGCGGACTGGCCTAAGATGCAGCCGCTGTCGGAAAACATGCTGCTCTCCCTTTGCGCCGTCATACGCGACCCCGTCACCACCACGGACGAGCTGATCCCCTCGGGGGAGACGAGCTCGTACCGCTCCAATCCTCTGCGGCTGGCGGAATTCACGCTCTCAAGGCGCGTGCCGGATTATGTGTCGCGCGCAAAGGCCGTGCAGACCTTGGAGCAGGCGCGCCTTGCGGGGGAAAAGCCGCATGCGTTGGTGGAGATACTCGCCCTCTTTGGCGACGCGGACGCGCTTTTAGGGAGCACCCAGTTTGGCTCCTGCGTGTTTGCCAACAAGCCCGGCGACGGCTCCGCCCGTGAGCAGGCGGCCTCCTGCCAGAAGGTGCTGGGGGGATTCGCCAACATCTGCTACGCGTTTGCGACGAAGCGCTATCGATCCAACTGCATCAACTGGGGCATACTGCCCTTTACGCTGGGCGAGGGCGCGGATTTTCCCGCCGAGGCGGGCGACTATGTATTCGTGCCCGGGGTGCGCGACGCGATCATGGAAGGCCGGGAGGATATCCCCGCAAAGCTGCTGACAAAACATGGCCAAAAGGATATCCTGCTGCACATCAGCGGCCTTACGGCGGACGAGAAGGAGATCATCCTGCAGGGGTGCCTGATGAATTACTACGCGGCGCGCAGCGAACGCTGAACGCCCACAAGCATAGAAAAGGATAGATAAAAGGAGAAAGCCATGCAAAAGATCGCCATGACGACCCCCATCGTGGAGATGGACGGCGACGAAATGACCCGCGTGATCTGGAAAATGCTCAAGGACGAGCTGATTTTGCCCTTTGTGGAGCTGAAAACGGAATATTATGACCTTGGCCTCAAGGTGCGCGATGAAACGGACGACCGCATCACGACGGACGCGAGCAACGCCATCAAAAAATACGGCGTGGGCGTCAAGTGCGCCACCATCACCCCCAACGCTGCGCGCGTCAAGGAATATGACCTCAAGCAGATGTGGAAAAGCCCCAACGGCACCATCCGAAGCATTTTGGACGGCACGGTGTTTCGCACCCCCATCCTGATCGATTCCATCAAGCCCGCGGTGCGCACATGGAAAAAGCCCATCACCATCGCCCGCCATGCCTATGGCGACGTGTATCGGGCGGTGGAGTACCGGGTGGAGCAGCCGGGCAAGGCGGAGCTGGTGTTCACGGACAAGGGCGGAAACGAGATATCCCGGCAGTGCATTTACGAATTCGACGGCGCCGGCGTGCTGCAGGGCATGCACAACCGCGACGCGTCCATTCGCTCCTTTGCCCACGCCTGCTTTCAATATGCGCTTTCCGTGAAGCAGGACTTATGGTTCTCCACCAAGGATACCATCTCCAAGCAATACGACCAGACCTTCAAGCTGCTCTTTGAGGAGATCTATGAGCAGGCTTACAGGGCGGCGTTTGAGAAGGCCGGTATAACCTATTTTTATACGCTGATCGACGATGCGGTGGCGCGCGTCATCCGCTCCGAGGGCGGCTTTGTATGGGCGTGCAAAAATTACGACGGCGACGTGATGAGCGACATGGTCTCCACGGCCTTTGGCTCCCTTGCCATGATGACCTCCGTGCTCGTAAGCCCGGACGGCAATTATGAATACGAGGCCGCGCACGGCACCGTCACCCGCCACTACTATAAATACCTCGCGGGCGAGGAGACCTCCACCAACCCCATGGCGACCCTGTTCGCGTGGAGCGGCGCGTTCAAAAAGCGGGGTGAAATGGACGGCCTTGCCGATTTGCAGCGCTTTGGCGAGAGTATGGAAAAAGCCGCCCTGCAAACGCTGCAGGACGGCGTGATGACCAAAGACCTTGTAGGGCTTGTAGAGGGCGAAACGCCCAAGGCCGTAAGCACGGCGGATTTCCTCAAGGCCGTGCGGGAGAGGCTGGAAAGGCTGCTATAGATTTTTATCCCCGAAATAGTCCTCAAACAGCGACGCGGCGGCAGCTTTGCATGCCGCGTCGAATTTTGTGTAACGATCCAGAAGCTTTCTTCCTTCCTCCGTGAGGGCGGAGGCGCCGCCCGCCTTGCCGCCGCGCTTTCTTAGCACCGCGGGCGCGCCGTAGTTGCGTTCGATATCGTGTAGCAGCATCCACGCTTTGCTGTAGGATATGCCCATGCGCTCGCAGGCGGTGCGCACGGAATGCGTCTCCTCGATGAGGGAGAGAAAGCGCGCGGTGTTCGCGCCGAAAAAATCCGCCTCCCGCGAGAGGCGCACGTCCAGCACCGGGCGCAAAAGTTGATTGTTGTGATAGGCGAGCATCTGTGCGTAATCCGTGGGCGTATCCATGTCGTAGAGCACGCCCGCGTCCTTGACCGCAATCGAAACGGGCGTGAGCCCCGCTTCCTTTACGGCGCCCCGCAGCCCCTCGTCGCCCGTGTAGCAAAGGAGACGCTGGATGGCGGCGGCGGAAAATAAAACGGGATGCCCCGTCGTACCCGCGCATACGGGCACGACCATGTCGCCGTCAGCTTGCAGCAGGCGCTTTACGGTGTCGGCGGTATAGAGCGGCACGTCCACGGGGGTAAAGAGCACGCGGTCGCATTTGTCCTTGAGATAAGCAAGCCCCAGCCGGGCGGAGGCGAACATGTCCGTGTGCGCATAGCTTTCGTTGCGCAGGAAGATCACGCCGGTCTTGGCAAGGTGATGCTCCAGCGTTTCCGCCTGATTGCCCGTGATGACCACCACGGGGTCGGCGCCCGCTTGCTGTAGCGTCGATACGATACGCTGGGCTGTGCTGATGGCGCCCAAGAGCAGCATAGGCTTGAATTCGCCCATGCGGGAGGACATGCCTGCCGCCGTGATGACCGCGCCGATTTTCATTTGCCTTTTTTACCAGCTTTCTTTTGATTTGCTTACCCATAATAGTAAAGTCGCGGCCGCATGGCTGTCAATAGCGAATTGCGCGCAAAAGCAATTCGCGTTGTTTCCGGCAATGCGCTATGGTATAATCAAGCAAACAAAACGAACGCGGGAGGACAAATCGATGACGCAGCAGGATATATTGATCGAACAGCTCAAGGCGGGGAAAAGCAAAAGGAATTACGCCGTCGTTACCATCATCAAGGCGGAGGGCTCCACGCCCCGGGAAAGCGGCAAGATGTTGGTGTTTGCAGACGGCAAGACCGTGGGTACGGTGGGCGGCGGGCGCGTGGAGCGCCTGGCGACGGCGGATGCGGTGAGCTGCATCGCGCAGGGCGGCAACGCCTGTAAGGAATATACGCTGCTGGAGGAGGGCACGGGTATCGGCATGTCCTGCGGCGGCAACGTCACGGTGTTCATCGAGGTCTATCGCGTCAAGCCCCAGCTTGTCATGTGCGGCGCGGGGCATGTGGGCGGCGCGCTCATTCAGCTTGCGCAGTTTTGCGGATATGATGTGACGCTGGTGGATACGCGCCCTGACGAATACATACAGGACAAGATCGACCTTGCTGACGTCTTTGTGCATGTGGAGGATTTCTATCAGGGCGTGAAGGAGCTAAACGTGCCGGACGGGTGCTGCTTTGTCATCGCCACCTTCGGCCACGCCCACGACGGGGAGGCGCTGGAAGCGGCGCTGGGCAAAAACGCGTCCTATGTCGGCATGGTGGGCAGCAAGCGCAAGGTAGGGACGCTTTTTGCGGGTCTTTTAGAAAAGGGCTTTACGCAAGAGCAGCTTGACAGCGTTTATACGCCCATCGGCCTCGATATCGGCAGCGAAACGCCGGAGGAGATCGCCCTTGCCGTCATGGCGGAGATCATGAAGGTCAAAAAGGGCAGCACCGCCAAGCACCTGCGGGACTGCGACCACAAATAAACGGTTTGATTTCCCGGGAAATATCGGCGCGGCGGCAAACGAAAAACGGCGAAGATAGGGACAGGGCTTACGGGCGGTATAAGCGCTTCTCATACGGGCATACTATGGGAAAACCCATAGGAGGCAAATGATGAGAAAAAGCTTTACTATCATGTTGGCGGTTCTGCTCGCGTGCCTGTGCATAGGCTGCTCTAGGACGGCGGAACCCGTACCCACCCCGCTTACGCCTGCCGCCACGGCGGATGTGATCGAATCCATGCCCAGCGCCGCGCCCGACGCGTCGGCGGCTGTGCCGGATGCGTCGCCGGGGATGAACGGCGGCGCGCTGATCGGCGGGATCGCCGGCTTTGTGGAGGGAAAAACCGTGGAACAGACGGATGCGCCGGACGTGGTGAACGCCATCCAGAAGAAGTATCCCAACGCCACGATCAAATCCATCACCTATGCTACGCACGCGGGTAATCAGGTATACCATGTGATGATGGACGGCGTGGCGGACACCACCGAGGTCTATGTGGACGCAAACGGCCAGATATCGCCCTATGTTGCGGGCACGGAGGGCAGCGCGGGGCAAACGGGCGACGCAGGCGCCAACACGGCGGGCGGCGCGATAGGCGACGCGGCGGAAGCAACGCCCGCGGCGTAAATACGCATAATCCTCTTGCAGTAAAGGCGCGGCAGCGCCTTTTTTGCGTTGCCGCTTTGTGGTATAATAAAATAAGTGATAAGCCAATCGAGAGGAGAAGCGCATATGCGGCTTTTTATCGCCATTCCCCTGCCGCGCTCCTTCAAAAAGGAGATCGCGTCCATCCAGCAAACGCTGCGCAAGGCCAGCACGGCAGGGCGCTTCGTGCCGGGGGACAATTTCCACATCACCCTGCACTTTATAGGCGAGAGCAAGGATCTGCCCGGCGCTGTTACGGCCATGCAGGAGGCGGTGCGGGGTATTCGCCCCTTCAATCTGCATCTTGCGGGGATAGACGCGTTTGACCGCGAGGACGGCCACACGACTATGCTCAAGGTCGCGGGCGACTTGGACGAGCTCAACGCCCTGCATGAATCCCTCGAATCCGCCCTGTACGATCAGGGCTTTTCGCGCGATCACAAGCGGTATGTGCCGCATATCACGCTGGGACGCGGCGTGGTATGCGACGGGAGCGTCGTGGCGCAGATACAAAAAACGCCCATGCTTTCCTCGCTGCGGGCGGAGAGCATCGTTCTTTTTGAAAGCACGCGGGAACAGGGACGCATGGTGTATACGCCGGTGCACACCCAGCGATTTTAGAGGAAGCGGAGGGGCGCTATGGCCGCAACCGTCACCTTTGTCATAGGCCGGGCAGGGTCGGGCAAAAGCAGATACCTGCGCTACCGCATCGCAGCACTTTGCGACGCGGGGCAGGCGTGCGCCTTGATCGTGCCCGAGCAGTTCACCTTTGAGGCCGAGCGGGAGCTTTCCGAAAAGCTGCCGGGCGGCCTTTTGAACGTGGATGTGTATTCCTTCTCATCGCTTGCCCAAAGGCTGCTGGAGCAGGCGGGGGAGCGCACCGCCTTCCTTTGCCCCCAGGGGCGGCGCATGATGGTGCGAAGGGCTGTAGACGCCTGCCGGAACAAACTTTCCGCATTTGGCGGCGTGTGCGACGCTTCGGGCTTTTGCGCGCAGTGCGACCAGATGTTCTCCCTCTATAAGCGCTGCGACCTTTCGCCCGGGGACGTAAAGGCGGTGGCGGATAAGCTGCCGGACGATCCCTTGGGGCGCAAGCTTAGGGATCTGTCGCTGCTGTATGAAAAGAGCGAGGCGCTGCTTTCCAGCCAATACATCCGTCCGGAGGACGCGCTGGGGGCGGCGGCGCGGCATATTCCCACGTCCTTTTTGCAGGGGCAGGCGGTGCTGATCGACAACTGCGATATCTGGGCGGAGCAGATCAACGGCATTGTGGAGGCGATGATGGACTGCGCCGCCTCCCTCACCTTTTGCATACGGGCGGATACCGCGCCCGGTTGCCGGGACAAGCGCGTGTTCGCCAATGAAATGCGCGCCTGCGGGCGGCTGATGGATATGGCGCGCGCGCACGGGTGCGGCGTGGATACGCTTACGCTGCCGCAAAAGAACGCGCCGTGGGGGGAGGTGCGCTACGCCTCCGCCGCGATCGCGCATCTTGAGCACGAGGCGTTTGCCAATCCCTTTCATCCTTTTACGGGTGAAACGGAGGATATTACGGTCTATGTTGCCACGGACGTCAATGCCGAGGCGGCGGCTGCTGCGGACGCCGTGCAGCGCATGGCTGCGGCAGGATACCGTTACCGGGATATGGCGGTGGTCGCCTGCGATCTGCCCGGCTACGCGGAGGCCGTGCAGCGGGCGTTACAGCAAAGGAGCATCCCCTATTTTACTGACGCCAAGCACCCGCTTTCGGGCTACGGCCTGCCAAGGCTGCTGACGGAAGCGCTGCGCTGCGTCGTCAATGGCTTTTTGCAAAGGGACGTCGTCGAGCTTGCGAAAACCATGCTTTCCGGCGTGAGCCGCGAGGATATCGAGATATTTGAAAATTACGCGCGCCGTTACGGCGTGCGGGGCAACGCGTTTTTGCACCCCTTTGCGCGCGGCGATGTGCCGGACGGCGCTGAACGCGCGCGGCAGGCGCTGATGGAGCCGCTATCGGCGCTGCGGGACGCGCTTCATGCGGCTGTCACAACTGCGGAAAAAACCGAGGCGCTCTATGCCTACATGGACGCGCTGGGCGTGCGCGAGGCGATAGAGGCTTTATGCGAAACGCTGCTGAATGAAGGGCGGCTGGGTCTTCGGGACGAGAACCGACAGGTGTATGGGATCGTGATGGAGCTGTTTTCCCAGATGCACGCCATCATGGGGGACGCGCCCATCACCACACAGTCGTTTTTGTCCCTCTTTGAAGAAGGTGTGGCGGCGTATGAGGCGGGCGCCATACCCTCTACGGCGGATCAGCTTCTCTTTGGCAGTATCGACCGCACCCGCGCCCGCAGCGTGAAGGTGCTGTTCCTCCTGGGCGCCATGGAGGGGACGCTCCCGCAGAGCGTGCGGGACGACGGACTGATCGATGATGAGGAGCTAAGCCGTCTTGCTTCGGCGGGGCTTCGCACATGGGACGATTCCGCGACGCATGCCGTAACCGCCCGCATGGACGCGTATTTAGCCATCACCAAGCCCAAGGAGAAGCTTTATATCTCCTATTGCAGCGCGGAGGAGGCTGTGCCCTCGCCGCTCGTGGATCGCATACGGGAGATATTCCCCTCCCTCCGGGTGCAGACGTCTTTGGGGCAAAGCGACCCTGTGGATGCGGAGGGCGGCTTTATGCGCCTTAGCTTCGCGCTTCGCGCGTTTGCGGACGAGGGCGTTTTGCCGGACGCGCGCCTGTATGCGTGGTACAGCCGTGATCCGCGCTACAGCGCGCGGCTTGCGGCGCTTGAGGAGGCGCTGTATCACGAGAACACCAAGGCAAGGCTAAGTCAATCGCTTGCGGGAAAGCTGTACGGGCGCAACGGCAGCGCGTCGCGCTTGGAAACCTTCAACGCCTGCCCCTTCAAGCATTACGCGCGCTACGGCCTGCGCGCGCAAACGCGGCAGGAGTACGGCGAACGTCCCGTGGATGCGGGCGCGTTTTGCCACGAAGCGCTATCGGCCTTTATGGATAGGCTTTTACGGTGCGGCGCGGACGTAAAGTCCATGATGCGTGAGGATATAGAGGCGCTGCTCGATACCGTTTTGCCGGATATCATTGCAACGCACAACGGCGGCGCGCTCAACGACAGCGCCCGTGCCCGCGCGATGGGGCGGCGGCTCGTGCAGCGGGTGCGCGCGACGGCGTGGGCGCTCAAGCGCCAGCTTGCGGCGGGCGCGTTTCACATCACGGGCACGGAGGTGAGCTTTGGGCGCGGCGGCACGCTGCCCGCGATCATCCTGCACTTGGCTGACGGTGATTACGCGTTGAGCGGGCGCATCGACAGGCTGGATGATTTTGCGGAGAAGGATACCCGCTATTACCGCGTGATCGACTATAAAACAGGCGGCGCGGACTTTGATTTTGCGGATGTGTACTATGGCCTGAAGCTACAGCTTCCTTTATATATTGCAGCGGCGGTGGCGCTGGATTCGGCGGTGGCGGCGGGCATCTACTACATGCCGGTGCAGGATCCCTGCGTTGACGAAGGGGAGCCGCTGGAGGAAACGCTGTTAAAGGCGCTGCGCCTGCGCGGCATCACGCTTAGCGACGAGCGCGTGGAGCGGGCGACGGACGAGGAGGGCGCGGGCATACTGCCCCCGCGCAGCGGCCGCGTGGATGCGGGCGTTATGCGGCGGGTTATGGCGCACGCGGATAAGATGAGCCGGGACACCGCATCGCGCCTGCTTTCGGGCGACGCGGCTGCCCTGCCCGCCCGCCGGCGCGCAGGCGGGCGTACGGCGTGCCAGTATTGCGATTACGCGAGCGTCTGCGGGTTTGACAGAAAGCTGCCCAACAGCCGCTGCAACAACATAGAAAGCATGAACGACAGGGAATTTATGGAGAAAACAGATGCCTGATTGGACGCCGCAACAGCTTGACGCTATTCAAAAAGAGGGCAACCTCCTCGTCGCGGCGGCGGCGGGCGCTGGCAAGACCGCCGTGCTCACCGCGCGCATCGTGGAGCGCATACGGCGCGGCACGGACGTGAAGCACATACTGGTCGTCACGTTTACCAAGGCCGCGGCGGGGGAGATGAAAAAGCGTGTCGTCACGGCGCTGCTAAACGCCGCGCAGTCGTCGCCTGATGAGGCGGAGCGTTTGCGGGACGCGGCGGAGCGGGTGCAGGACGCGAGCATTTCCACCCTGCACGCGTTTTGCCTGCAGGTGCTGCACCGGCATTTCTACGAGGCGGCGCTGGATCCCGCCTTTCGCGTGGCGGACGAGGCGCAGTCTGCGGTACTCTTGGAGGACGCGCTTGACGAGCTGATGGAAAGCCGGGTGGAGGAGAGCGCGTTTCGCGCGCTTTGCGACGCCATGGATGGCGAAAACAAGCTGTCGGCGGCGCTATTATCCCTGCACGCCTTTTTGCAGGCGCAGCCCGAGCCGGACGCGTGGATGGCGAACGCGCTTTCGCCCTATCGGATGGACGAGGACGCTTTTGCAACCTCCCCGTTGGTGCAAAGCTATGTAGCGCGCGCCAAGACCGCGTTGAAAGCGGCGCTTTCGCTGTACCAATGTGCCCGCGACGCGCTATCGGACGAGTTTCCGGACGTGGCTTCGTTTGCGGACGAGGAGCTTTTGCGCTTGCGCCCCGCGCTGCTTGCCAATACCTATACGGACTATGTAAACAGTCTTGCGGGCATGACGTTTGCAACGCTGAAGGGCTTTCCGCGGGGGACGGAGGAGGAAAAGAAGGCATTCCTTAAGGAGGCGCGCGACGCGGTGAAGGATTGCGTCAAGGCGCAGGCAAAGACCTTTTCGCGGCCTGTCGGCGAGGAGGCCGCGCGCATGCGCTTGATCGCGCCGCAGGTACAGACGCTTTTTGAAAGCCTGCGCGAGCTGGACGCGCGCTATGGGGAAAAGAAGCGCGCGCGGGGTTTGATCGATTACGGCGACATGGAGCATATGGCGCTGCGCCTTTTGCAAATGCCGGATATCCGCGCCGAATACAGGCGCAAGTTCAAGTATGTGCTGGTGGACGAATATCAGGATTCCAACCGCGTGCAGGAAGCGATACTGGACGCCGTGCGGGGGGAGGACAACCTATTCCTCGTGGGGGACGTCAAGCAGTCCATCTACCGCTTCCGGCAGGCAGACCCTACGCTTTTTATGGAGAAATATCATGCGCCCCAAAGCTTTTGCGGGAGCGTGATCGACCTCAACCGCAATTTTAGAAGCACGCCCGCTGTGATCGGCGCGGTGAACGCGCTGTTTTCCCGCGCCATGACGCGGGATTTCGGCGGCATCGACTATGATGAAAGAGCGGCGCTCGTCAAGGGGAGAACGGATGCGGCCATAGGCGGCGTGGAGCTGCACATGCTCCAGTGCGATGGGGAGGACGACTGGGAAAGCGCCGAGGCGGAGGCCGTATTCGCCGCCCGCCGCATACGAAGCATCATGCGGGATGAAACCTATACCGATCCCAGGACGGGCAAGTCGCGCCCGTATACCTACGGGGATTTTGCCGTGCTGCACCGGTCGCCCCGCGCCGTGGCGGAGCGCATGACGCAGCTGCTGGCGCTGGAGGGCATACCCGCTTACGCGGAGCTGACGGGCGGCTATTTTGACGCGGTGGAGGTGCAGGTGTTCTTAAATCTCCTGCGCGTGATCGACAACCGCAGGCAGGATATTCCGCTCTTGAGCGTGATGCGCTCCATGATGGGAGGATTTTCGGATGAGGAGCTGGGCGAGCTTCGGCTGCTGGACGCGGAGGCTTTGTGGGTGGAGCTGTTAAGCTTGGCCGCGGAAAAGGGCGGGGCTTTGGGCAAAAAGGCGCAGGGCTTTTTAGACAAGTTGGACGCTTGGCACATGGAAGCGCGCCTTGTGCGCGTGGCGGGACTGTGCGCTACACTCATGGATACGACGGGGTATGCCGCGTATTGCGCAGCGCTCCCCGGCGGACGGATACGAAAGGCCAACCTTGACGCGCTGATCGGCCGGGCGAAGGTCTATGAGCAGGAGGAGGCGCGTTCCCTTTCCGGCTTTCTCGCCTTTATGGATCGCATCAAGACCACAGACCGCGTAGGCGCCTCCACCGTGCTGGGGGCGGACGTGGTGCGCTTATTGTCCACGCACAAGAGCAAGGGGCTTGAATTCCCCGTGGTGATCTTGACGGGTCTGTCCAAGAAATTCAACCGGCAGGAGCGCAGGCAGGACGTGGCGCTGCATGATGGGCTGGGGCTGGGGCTTCGGTACCGCGCGGGGAACGTGCGCTACGATACGCTCGCGCGAAACGCCATTCTGGACGCGAACGACGCGGCTGGGCTGGAGGAGGAGCTTCGCATACTCTATGTCGCCATGACGCGCGCGCGGGAAAGGCTTATATTGCTGGTGTCGGAAAAGGATATCTCGGCTTGCGTACAGCGCCACAGCAAGCCCCTGACGCCACACCGTTACGCGAGCGCGCAGCGGGAGAGCGACTGGGTTCTCTATACCATACTCGACATGCCGGACGGCGATCCGCTGCGCGTTTTTGCGGGCTTGCAGCCCTTGGGGGGTGAAGCGCATATGCGGGTGGAGGCGCATGTGGGGGTGGGCGCCGGCACGCAGCCCTCCAAGGCGGCCTACGCGGATTTTGCGCGCGAAGCGTCGCATGCGGACACGTCTCTTTGGGACGAGCGCTTTGCATGGCGTTATCCCTATAAGGCGGATACCGAAATACCCGGCAAGATCAGCGTAAGCGAGCTGATCGGCAACATGCCGGGCATGCGGGCGTATCCCGATTTTATTGCGGCCAAGCGCCCGTTGGACGCGGCGGATCGCGGGACGGCCGCGCATCTTTTGATGGAGCTGATCCCGCTTGCGCCGCACACGGCGCAAAGCGTGAAGGCTTGCATGGAAACGCTGGTCGCAAACGGGCGCATGAGCCGCATGCAGGCGGATGCGGTGCGCGTAAGCCCCGTCGTGGCGTTTTTTTCGTCGGATTTGGGCAGGCGCCTTTGCGCTTCCGAGCGTGTGGAGCGGGAGCGCGGCTTTAACTACCGCGTGTCCGCCCGCAAGGCGCTTAGCGCCGATACGGACGAGCCCATGCTCTTACAGGGCGTGATCGACTGCTGCTTTAGGGAGAACGGCGCATGGGTCATCATCGATTATAAGACGGATTTTGTGCCGCCGGGCAAGGCGCATGAGGTGGCCGCGCGACACAAAAGGCAGCTGGACATCTATGCAGACGCCCTGACTGCCTTGACGGGAGAGCCCGTGAAGGAAAAGTACATCCACCTTTTGCACACGGGCGAGAGCGTGGCACTTTAGCTTGCAAACAGGCAGTAGTCCTCCGGATTGACGGGCTTGTCGCCCGTCCACACCTCAAAGTGGAGGTGGCTGGGCGCTTCGCATTCGCTGCGGGCGGTGTCGCCCACAAAGCCCACGGTATCCCCGGCGTTGACCAGATCGCCCGCCTTGACGGGGGGATCGGCCTGGAGATTCGCGTAGATGCTGCGAAGGCCGTCCCTGTGCGCGACGGATACGCTTACGCCCAAGGCGTCGTCCGTGAACACATCCTCCACCGTGCCCGCGTACATCGCGTGCACTTCGCTTTCAAGCGCCGCGCTTACGTCCACGCCGTGGTGCGTCATCCACTGATCGAGCGTGGCGGAATAGATCAGCTCATCCGCCGCGAACTGCCATATGACGCTGCCCTTGACGGGGGAGGCGGCCTTGCGCGGCTTTTCGGGAGCCTTGGTCGCCTTGGGCTTTTGGGTGAAGTCCGGCACGGGGCTGGGCGTGGGGCTGGGGGTGGGCACGGGCGTGATGACAGGCGCAAAGCTTTTGGGCGACGCCGCCGTGAGCGAGGAGAGCCGCTCGTCCGTGCTTTGGGATACGGGCGCGGCGCTTTGGGTCGGGGGCACAGGCTCTTTCTTCATGGGCACGGCGGAAAAGTACGCTGCGGCGCCCACGGCCAAAAGGCTTAGGCATACCACCACATACACGCCCTTTTCCTGTAAAAATACGCGTGTCCGCTTCATAAAATAAGTGAGTTTTTCCCGCATGAGAAACCTCCTTTGGCTTTGGTTATACCTCTAGCTTTCCAAAATCATGCCATTCTCATACCCGCACAGGAATTTCACATTGTAGGATGCGGCTTTTATGATATAATAGCCTGTGGAAAGCGAGGAAATGAATCTTTGGCTAGAGTATGTATGGTCGGCGGACAGGCCGTTATGGAAGGCGTTATGATGAAGTCCCCCAAGGGCATTGCGCTTTCGGTGCGCAATACCGACGGGGAGATCGTTACGGAATATAAGCCCTATGAGACAAGGGCGAAAAAAGGCACATTTTGGGGGCTGCCCGTCGTGCGCGGCGTGGTGGCGTTCGTGGAATCGCTCATGATCGGCATGCAGACCATCACCCGTTCGGCGGAGCTGATCGGCGACGAGGAATTGCAGGAGGAACCCACGAAGTTCGAGCTGTGGCTAAGCCGCGTCATGGGGAAATCCGTGGAAAAGATCATCATGGGGGTGGCTGTGGTGCTTGCTGTGGTGCTCGCGGTCGGCTTGTTCTTCGTGCTGCCGCTGTTGGGCGGAAGCTTGATCTTCAAGCTCTTTCCCGGCATTCCGCAAGGCATGAAATCGCTGGTGGAGGGCGTGCTGCGCCTGTTGATCTTCTTGGGCTACATCGTGGCCATATCCAATTTGAAGGATATCCGCCGCGTGTTCATGTATCACGGCGCGGAGCATAAGACCATCGCCTGCTATGAGGCGGAGGCGGAGATCACGCCGGAAAACGCCATGCGCTATTCCCGCTTGCATCCCCGCTGCGGCACCAACTATTTGTTTTTGGTGATGGCGGTGTCCATCGTGTTTTTTGCGCTTGTGGGCTGGAGCGATAACTTCTTAGTCCGCCTTGGCACGCGCCTGCTGTTTTTGCCGGTGGTGGCGGGCTTATCCTATGAGGTGCTGCGCTTTGCCGCAAAGTACGATAATCCGCTCACCCGCATCATCCGCGCGCCGGGCATGGGCTTGCAGAAGCTGACGACCAGGGAGCCTACGCCGGATATGATCGAGGTGGCGATCGCCTCCTTCCGCCGCGCCATGCAGGATGTGGCGGAGAAAGAAGAAAAAACGGAGGAACAGGCGGCTGATGCCCAATGACGTTACCATAGCTGCTGCCATAGAGGAGACCACCCAAACGCTGCTGCCCGTCGCGGGGGACCGTGAGGAAGCGGCGTATCAGGCGCGCGCCATTTTCTGTGAGGCGCTGGGCACGGATCTGCTGGGGCTGCTCTTAAGGAAGGACGAACCCTTCCCGGTGCGCTGCCGCACGGCGGTGGCGGAAATGCTGCTCAAGCGTTTGGACAGCGAGCCGCTGCAGTACATCTTCGGGGAATGGGACTTTATGGGGCTTCCCTTCAAGCTGGGGCGCGGCGTGCTCATCCCCCGGCAGGATACCGAGACGCTGTGCGAGCACGCGCTGATCTTAGCGGGGCAGCGCGGGTACAGGACGGGTCTTGACGTTTGCTGCGGTAGCGGCTGCATCGGCATTTCCATCGCCTATCGCGGCGGCCTTCGGGTGGTGCTTGCGGATATAGCGCCGGACGCCTTGCGCTATGCCATGGAAAACGCGCATCTTAACAAGGTGAACGTGCAGGTCATACAAAGCGATATGTTTAAGCGCGTGCAGGGAAAATACGACATGATCTTCTGCAACCCGCCCTATATAGCCTCGGGCGACTTGGCAAGCTTACAGCGCGAGGTCAAAAAGGAGCCTTTGATCGCCTTGGACGGCGGCGAGGACGGCATGGATTTTTACCGGCGCATCGCCGCGGAGTATAAAGGCTATCTCAACGAAGGGGGCGCTATGCTTCTGGAGGTGGGCAAGGGACAGGCGCAGGACGTGCTTTCCATGTTTGAGACGGGGTATACGGTGAAGGATCTTTGCGGTGTGGAGCGCGTGGTGGTCGTGGAAAACGGATACGCTGCAAAAGAAGCGGAATGATAAATGAAGCAAAACGATAGAGGAATGCTATGCTGAACAAACTCAAATCACTCAAAAAACGGTACGAGGAGCTTACGACGGCGCTTTCGTCGCCCGACGCCATGGCGGATCAGGATAAATGGCTGCAAATGACCAAGGAGCAGGTACAGCTCGAACAGATCGTGACGGTGTATGACGAGTATGTCGAGGCCGTCGATGGCGAAGCCGACTGCAAGGCGATGCTGGAGGACCATCTGGATGCGGACATGAAGGACATGGTGCACGCCGAGATCAACGCCCTGCAGGAAAAGCAGGCGGAGCTTGAAAGTAAGCTTCGGATCATGCTGCTGCCCAAGGATCCCAACGAC
This sequence comes from Clostridia bacterium, assembly GCA_030533005.1. Lineage (GTDB taxonomy): Bacteria > Bacillota > Clostridia > Christensenellales > CAG-138 > JAQVRG01. The sequence goes on along the minus strand of JAUNJX010000009.1, from coordinate 6,289 downwards.
GAAAAGAACGTTATCATCGAGATACGCGCGGGCACGGGCGGCGACGAAGCCTCCCTCTTTGGCGCGGATCTTTTGCGCATGTATATGCGCTACGCCGAGCGCCACAATTTCAAGACCGAGTTTTTGACCCAGAACATGACCGAGATGGGCGGCGTCAAGGAGGTAGCGCTTTCCCTTTCGGGCAAGATGGCATATTCCCGCATGAAGTATGAAAGCGGGGTGCACCGCGTGCAGCGCGTGCCGGAAACGGAATCGCAGGGGCGCATCCACACCAGCGCCGCCACCGTGGCGGTGATGCCCGAGGCGGAGGATGTGGACGTGCAGATCGAGCAGAAGGATCTCAAGATCGACACCTATTGCTCCAGCGGCGCGGGCGGGCAGCATGTCAACAAGACGAGCTCCGCTATCCGCATCACGCATCTGCCCACAGGCGTTGTGGTGCAGTGTCAGGATGAGCGCAGCCAGCTAAAAAACAAGGAAAAGGCCATGCGCGTGCTCAAGAGCAGGCTCTATGAAATGGCGCAGGCGCAGCATGACGACGCGGAAGCCTCCAAGAGAAAGAGCATGGTGGGCAGCGGGGATCGCAGCGAGCGCATCCGCACCTATAACTTCCCGCAAAACCGCGTGTCGGATCATCGCATCAATCTCACGCTCTACCGCTTGGAAGCCTTTATGGACGGCGATATGGACGAGATGATCGACGCGCTGATCTTGGCCGAGCGCACAGCGCAGCTCTCCGGCGAGGCGCAGGCATGACGCAGATATTCAACGCCATAGGCCAAAAGGAAAACGGGACGCGGCTTTCCGGCAGCATCATCCGAAACGGCGGCCTTGTGGCGTTTCCGACAGAGACCGTGTACGGCCTTGGCGCGAACGGGCTCTCCGGCGATGCCGTGCAGCGCATTTTCGAGGTCAAGGGACGACCCAACGACAATCCGCTCATCCTCCATGTCGCCAAGAAGAACGATGTAAAGGCTCTGTGGCATGATATACCCGAAAAGGCGCGCATCCTCATGGATACCTTCTGGCCGGGGCCGCTCACCATCGTCTATACCAAAACGAGCGCCGTGCCCGACGAGGTCACGGCGGGGCTCAACACCGTGGCCGTGCGCATGCCGGATCACAAGTGCGCGCTCGCGCTCATCCGCGAGGCGGGCGTACCCATCGCCGCCCCCAGCGCCAACCTTTCGGGTAAGCCCAGCCCCACCACGGCGGAGCATGTCAAGGACGATCTTTGGGGCAAGATCGATGTGATACTCGACGGCGGGCCGTGCAGGGTAGGCTTGGAATCCACCGTTTTGTCCCTCGTGGGCGCGCCTACCATACTCCGCCCCGGCGGCGTGACGCGCGAGATGCTCGAAGCCGTCATCGGCGAGGTGCAGGTCTCCGACGCGGTGCTGCATCCCCTTGGCGCAAACGAAACGGCTGCCTCCCCCGGCATGAAGTACAAGCATTACGCGCCGGACGCGCAGGTGATCGTCGGCGTGCACCCCAATCCCCGGACGGCTGCGGGGCTGCTTGCCCGCGAATACGACGTGCGGGAGGGGAGGGGAGAGCGCTGCGTGATTTTTGCAAGCCGGCAGACGGAACCCTTTTATCGGGGACGCACCTGTGTTATAATAGGCGACAGAAAAGACCCCGCGACCATGTGTGCATCGTTGTTTTCCACACTGCGGGCGTATTCGGGCAAGGCGGACGTGATCCTGACGGAATCGCTGCCCGAAACGGATATGGGATTGGCCTATATGAACCGATTGCTTCGCGCGGCGGGCTTTGAGACGATAGAGGAGTAAAAAAGAGAAATCGAGGAGTGCGTCCATGAAGATCGTTATCGCATCGGATCACGGCGGTTACACGTTAAAAAACAAGCTGGTGTCCTATATGGAATCCATGGGTCATGCCGTGGACGACCTTGGCTGCATGAGCGAAGCGTCCGTCGATTATCCGGACTTTGGCCTTAAGGCTGCCGAGGCTGTGGCGCGCGGGGAATACGATCGCGGCGTCGTCGTTTGCAGCACGGGTATCGGCATTTCCATCGCGGCCAACAAGGTCGCGGGCATTCGCTGCGCGCTTTGCACCGACGCCACCATGGCGCGCCTGACCCGCGAGCATAACGACGCGAACATGCTGGCACTGGGCGCCCTGATCGTGGGTGAGGCGCTTGCCAAGGATATCCTGCACACATGGCTTTCCACCGATTTTTCTCAAATCGATCGCCATAAGGCGCGCATTGCCAAGATCACGGCCTATGAACAGGACAAGCAGGGGAAGTAATATCTTCCCTTTTATTTTGCAAATAAGACAGCAAGGGCTTTGGAAAGGAGCACATACAAATGGGAAAAGTGGTTGTTATCGATCATCCGCTGGTGCAGCATAAGCTCACGCACCTGCGGGATGAAAAGACCGGCACGAAGCAATTCAGGGAACTGGTGGAGGAGCTTGCCACCTTGTTGGCGTACGAGGCGACGCGCGATCTGCCGTTGATGGAGACCACGGTGCAAACGCCGATGGGGTTAGCGCATACCCGTGCGCTCACGGGAAAAAAGCTTGGCATCGTGCCCATACTCCGCGCGGGCTTAGGCATGGTGGACGGCATGATGAATCTCATCCCGGCCGCCAAGGTGGGGCATATCGGCCTATACCGCGACCCCAAGACGCTCCAGCCCGTGGATTATTACTGCAAGCTTCCGCCGGACGTGCAGGATCGTGAGATCATCATCGTCGATCCCATGCTCGCTACGGGCGGCAGCGCCGTGGAGGGCATCAACATCATCAAGCGCGCGGGCTGCACCAACATCAAGCTGGTGAACCTGATCGCGGCGCCCGAGGGCATCAAGACGGTGCAGGAGGCGCATCCCGACGTCGATATCTTCGTGGCGGCGGTGGACGAGTGCCTCAACGATCACGGCTATATCGTGCCGGGTCTTGGCGACGCGGGCGATCGGCTGTTCGGCACAAAATAATATTCCTGCTGTTTGGCTCGAGCCGCGCTCCTCACATGGGGAACGCGGCTTTTATTTATAAGCATAGGCAGTATGGGCGTTTGCATCGATAAAACTTTCACAACATAAGATGAATTTATCACGATGTATTATATATAAGTCGTGATTATACCCATAAAGGCAAATTTTATGTTGAACTTGCCAATCCAAGGGGTTAAAATGAGAGCACCGGGTTGTTGAGACACAACCACATACCTTTCTTTGGACGCTTGTTAGCGTCCGCGCATTTCTATTTTTTTCAAGGAGGTAATTCATTTGCCGTCCATCATCGACAAGATCACAGATGTGGAGTCGCAGGCTACCGTGTTGAAGCGGGAAGCGGCGGCGAAGGCACGCGAGGCGATTGCGGATGCGGGTGCGGAAGCGCTGCGTCAGGTCGCCGCTGCTCGCGATCAGGGCCGCGAGGAGTTAGCCGCAGTACAGGCGCGCGCCGAGGAGGAAGGACAGGGAGTCGCAGCGGGCATACGCGAACAGAAGGCCAAAGAAGCGGATGCTGTTTGCGCGGCTGCCAAGGAACACATGACCGAAGCGGTCTCCTACATTTTGGAGAGGGTTAAGCAAGTATGATCGTCCCAATGAAACGACTGACCCTGATAGCCATGCAGTCGGACAAGGCGGCCATTTTGGAAGCCCTGCAAGCGGCGGGGGCGGTGCAGATCATCAGCGCCGCGGAGCCCACGGGCGAGGAAGCGGATCTTGCCAAGCTTGAAAATCGCGTGCAGCGATTGTCGAGCGCGCAGCTTTTGCTCAAACCCCTTGCGCCCAAGGCCAAGATGGGACCCAAGCCGGAAAAAAAGCTGGAGGAGTTGCGCGCAGGAATGCCCGCGGCGCTTCAGTTTTGCGAGGAGGTCGAAGGCATCGACCATGACCTCGCTGCCGTCCGAAACGACATGGATAAGCGTCAGGCACTGTCCGAATCGCTGCTGCCCTGGAGCGAGCTGGACACGAGAATCGAAAACATCAAATCTACCAACACCACGAAGTACCTCACAGGCATGCTCACCGACGAAGCGGTCGCAAAGTTAAAGGAAGAAAATCTGGATATCGCGCTTGAGGTCTACGGCGGTACGGAAAAAGCCCGTGCCGTCCTGATCGCCTGTAACGCAGCGGACTATGCCGATGTGCAGGCGAGAGTCAAGGCGCTGGATTTTGCCGAATTCAGCTTTGGCGCCCTTACGGGTACGGCTGCTGAGAACATCCAGCGCATGCAGGCGGAAACCGAAGCGGACAAGAAGCGCGAGGAGGAGCTTGTTGCCAAGCTCAAGACCGCAGCCGAAAGCCGCCCTGTGCTCTGCCACGCGTTGGACGAGGCGGTGATCGACAGGGATCGAGAAGCCGCCAAGCAGGAGCTGGGCGCGACCGGCACCACCTTCATTATGGAGGGATGGGTGCGCGCGGATGAGACGGAAAAGGTGGAAGCGGCGGCCAAGTCCGTAACGGACGCGTGCTACTGCGAATTCCGCGAGGCCGAGGAGGAGGAGAACGAGCCCGTTGTTCTCAAAAACCACAAGCTCATCGAGCCCTATCAGGCCGTCACCAATCTCTACTCGCTGCCCGATTACAACAGCGTGGACGCCACGCCGCTTTTTGCGGTATTCTATTTCATCTTCTTTGGCATGATGCTTTCGGATACGGGCTATGGCTTCGTGCTGGCAGTGGGCTGCTATCTGTTCCTCAAGCTTTTGAAGCCGCAGGGCATGATGCGCCAGCTTGCAGGCGTTCTGTGCATGGGCGGTATCTCCACTATCGTGATGGGTCTGTTCTTTGGCTGCCTCTTTGGCGTGCCTTGGTCCACGGTGTTTAAGGGATTGCCTTTTGAAAACACCTTCCCCTTCATCGATTCCTCCGCGCAGCCTATCCAAATGTTGGCGCTGTGTGCGGGCATGGGTATCGTGCACATGTACTTTGGCGTTTGCATTGCCACTTGGGAGTGCATTAAGAAGGGCGACTGGATCGGCGCCATCGGCGATCATTTCGCGTGGCTCACCTGCGTTACCGGGCTTCTCATGCTGGCCGCACCCATGATCGGTATGCCGCAGGCGGTAGCGACGGCGGGCAAGTGGATCGCCATCGTATCCGGCGTAATTCTGTTCCTCGCGGGAGGCCGCGAGAGCAAGAGCATCGGCGGCAAGGTCGCCTCGGGTGCTTTCAACTGCTATAACATCACGGGTTGGCTGGGCGACGTGCTCTCCTATGCGCGTGTGTTCGCGCTGGGTCTTTCCACCGGCGTTATCGGCCTGGTGCTTAACACCTTGGGCGGCATGCTCTACGGCGCTTTCCAAAACGGCGCGGTGCTCCAAGCTATCGGCTTTATCATTACGGGCGTCCTGCTCGTTTTCCTGCACGCTTTCATGATGGCCATCAATACGTTGGGCACCTTCGTGCACACCGCGAGACTTCAGTATGTGGAGTTCTTTGGCAAGTTCTACGAGGCGGGTGGCAAGCCGTTCAAACCCCTGAAGTACAATTCCAAGTTCGTCCAGGTGGACGATTGACCATCTTATCAAAGCGGAACGCCGCTTTGCCATACATAGCATAATAATTCAGAACAAAACTGGAGGGTAAAAAAAACTATGACATTCTTTGATTTCATCGGCTCTAATGGTCAGCTTCTCGCGGCTTGCGGCGCGGCGTTTGCCGCCATGTTCGCCGGCATCGGCTCCGCTATGGGCGTTGGTATCGCCGGTCAGGCTGGCGCAGGCGTTGTGGCTGAGGATCCGGATAAGTTCGGTTCCGTATTGGTTCTGCAGCTTCTCCCCGGTACGCAGGGCATTTACGGCCTGCTCATCGGCTTCGTTATCGCCTCTAAGGCCGGTTTGCTGGGTGGCGGCTCCGCTATTTCCGCCGTTGCCGGTTTGCAGCTCTTTTTCGCAGCGCTCCCCATCGCGTTTGGCGGCCTTCTTTCCGCTATTGCACAGGGCAAGGCGGCAGCCTCCGGTATCATGATGGTTGGCAAGCGTCCTGAGGAATCCGGTAAGGCCATCATCTTCGCGGTCATGGTCGAGACCTACGCGGTTCTGGCCCTGCTCTTCTCTTTCCTGCTGGTCAATGGCGTCGCGGTCTGATGACCTACGCTAAGACAACAAGGAAGGAGTAAAGTATGGCAAACGATTTGAACAATGGCGCCGACCGGTTGTTGGCGCGTATATTGGCTGATGCGCAGACGGTTGCCCAAGAACAGGAAGCTGCGGCAAAGGCTGAGATTTTCAAACTCAAAGAGCTTGCCCAGCGCGACGTTCAGGCGGTCAAGGAGGAAAACGAGTTCCGCTGCAAAAAGGCGGAAGCGG
>JAUNJX010000061.1 GCA_030533005.1 Clostridia bacterium | reverse complement strand
CTATAGCAGCGGCTTCTATGGCAGCAGGCTGCCCAACGCCTCCGCGTCACCGGCCTGCACGATCCTGTTTTTTGCGGCCATCACCGCCGTATAGGGCTTTGTATCCGCGCTCGCCACCGTACCCGCGCCAAGGAGCGTATGATCCCCAAGGCGGATATGGTCGCACACGACGCTTTTCATGCCGATGAAGCTATAGCTGCCGATCTCGACAAGGCCGCCGGTGGTCGCGCCCGCGATAAAGCAGAAATCGCCCACCCTCGTCTCGTGCCCCAGCGCCGTATCCGCAATGATGATGTTGCCCTCGCCAAGACGCGTGAAGTAATGCAGCCTGCAATTCTCCATGATGATATTGCCCCGCCCCACCGTATCGCAGCGCACCGTGGCCGTGGAATGGACGAAGGACGCGATGGCATAGCCCCGCTCGTCACAGGCGCGAAACACCTTCGCCCGGTTTTCGTTCATCTTGTGATACCCTACGGACACGAGTATCTCAAAATTGCCCGCCCCGTACAACGCGTCCAACTCTTCAAACGCCACCACGGGCACGCCGGGGTTTTCCGCCCGCGCGCCTGCAAGATACGCTTCGTTGACGCAGAACGCCTCCACGGGCCCCTGCCCGTCCGCCTCGATCGTGGTTTTGAGGAATTTGGCGAACACGCCGCCGCCAAAGATCAAAAGCTTTTTCATATCCATCCCGCCTGTGTTTTTCCTATCTGTCAAACGGCGTCGCCGTGATATAGTAGCCAAAGCGGTTGGAGCTGTCCGTGACCGCGTTGTCCTCGATCTCGTGCAGCTCGCTTGCGCGCCAGATAAGTTCCGGCGTCTCCGCGAGCGCGCGGCGCATCCGCGCGGCGTCCTCGTGATCGAACACGAACCACACCGCCGCCCTTTCAGGCTTTTTTACCGGCGTAAGATCGGGCGGGTTGCCGCAGGCCACGTCGATGACCATGCGGGTGAAATCATAGCCGGTGGAGATCTCCACAAGGTCTGAGCCTATGCAGTCCCCGCCCATGCGCGCGCCAATCTCGATAAGGCGCAGCTCCCCTTCGGGCGTGAGGCGAAATTCCGGATGGGACGCGCCATAGCGTATATCCAACGCGTCCATCGCCCGAAACACGGTCTCCCGTATCATGGGAATAAAGCGCACGGGGATATCCGAAGGCTCCACATGCCCGCACTCGATAAAATGCGGCGCTTCTGTAGTGTACTTCTTGGTGATGGCAAGCATCTCATGCCGGCCCGCGAAGGAGATGCACTCGCAGCTATACTCCTCGCCGTATACGAACTCCTCTATGATGGCCTCCTTGCCAAAGGACTGCGCCTGCGCCGCTTTGACGGCGGGCAGGATCTCCTCAGGCGCTTCCACCTTGGTGATGCCCCGGCTGCCGGAGCGATCCGTAGGCTTGACGATCATGGGAAAGGTAAAGCCCTCGATGGCGTCGAGGGAAAAATCCTGCCCCGCCAGCGCGAATTTCGGCGTGGGGATGTTCGCCTGCATAAAGGCCGTGCGCATGTGATATTTATCCGTCGCCACGCGGTCGCACCTTTCGCTGTTGCAAGGAAAGCCCATGGCACGGGCAACATGATTGACCGTGTGCACCGCCAGATCCGACCCGATGGAGCAGATGGCGCAAATGCCGATCTCCCTGCACTTTTGCAGTATCACGTCCCCCTCTATGATGCTTATAGGATAGAAGAAATCCGCCGTCTTTTCCCCGATATCCCCCGCCGCCCACGCGAACACATGCGTTTCAAACCCCATCTGTTTCGCTTTAAGAATGAGGGGGTTTTGGAATTCGTTGGCGCCTATGATAGCGATCTTTTTCACGCGGTCCGCCTCCATCCTTTATCGTTTTCGCGCCGGCCTCGCGTAAAACGCCGCCACGGCGTCGCATACGCAGTCCACCTCCGCCGCCTTGAGCCCGTAATACATGGGCAGGCGCAGCAGCCGCTCGCTTTCCCTGGTGGTGTATCGGTCCTCCCCGCAAAAGCGCCCGAAGCGCAGCCCCGCGGGCGCGCTGTGCAGCGGGACGTAATGGAACACCGCGCCCACGCCCGCTTCCTTCAAGTGCGCGATAAGCGCGCTGCGCTCCGCGATATCCTTCGCTTTGATATAGAACATATGCGCGTTATGCACGCACCCCTCCGGCACCGCGGGCAGCTCGATGCAGCCCTGTTCGGCAAGGGGGGTAAGCGCCTGATAATAGTGTTGATAGCTTGCAAGCCTGTCCTCGTTGATGGCGTCCGCCGCCTCCAGCTGCGCGTACAGATACGCCGCGTTGAGCTCGCTTGGCAAAAAGGAGGAGCCGATGTCCACCCAGGAGTATTTATCGATCTGCCCGCGCAAAAACTTGCTGCGATCCGTACCCTTTTCGCGCAGGACCTCCGCCCGCTCCGCAAGCGCGTTGTTGGCAAGCAGGATTGCGCCGCCCTCGCCCATGCTGTAGTTCTTTGTCTCATGGAAGCTGTAGCAGCCCATATCGCCGATCGCGCCAAGCGCCCTGCCCTTATAGGAGGACATCACACCCTGCGCCGCGTCCTCCACCACCAAAAGGCCATGCTTTTTCGCGATGGCGCAGATCGCGTCCATCTCGCAGGCGACGCCCGCGTAGTGCATGGGCGCCACGACCTTTGTGCGCGGGGTGATAGCGGCCTCGAGCAGCGTTTCATCCATATTCATAGTATCCGGACGGATATCCGTAAACACGATGGTCGCCCCGCGCAGGGCAAAGGCGTTCGCCGTAGAGGAAAACGTGAAGGAAGGCATGATGACCTCATCCCCGGGACCAACCTCGCAAAGCAGCGCCGCAAGATCCAGCGCAGAGCTGCCGGAAGTGGTCAGCAACGCCTTTGTTGTGCCGGTTTTCGCTTCGATCCACGCATCGCACTTTTTCGTGAACGCGCCGTCGCCGCATATTTTGTGCGACAGGACGGCCTCATGCATATAGCTTTCCTCCGTGCCGTAGAGGGGCGGAATGTTGAAGGGTATCATCTCATTTGCCTTTCTTGCTCAATTTGCAGAAATTATACCATGTATACCGTGTAAATTCAACCCAAGAAGGCGTGCTCCTGCGGGAACACGCCAAATGCCGCCATGGCACGGCTTTTATTGCGCCGCGCCGCTTCTTAACGTCCCGTCCGCATCGAAATACGCGCCGTCCGGCAGCGTATAGATCGTGTAGGCCGCGTTTTCAAACACCTTCGTGCAGCCGGGAAGCGGCGCGCCGCCCGCGTCAAGCGCTGCGCGCAGCACGTCGTAATCCGGGTTCCACTGGTCCAGTGGGTGCGCCTGCGCGGTGGGAAGCAGCAGGATCAGCGGGCCGTTGTTCTTCATATGATCCGCGTCGAACCCGTGGCAGGGCGTCAGCCAGCGGAAGGCGACGACGTGAAGCGCGCCGTCCTCCTGTTCAAACACATGAACGGGCGAAAGCAGCAGCCTGCCATCCATGCGCTCGGTATTGACGCTCGCGTGCCAATAGGGGGCATAGCCTTGGGTATAGCCGTTTTCGGTGAGGAAGGCGAGCGCCTCCGTCTGCGCCGTCCTGTCCGTAAGGCGCACGGCCTTGTTGCTGTTGTGCCAGCCGGAAAGCAGCGCAAGCCCCAGCATGCCGCACATCACGAGCGCCACACAGCTTTGCCGCAGGCGCGACGGCGTACATCCGCCCGCGTACGCCGCAAAGACGACGGCGAAATACGCGACCCCCGGCAGATAATACCTGCCCGCGCGCGCGATGGTGGTAAAGAGCATGGGGAAAACCGCCGCCAGCAGCAGCATGCCGCAGCCAAGGCAGAGCAGCAGTATGTTTTTGTCCCGCCCCGTGCCCGCCTTCGCCGCGCGGCGGGCGGTAAGCACCGTCAAGACGGGGCAGAGCACGCCAAGCCCCAGCGCGCAGAAATTGCCAAGCCCTATAAAAGACGTCGCCTTATTGCCCTCGGCATAGTTGAATACGGTAAAGTAGCGCATGATGACGTCCCAGAGATCCGCGCCGGTCGGCCGGGTAAAGAACAGGCCCTGCACGCCCGTCGCCATTTCCACATGCAGCTGCGGCCAAAGCAGCCTGCGGCTTAAAAGATAGCCGCCCGCCGCAAGCACGACGCCCGCAAAAAGCAGCAGCGCGGCCCGGTAATCAAACCGCTTGAACGCTGCAAGGTAGCCGGACGCGGGCGCGTCCTTCGCCTCGATAAAAAGGAGCACGAGCGCGGCAAGCAGCAGCGGTAGATACAGCGAGAGGAGAAGATGCGTGCCGCACACGCCGGAGAGCAGCGCCAGCAGCAGGAAAACAGCTCCCGCAAGCCTGCCGCCCTTGTCCTTCGCCCCGCCGCCAAGCGCCCGCAAAAGAAGTGCCGGCGCAAAAAAGCCATAGCTTAAGATGGTGGTGTACTGCTGCTTTTCGTTGGGATTGAGCATGTAAAACAAAAACAGGAGGGCGGCGCCGTACCAGAATTCCCGCCGTCCAAGGCCCAGCTGCCGCAAAAGGTAATGCATCGTAAGCTGGGTACAGCCCACCGTCACGACAAAGAGTATGCCGCGCACCGTCCCCCAGTCGCTGATGAAGCGCAAAAGCAGCGCGCGCAGCCACTGGAAGTTGAACATGTTCACGCCGTTTGCAAAATACCAGTCCCCGCTCCAAAAGGGGGAAAGCTGCGCCTGCACGATATCGCTCGCCGCATCGGATTCGGTCAAAACGGGCACGATCGCCACCGCGACATATAAAAACACCACGGCGCAGGCCGCAAAAAGCGCCATGCCGAAGCCCTCGATCAGGTCGATCTTCCCGCTTGTTCGTTTCAGCTTTTCCATGTATCCTGTTCCTTCCCTGTTGCTCATCTTTCCCCGCGCTGCGCCGCGCACCGTTCCAGCAGGTCCATGACACGCTGCACGATGGCGTCCCAACGGTATTTTTCCTCTACATACGCCCTGCCGTTTCCCCCCATCCGCGCGCAAACGTCGGGATGCGTTTCCATATAGCGGAGCGTGCCTTCAAATTCGGGATAGTTTTCAAACCACAGCCCGCCCCGGCTCTCCCTGCAATGCCCCTTGAGCACGGCGCAGCGGCCGTTGACAAGCACCGGCCTTGCCATCGCGAAGCTTTCGAGCACCACCATGGACAGGCTTTCAAAGGGCGAGGGCAGCACAAGGCAAAGGCTTTGCGCCATAAGGGCGAATTTTTCCTCGTCGCTGACAAAGCCCAGAGGCAGTATATCCGGATGCGTCGGTATCTCCATGGCGGCCTTCCCCGCCAGCACCAGCTTGAGCGGCCCCCCATAGGCCGCCTTGTAGCGGGCAAAGCAGGTAAAAAGCTGCGGGCAGCCCTTGGATTCGTCGATGCGCCCCACATATAGGATGTACGGCGCGTCCAGCCCGAAGCGCGCGCGGGCGTCGGGCAGCACAGCGGGCGCTTCCACCCCCGCCCCCGCGATGACGGCGGGTTTTTGGCGGGTCAGCGGGAAGCGGCGCTCCACCAGCGCCTTTTCCTCGCGCGTAAGATAGATCATGCCCAGGGGCGATGCAAACACCGCGCGATACATCTGCAATCTCAGGTATGGCTCGTCGTGCGCCGTGGGCAGCAGCACGGCATTGGGAATGGCGGTAACGCCCTTGACCGTAAGGTAATAGAGATACGTCACGAACACGACCACATCGTACGCGCCGTAATGCGCCCCCAGATACGTTACAAAATCCCCGCAAAGCGGCCCCTGGGCGCGCAGCCACCGTTCCTCGTCCCGCGCGGTATGCGGGCCTGTAAGCAGCCTGCCGCGAAGCTTGCCGAAGCGCTTCATGTCGCGGGGCTTATCCACCGTGAAGCGCCGTATGGTGACGCCGTTCAGCGTCTCCACGCCGGGCGCGAAGGCGTTTTCCCATGTGATATAGTCCTCGGCGCAGGTGGTGAGCACCTCCACCTCGCAGCGGGCGCAGAGCTTCTCCGCCAGCTGCCTGCAATACTGCTCCGCGCCGCCGTTGATGGTCTCTCCGTATCGCTGGCAAACCATGGCGATCTTCATGGGCGCACCCGCCCTTCCGCGCACGCCGCAAAAAAGTCCATATATTTTTTGACGATCACATCCCATGAAAAGCGCGAAAGCACATACGCACGACCGTTTTCACCCATTTGACGGCAGGCGTCCCCGTGGGAGAGAAAATAGTCCACGCAGCCCGCAAAATCGGGATAATCCGCAAAGTAAAGCCCGCCTTGCGCGTCGCAGGCAAAATGCCGCGTGACGGCACATGCGTCGCTCACGAGCACCGGACGGCCGCAAAGCCAGCTTTCCATGATGACCAGCGAAAAGCTCTCGTTATGGGAGGGCTGGCACAAGCACAGCGCCGCGGCATACGCGTCATATTTGTCCTGCGCGTCCACAAAGCCGAGGTCGCGTACGTCCGCCCGTACGGAAGCGGGTATGTCGATGCTGCCGCCGCCGATGAGCACGAGCTGGAGCGCAGCCGGCCTTTCCGCCTTGTAGCGGGCAAAGCAGGCGAGCAGCGTATCCACGTTCTTGCCCTTATCCTTTCTGCCCGCGTAGAGCAGAAAGGGCGCGTCGATATGATATTTTTTTTGAAAGCGCGCCGCGTCGCCTGCGATAGCCGTATCCAGCCCCGCGCCCAGCGTTTCCGCCCGCAGCGCGGAAAGGTCGTACACGCGCCTTGCAAGCGCCTCCTCGGGCGCGGCGAGAAAAATCATGCCCGCGATGGACGAAAACCGCTCCCGAAAGGCCTGCATATAGGCATAGCTTTCATCGTGCATGCAGGGGATCAGCACGGATCTTTCCGGAGCGACCCCGCAGCCGAAATAGGTGGTGCCAAACATATACGGGATGAACACGAACAGCGCGTAGTCCCCGCTGTGCCGGCGCATGTAGCGGTAGAGGGCGGGGCTGTTGATCATCTCCCGCAAAAACACCGCCTCGCCTTGCGCATCAGGGCACGCGCCGCGCATCAGCTGCAAATTCACCGCGTCAAAGGCGCGCGCGTCCCGCCGCCTTACGCGAAAACGGCGCACGGGCAGGCCGCAGACCGTCGTTCTGCCTGCGGGCAGCTCGTTTTTGCTCCAGTCCGCAGAGAATTGCGGCACGCAGGTGGTCAGTATCTCCACCGGCGCGCCGGCTGCGTGCAGGTGCGTCGCCAAGCCCCGCAGCTCCATCTCGGCGCCGCCGGGTATGTTCTCCCCGAACCATGGCGTGACAAACCCGATCTTTTTCACGCAATACCTCCGTCCAGCCATGCCCCAAGGCACGCTTCCATTTGCGAAGCCACCCTTTCATAGGCGAAATCCGCAAGGCGTGCCCGCTGCCCCGCAAGGATGCGCGCACGCAGCGCCCCGTCCCGCGTCACGCGGTCGATGCAGCCCGCCGCGAGCGCAAAGTCCTTTTCCTTGAGCAGCATGCCACTGCCGCCAAGCGTCTCGGGAATGGCGCTCGAAGCGAACGCCACAACGGGCACATCAAAGAACATAGCCTCCAGCAGCGGCACGCAAAAGCCCTCGTGCTCGCTCATGCAGAGCAAAACATCCGCCACGCGGTAGTAGGCAAGGATATCCGCAAAGGGCACAGCGCCCGTAATATGCACATGCTGCACGCCCAACTGCGCGACATAGTCCCGCAGCGCGGCGGTATAGCGCTCCGTCCCCGTGTCCCCCCCTGCGATGAACAGGCGGGAACGGGGATTGAAATGCCGCTGGTAAAGGGCGAAGGCGCGGATCACATCCTCCTGCCTTTTGTTGGGCGTAACGCGCCCCACAAAAAGGACGTTGGTGCAGCCGTCGCGAAAGCGCCCGATCAGATCGGCGTTGGGCGCGGCCTGATACTCCTCAAAAGGGATCAGCACGGGGCACACGCCGATGGGGCAGGTATAGCCCGCCTCCAGCAACCCCTGCTTGTTAAAGGTGGAATCCGCGATGCAGTATTCCATCGTATCGCGCAAAAACGCCGTGTCCTTCTGCCCCAGCCGCGTCATATAGCGAAGGTTGGGGAAATCCGTGCCGAAAAATTCCGGCGGCGTCACATTGTGATAGACCATGGCCTTTTTGCAGTTGAGCCCCGCCGCCACGCGGCTTAGCTGCGACCCCATGGAATGATGATAGAGCACCGCGTCCTCCGGCGCGGGCCTGGGCATGCGCTTCCACGGGATACCCGTGCCGTCCCGGTAGCGGGGCGCGATATTTTCGGCGTAAATGCCGCCGCCAAGCCCCATGCGCTTGAGCAGCGCGTCGATCGCCACCGCGTCGTTGCCCACGGCGTCGCCGGGGTTGAGCGTGGGCAGCAGCTGAAAGACCCTCATTGCCGCTGCTCCGAAAGCTTCGCTTCCAAGGCCGCCACGCGCGCTTCCAGCGTCTCTATGCGCCGCGCGCTCTCGCGCAGCGTCCAAAGGGTATGCTCGTTATAGGCGGACTGCTCTTGCGCCAATGGCTCCACATAAAAGCGCGCCGTGCGGCAGACCAGCCTTTGTATAAAGCGCTTGACGGGGTTGTTGGAAAATTGCAGATCGCAAAGCAGCATATAGCTTTGCTCCATGGCCTCCAGCTGCCTGTCGCATCCGTCCCCCGCGCCCGCGCCGCAGCCCTTGAAGCCGGGGATATCGTCCACGATGCCGCGCGCCTTTACATCCGCCCGTATTTCCGCCATGATGGCTTCCACATCGATATTTTCTCTTGCCGTTTCATCCATTGTTTTGTCCTCCGCTGTTTTGCTCCGGCGCACCCGCGTACGCCCACGCGTGGGTCAGCCTGCACAGCCCTACGTCCGACGCCTGCGCGTACACGCTGAAGCGCAGGCAGCCGCGCCAGAAATCATACGGCTCCTCATCCTCGCTGTGCAGCGCCACATCCAGCACATATTCGCCCTGCATCAGGCTGTTGCCGCTGATATGGCAGCAAATGCGCCCCTCCGCCGCCAGCTCGACCTGCGGCAGATGGTCGATGCGGGTGTTGGAGCCGTACATTTGCAGGTTGTCGTTGCGAAAAACGCCAAAGCCCGCCACGGTCTTTTGCAGCGCTGGATCGTTGCGCCTGTACGTCATCACGATATCGAACGCCTCACCGCTTGCGTAGGCCGTCTGCCTGCGCCCCGCGGCGTTTTGCATATACACCGCCGTGATCTCCACGGCCTTGCTGCCCCAGCGCCGGCCCGCCGTCTCCGGCACGCTGCCATCGAGTATCACATCGCCCTTTTTGCCCATATAGTCAAGATACAGCGGGTGTACCTCCCCGGGCGGGCCGATCAGCTCGACATGGCCGTCCTTGAGCCATATGCTGCGTTCGCAGAACTGCTCGATCTGTCCCAGCGAATGGGAAACGATCACGATGGTCACGCCGCGGCCTTTGATCTCGCGCAGCTTATTGAAGCATTTGGCCTGAAAGGCCGCGTCCCCCACGGCGAGTATCTCGTCGATGAGCAGGATATCCGCGTTGACGTTGATGGCAACGGAAAACGCAAGGCGCATATACATGCCGGAGGAATAGGTGCGCACAGGGTTATCGATATAGTCCTCCAGCTCGGAAAAGGCGATGATCTCGGGCAGACGCTCGTCGATCTCGTGTTTTTTCAGCCCGAAGATGGAGGCGTTGATGTAGATGTTCTCCCGCCCGCTCATATCCTGATGGAAGCCCGCCCCCAGCTCGATGAGGCTGGAAACGCGGCCGTTTAGCTCCACGCTGCCCGCGTCGGGATACATGATGCGGGAAATGAGCTTGAGCATGGTGGATTTGCCGCAGCCGTTCTGGCCGACAAGGCCCACCGCCTCCCCCCGTCTCACGTCGAAGGAGACGCCGTTTAGCACATGGCGTTCCTCATATTGGCGGCTGGCGCGAAACAGCAGGCGTTCCGTGAGCGTATGCCGCTTATCCAGAAACACCTTGAATTTTTTCTGCACGTCCTTTACGCGGATGGCATAAGCCTGTTCCATAGCCACCCCCTAAAGTTCCTCGGCAAAGCCTTTTTGCAGCCTGCCGAACACGAAAAAGCCGATCAACAAAAACGCCGCGCCCCAAAGCGCGCAGGGCAGCAGCGACGCGAGCGAAGGCGCCCTGCCGTAATAGAGGATATCCCGGTACAAAAGGATCACGGGCGTCATGGGGTTGAGCATGTACAGGGACATGTATTCCTGCGGCACGGCGGATATATTGTACATGATGGGCGTTAAAAACTGCCACAGCATCGTCACCACGCCCATGATGTATTCAAGGTCGCGGAAATACACCGTGCAGGCGGATACGATCATGGTGATGCCCAGGGCCAGCGCGTATTCCACCAGCATGATGACGGGCAGCTCCAAAAGCCCCAGCGGGTGGATGGGCACGCGCGCGATAAGCACCACCGCAAACACCACCAGAAAGGAGAGCAGCATATTGATGAACGCCGCGCTCACATGGGCGATGGGCAGCACCTCCCGCGGGAAATACAGCTTGGTGACGAGATTGGCCTGATTGGATATACATTTGGCCCCGCCCGAAACGGACGCGGAAAAGAACATCCACGGTATGAGCGCCACAAAGAGAAACAAATAGTATTTGTCGATTTTTTGATCGATGATGACGGAAAACAGGACGGTATAGACCAGCAGCTGCAGCAAAGGCTCCAAAAACGTCCAGAAAAAGCCCAGCACGCTGCCCTTATAGCGGCCGCGCAGCGTTCGCTTGACAAGGCTTATCACCATGTCCCGGTATTCCCATATGGCCAAGAGGGTCGTTTTCATGCAAAAAGCGGTTCCTTTATTTACAATTCATTCCTTGC
>JAUNJX010000060.1 GCA_030533005.1 Clostridia bacterium | reverse complement strand
GTATCCTGCGGCGCAAGGGTCTGTGCAGGCGCAGGCGCAAACGCCGTTGCCGCGGGTACACGCTCCTCCGGCATTGGCGTTTCCTTCTCGATATCGACGGTCAAAACCTGCTCCCTGATATCGGGCGCGGCCGCGCAGCCCGCAAACAGCATGCATAGCAAGACAGAAAGCAGCATGAACACGGTGCGGCGTATAGCGCATCCCTCCCCTTCACCGATTTCCTTTCCTCCTATTGTATAGCCTTTACAAAATAGCGCAAGCACTTTTCCCTTGCGAAAGTATGAGCATATGGATATACTTGGGGACGAGGAGAGGCCATGTATAGCGATGAGAGAGCGCCGGCCATACTAGATTTATTATGAAACAGAAATTCGATATTACGGGCATGAGCTGCTCCGCCTGCTCCGCCCGCGTGGAGAACGCCGTAAACAAATGCGACGGCGTGGAAAAGGCAAGCGTCAATCTGCTCACCAACAGCATGTTGGTGGAATATGATGAAAAAAGCATAACCGCAAGCGATATCGCAGCCGTTGTGGCAAACGCGGGTTACGGCGCATCGCCCGTTGGAAAGGCGCAGTCGCAGCCCGCCACCCTCTCTCCGGTGCAAGCCGCCGAGGAAGGTATGAAAAAGCGCCTTATCCTTTCCTTTGTCCTGCTGATTCCGCTTATGTACATCTCCATGGGGCATATGATCGGGCTGCCGTTGCCGGGCTTCCTTGCCGGCATGGAAAACGCGGTGGGCTTTGCCTTTGCGCAATTTCTTCTTTGCCTCCCCCTGCTTGTCATCAACAAAGCCTATTACCAAAACGGCTTCCGCGCTTTGCGCCACGGCGCGCCCAATATGGACACGCTCATCGCGGTAGGCTCGTCCGCCTCCCTCATCTACGGCGTGTTTGCCATATTCAGGATGGGTCATGGCCTTGGCGTGCAGGATATGGAGCTTGTGCACGCCTATTATCACGACCTTTACTTTGAATCCGCCGTCATGATACTCGCGCTTATCAACTTGGGCAAATACCTTGAAGCGCGCTCCAAGGGAAAGACCAGCGAGGCGATATCACGGCTGATGGATCTTCGCCCAAAGACCGCCATGGTGGAGCGGGAGGGTACCGTCACAGAGCTCCCGGTCGAGGAGGTCAAGGTGGGCGACGTGGTGCAGGTCAAGCCCGGCGGCAGCATCCCCATAGATGGCGTGATCCTTTCGGGCAGCACGGGCGTTGACGAATCCATGATCACGGGCGAAAGCATCCCTGCGGAAAAAAATGCGGGCGACAAGGTCGTGGCCGCCACCATCAACAAAACGGGTTTCATCCGCGTCAAGGCCGAAAAGGTCGGCGAGGATACCACGCTCAATCAGATCATCCGCTTGGTCGAGGACGCCAACGCGGGCAAAGCGCCCATCGCACGGCTCGCGGATAAAATCGCGGGCGTGTTCGTGCCCATCGTAATGGGTATCGCGCTGCTAACGGGCGTCGTTTGGCTCTTGCTTGGCGCGGAGGCGGAGTTTGCGCTTTCCTGCGCCATCTGCGTGCTGGTGATCTCCTGTCCCTGCGCGCTGGGGCTTGCCACACCCGTAGCGCTGATGGTCGGCACGGGCAAGGGCGCCGAAAACGGCATCCTTATCAAATCCGGCGCGTCGCTTGAGGTGACGCACAGCGTTACGACCGTGGTGCTGGATAAGACCGGCACCATCACGGAGGGCAAGCCGGTCGTAACCAAGCTCGTGCCCTCAAATATCGGCGAGGAAGCGCTGCTGCGTGTGGCGGGCGCTTTGGAAAAGGGCAGCGAGCACCCGCTTTCCGAGGCGGTTTTGGCGGCGGCAGCTTCGCGCGGGCTCACACTCGCCGAGGCTTCGGATTTTCTTACCATACCTGGGCGCGGCGTGCAGGCAGCGGTTACGGACGCTGTTTTCGCGGGCGCGCAAAGACTTTGCATCGCGGGCAACGCAGCCATGATGGAGGAACGCGGCATAGCATTGGGCGCTTATCAAAGCACGGCGGACGCACTTGCCGCAGACGGCAACACGCCGCTTTTCTTCGCGGACGCGGAAAACAAAGCCATGCTTGGCGTTATCGCCGTGGCGGATACGGTCAAGCCCACCAGCGCCCAAGCCGTTCGCGCACTGCAAGCGGAGGGCATCGAGGTCGTCATGCTTACGGGCGACAATGAAAAAACGGCACAGGCCATACAGCGCCGCGTGGGTGTCGATAAGGTCGTGTCGGGCGTGTTGCCCGCCGACAAGGAAAAAGAGATCGCCCGCCTTCAGTCCGGCGGACGTTTGGTCGCCATGGTGGGCGACGGCATCAACGATGCGCCCGCCTTGGCGCGCGCCGATGTAGGCATCGCCATAGGCGCTGGCACGGACGTCGCCATCGAAAGCGCGGATATCGTATTGATGAAAAACGACCTGATGGACGTGGTAACCGCCATCGACCTATCCAAAGCGGTCATCCGCAACATTAAGGAAAACCTGTTCTGGGCGTTTTTCTATAACGTATGCGGCATACCGCTTGCAGCGGGCGTATTCTATATGGCGCTCGGCTGGCGTTTAAGCCCCATGTTTGGCGCTGCGGCCATGAGCCTAAGCAGTCTTTTCGTAGTATCCAACGCCCTGCGTCTGCGCCTGTTTAAGCCGCGCGCGCAAAAGCGTATTCAGGGTGAAAGCCCTATCACCATACAAGAAGAAAGCAAGGAGGAAACAAACATGTATACCATGAAGATCGACGGCATGATGTGCCAGCATTGCAGCGGACGGGTGGATAAGGCCCTCAACGATATCGCGGGCGTAAAGGCCGTCGTAGACCTTGAAAACAAGGAAGCGCGCGTGGAGGCAGGCTCCGAGGTCACAGCGGAGGCGCTTATCCGCGCGGTCACGGACGCGGGCTACACCGTAACCTCCGTCACAGAAGGATAATCCGCGCCACACTATGCAAAATGGGCGGCAGGTCAAAACGGCCTGTCGCCCATTGTTTTATTCTGTTTTTCCGAAATAGGCTCTGACCTCGCTCACCATGTACAACGAACCGCACACGCAGACGACGTCATCCTTGCCGCACAGCTGCGCCATGGTGTCCAGGCCGCTTTTCACATCCCCCGCGTCCATGACCTCGCCCGAAAATACCGCTTGGATCGCCCGCTTGAGCGCCTGTGAGGAAAGCGCGCGCGCATTTTGCGGCTGCACTGTGATGCATCGTTTTGCAAGCGGCGCGATGGTTCCTATCATGCTTTGATAATCCTTATCCTTTAATGCGCCCATAACGAAGGTGATCTTCTTCCCGGGGAAATAGAGACGCAGGCTTTGCGATAAAGCCGCCATGCCGTTGGGGTTGTGCGCGCCGTCGAGTATCACAAGCGGCGCGCGCTTTAGCACCTCGAAACGCCCCGGCCACGTTACCCTATCCAGCCCGTCGCGTATCGCTTCCCCCGTGATGGAAAAGCCCTTTTGCGCCAAAATATCCGCCGCGTCCAGCGCCGCCGCCGCGTTTTGCATCTGATACGCACCGGAAAGGCGCAAATGCAGCGCCTTTCGCCGTTTATAATCGAAGGATAGCCCGTCGCCGTCCACCGCATTGAGCGTAAGCCGCGATGGGTCGGTAACGGTCAAGCTGGCGCATACCGCCTCACATTTCTTTTGCACGATGCGTAAAACCGTCTCGCTTTGATCCGACAACACAACGGACGTGCCCGCCTTGATGATCGCTGCCTTTTCCATGGCGATCTTTTCGATGGTGTCTCCCAGCAGCTCCGTATGGTCTAAGCCTATGGCGGTAAGAATCACTGCCTCCGGCGCACCGATTACGTTGGTGGAATCCAGCCGCCCACCCAATCCGGCCTCCAAAACCACCACATCGCATTGCTGTTTGAAAAAGTAAAGAAACGCGACCGCCGTAATCATCTCGAATTCGGTGGGCGCTTCGGATAGCTCTACAAGGTGCGGGCGGATGCTTTCGGTCAGCTCGATAAGCGTTTCGTCCGTGATCATCGCGCCGTTTACGCGCATGCGTTCGTTAAAGCGGGTAATATAGGGCGAGGTAAAAAGACCCGTTTTATATCCGGCGCTTTGCAGGATAGCCGCAAGCATGGCAGCCGTCGATCCTTTGCCGTTGGTTCCCGCGATATGCACAAAGCGCAGCTTATCCTGCGGGTCGCCTAAGCGCGCCATAAGCTCTCTTATGCGCGCAAGTCCGGGACGTTTATCCGTCCAATCCACCTGATGGATCAGCCGCAGGGTTTCTCTTATATCCAATCTGCCACTCCTTAAGCGGAAGGGTCTCCCCCGCCTTTTTGCATGCTCCGTTTTTTCCCAAAGCCTATTGTAACCGCATCGCCCGTATTTTTCAATTACGCGCATCATACTTTCTTAAATGACAGAAAAAGCTGACAGCATTCGCACAACTTTACAAAGATTTGATAAAGCGCATATTTGTTTCAAACAATAGGCATGTATCATGAAGCCATGAAAAAGAGAAGAAAAGAGGATAGAAAAATGAAGAAAGCAATCGCAATGGTATGCGCCATCCTTATGGCGATCGGCGGCACAGGCTGCGCCAAGAGCAGCGAGGATATCTCCGTCATCTCCCGTGAGGACGGCAGCGGCACGCGGGGCGCGTTCATCGAGCTTTTCGGCGTGGAACAGAAGAATGAGGCCGGCGAAAAGGTAGACTATACGACAGACGCCGCCGACATCACCAACAGCACCTCCGTCATGATGACCGCCGTAGCCGGCAACCCCAACGCCATCGGCTACATCTCGTTAGGCTCCCTCAACGACACGGTCAAGGCGCTCAAGATCGACGGCGTGGACGCAAATGTGGAAAACATCAAAAACGGCAGCTACAAAATCGCCCGTCCCTTCAACATCGCTACAGGCACAGCGGTAAGCGATGCGGCGCAGGCGTTCATCGACTTCATCATGAGCGCCGAGGGGCAGGCCATCGTGGAAGCAAACGGTTACATCGCGGCCAACGACGGTGCGGCGGCCTATGCAGGCAGCGCCATCTCGGGCAAGGTCGTCGTAGCGGGCTCCTCCTCTGTAACGCCGGTCATGGAAAAGCTCAAGGAAGGGTATTTGACCCGCAACCCCGGCGCCGAGATCGAAATTCAGCAGAGCGACTCCTCCACCGGCATGAACGCCTTGAAGGACGGCACCTGCGACATCGGCATGGCCTCCCGTGAGCTTAAGGACAGCGAGCTTGAAGCGGGGCTTACCCCCATCGTCATCGCCATGGACGGCATCGCGGTGATCGTCAACAACGAAAACGTGGCCGAAGGTCTGACCGCCGAACAGGTGCGCGCCATCTACATGGGCGAGGTCAGCACATGGGGCGAGCTGCATGCGTAAGCGCAAGGCGCAAAGCAGGCCGGGAAAACTCCCGGCCACACTGCATGGAAAGGAGAGATGGGAATGAAGCGTTTTAAGGAGCAGGCCGCACGGATTGCGTTCGCGCTGGCCGCCTGTATCTCCATCATCGCTGTGGCGCTCATCTGCGTATTTCTGTTTGCAAACGGCATCCCCGGCATGCTCAAGATCGGCGTATGGGACTTTCTTTCCGGCACGACATGGAAGCCCGGCAACAACATCTACGGTATCCTTCCCATGATCCTCGGCAGCGTCTATGTGACGGCGGGCGCGCTGCTTGTGGGCGTGCCAGCGGGGCTTATGACGGCCATCTTCCTTTCCCGCTTCGCATCCGCACGCGCAAAAAGGTTCATGCAGCCCGCCGTTTCGCTGCTTGCGGGTATCCCCTCCGTCGTTTACGGCTTCTTTGGCCTTGTGGTGATCGTGCCCATGGTGCGCACCTTCTTTGGCGGCACAGGCTCAAGCCTGCTTTCCGCCGTGCTGCTGCTGGGCGTCATGATACTGCCCACCATCGTGACGGTATCGGAGTCCGCGCTCAACGCCGTGCCACAAAGCTATTATGAGGGCGCTTTGGCGCTGGGCGCAACACATGAGCACGCCGTTTTTAAAACCGTGCTGCCCGCCGCGAAATCCGGCGTACTGGCAGCCGTTGTGCTAGGCGTAGGTCGCGCCATCGGCGAAGCCATGGCCGTCATGATGGTGGCGGGCAACTGGGCCGTGATGCCCAAAAGCCTGATCAAAGGCGTCCGTACGCTCACAAGCAACATCGTGATGGAGATGGGGTATGCGGCAGACCTGCACCGGGAGGCGCTTATATCCACAGCCGTGGTGCTGTTCGTGTTCGTGCTGATCATCAATCTGGCGTTTTCCGCCATCAAGAGAAAGGCGAAGCTATGAAAAACGCAAAATTACAAGCGCGCCTCCTTCGCTTCTTCGTCTACACGGGCGCGCTCTTTACGCTAACGGTGCTGTGCGTTATCGTAGGTTACATCCTGATTAACGGCGTGCCGCACATTACGCCGAGCCTGTTCGCGTGGGTGTATACCTCCGATAACGTATCGCTCACGCCCGCGTTCATCAACACCCTTCTTATGACGGCGCTGTCACTGCTCATCGCCATACCGCTGGGCGTATGCGCAGCCATCTATCTGGGTGAATACGCCCGGCGCGGGAGTAAGCTTGTCAAGCTCGTGCGCCTTACGGCGGAAACCTTGAGCGGCATACCCTCCATCATCTACGGCCTGTTCGGCGCGCTGTTCTTCGTGGTGGCGCTCAAGATGGGGCTATCCCTTCTCTCTGGCGCGCTCACCCTGTCCATCATGATACTGCCCCTTATCATGCGCACCACGGAGGAAGCCCTCCTTGCCGTACCCGATATGTACCGCGAGGGCAGCTTTGGTTTGGGCGCGGGACGCTTGCGCACCACCTTTCAGATCGTTCTGCCCGCCGCCATGCCCGGCATACTCGCCGGCGTGATTTTAGGTATCGGGCGCATCGTGGGCGAAACGGCGGCGCTGATCTACACGGCGGGCACGGTGGCGGAGATACCCGCGAGCATTTTGGACTCCACCCGCACTCTATCCGTACACATGTACACGTTGGCGTCGGAGGGCTTGCACATCGATCAGACCTATGCAACAGCCGTGATACTGCTGCTGCTGGTCGCGGGTATCAACGCGCTCTCATCCTTTACGGCCAAGCGAATTACAAGGAGGAAGCATGGCGAAATTTGACATTCAAAATTTGAATCTCTATTATGGCACGTTTCAGGCGCTCAAGCATGTTTCGCTCGCCATACCCGAAAAGGAGATCACCGCCTTTATCGGCCCCTCCGGCTGCGGCAAATCGACGCTGCTTAAAACCCTCAACCGCATGAACGATCTGGTGGAGGGTTGCCGCATCGAAGGTAAGGTGCTGCTGGACGGCAAGGATATCTATGGCAACATGGATACGACGCTGTTGCGAAAGCGCGTGGGCATGGTATTTCAAAAGCCCAACCCCTTCCCCATGAGCGTGTATGACAACGTGGCCTTCGGCCCGCGCACCCACGGCGTGCGTTCCAAGGCCAAGCTTGACGACATCGTGGAGCGATCGCTCGTGAACGCCGCCATTTGGGACGAATTAAAAGATCGGCTCAAAAAGGACGCGTTGGGGCTTTCGGGCGGGCAGCAGCAAAGGCTTTGCATCGCGCGCGCGCTCGCCGTGGAGCCGGAGGTTTTGCTCATGGACGAGCCGACCAGCGCGCTTGACCCGATTTCCACGTCCAAAATCGAAGATTTGGCCGTGACATTGCGGCAGGATTATACTATCATCATGGTAACGCATAATATGCAGCAGGCGGCAAGGATCTCCGACAAGACCGCATTTTTCCTGCTGGGCGAGGTGGTCGAGTTCGACGTGACCGAAAAGCTTTTCTCCGTCCCGCAGGATAAACGCACCGAGGACTACATCACAGGGAGGTTCGGATAATGCGAAATCGTTTTGACGAGCAGCTTGAGCTGCTCAACAAGGAATTGCTGGAGATGGGCGCCTTGGTGGAACGCGCCATAGGCGACGCGTGCACGGCGCTGCTCCATCAGGACGTAAAGGCCGCCGACGAAGCGATCGACTTTGACAAGCAGGTCGATCAGAAGGAACGGGATATCGAAGCGCTGTGCCTCAAGCTCCTTTTGCAGCAGCAACCCGTTGCAAGGGATCTTCGGCTCATCTCCGCCGCCATGAAGATGATCACGGATATGGAGCGCATAGGCGATCAGGCGGCGGATATTTCCGGCCTCGTCATCTACCTTGCGGACGCGCCTTATGTAAAGCCGCTATCACACCTGCCGCGCATGGCGGAGGCAGCACAGGAAATGGTATCCGGCAGCCTTGACGCCTTCGTCAACCGCGATCTGGAGTTAGCGCGCAGGGTGATCGGCATGGATGATATCATCGACGAGCTTTTCGACATGATCAAGTCGGAGCTGATCGACCTCATCCGCGAGGACGCGGCGAACGGCTCGCAGGCCGTCGATCTGTTGATGATCGCCAAATACTTTGAGCGTATCGGCGACCATGCGCAAAATATTGCCGAATGGGTGGAATACGCGATAACCGGCAAACACAAAGGAGCATTTTTAGCATGATCTATTATGTGGAGGACGACGATAACATCCGCGAGCTTGTAGTCTACACCCTCAACCAAACGGGGCTTGACGCCATGGGCTTTGCGGACGCCGGCAGCTTTTATGCGGCATGCGAACAGGCATTGCCAAAGCTTGTGCTGCTCGACGTGATGCTGCCCAATGAGGACGGCCTATCCATCCTCACACGGCTTCGCGCGGCTGAAAAAACGCGCGCGCTGCCCGTCATGATGGTGACGGCCAAGGGCGCGGAATACGATAAGGTGCTGGGGCTGGACAAGGGCGCTGACGACTATATCACAAAACCCTTTGGTATGGCGGAGCTGGTGGCGCGCGTCAAGGCGCTGCTGCGGCGCGCCGCTCCCAAGGAAAACGCTGCCCTGCTTTCTTCAAACGGGCTGACGCTTGACAAAACAGCGTACACCGTCACGGTGGAAAGTGCGCCTGTGGCGCTGACGCGCAAGGAATTTGAACTGCTTGCCTATCTTATGGAAAACCGCGGCGCTGTGATATCCCGGGAAAAGCTGTTGGAAGCCATCTGGGATTACGCCTACGAGGGCGGCACGCGCACGGTGGATGTGCATGTGCAGACGCTTCGATCAAAGCTGGGAAGCTGCGGGACGCTGATCGAGACCGTACGGGGGATCGGCTATCGTTTTGGAGGGATCATCCAATGACCAAACGCATACTTTGGAGCATGTTCTCTATCGCCCTGCTTGCCGCCGCCCTCATGGCGGCACTCGTCGTCGCGGTACAATACAAGGCGTTTGAAAATCGCATCGTGACAGAGCTCAACACGGAAACGTCATATATCGCCGCCATGCTGCCGGAGGATAACGCCGCGCGGGCGGATGTGCTCGCGTCGCTTTCCTCCCGCAATCGCATCACGCTGATCGACCCATCCGGCACGGTGCTCTATGACAACACGCAGCCTGCGTCGAATATGGAAAGCCATGTGCAGCGCCCCGAATTTCTCGCCGCGCAGACGCAGGGTGCGGGCCTAAGCGTCCGCTATTCCGATACGTCTTTGGAAAAACTCATCTACTGCGCGCGCCGTCTGGAGGACGGCACGGTGCTTCGCATCGCGGCCACGCAAAAAAGCGCGCTGGGTATATTGAGCGGCTCCATCTTCCCCATCCTGCTGCTGCTTGCGTTGCTCGCCATACTATCCATCCTTCTTTCCAAAGCTACCGCCAAGCGCATCGTCTCCCCCATCAACGCGCTGAATCTTGATCAGCCGCTGGAAAACGACGCATACGACGAGCTTTCCCCCCTGCTTATGCGAATGGAGCGGCAGCAGCGGGAATTAAACAGCCAGCTGGACGCCTACCGCCGGAAGCAAACAGAGCTTACCGCCATTACGGAAAACATGCGCGAGGGCATGATCCTGCTCAACAGCAAAGGCGTCGTGCTATCCATGAACGCGAGCGCCGCCGCCATTTTCCATGTCAGCGCCGCCGATAAGATCGATGGCGACGTCTGGGCGGTCACGCGAAACGTGACCCTGCAGCAAGCGATAAGCGCCGTGCTGGAGGGTAAAAACGCGGAAGTCGAATATGAGGAAGCCGAGCGCCATTATCAATTCATGGCAAACCCCGTGCTGCAAAACGGCAAAGCCGTAGGCGCCGTGCTGCTGCTTCTGGATACCACGGATCAGTATGCGGCACAGCTTAGCCGGCGGGAGTTTACGGCAAACGTATCCCACGAATTGAAAACGCCGCTGACCTCTATTTCAGGCTATGCCGAGATCATGCGCGACGGCGTAGCCAAGCCGGAGGACACCCAGCGCTTTGCAGGCCGCATCTATGACGAGGCCAACCGCCTGATCGCCCTTGTCAACGACATATTGGAGCTGTCCCGTCTGGACGAGCGCAAGCTGCTCGAAAAGCCGCAGGAGGTCGATCTTTTGGCGGTCACGCAGGAAGCGATAGGCAGTCTTTCGCCCGCGGCGGAAGCAAAACACGTCCGCGTCGATTTGCAGGGCGAGCCTGTAACCATCAAGGGTTATCCCAAGCTGCTCTTTGAGATCGCCTATAACCTGATCGACAACGCCATCAAGTATAACGTGCCGGAAGGCAGCGTGCGCGTGAGCATCCAAAGCGAAGGCGGCCAAGCAACGCTCTGCGTCGCGGATACGGGTATAGGCGTACCGGAAGAACACGCGCCGCGCATCTTTGAGCGCTTTTACCGCGTAGACAAAAGCCGCTCCAAGGAAAGCGGCGGCACGGGGCTGGGCTTATCCATCGTCAAGCACGGCGCGGCCATTCATAACGCCAAGATCGAATTTGCAAGTCAGGTCGGTCAAGGCACGACCATCCGCGTGGTATTCCCGCATAATTAAACCAATCAAAACCACCAGTTAAACTGGTGGTATGCACAAGCCCTAAAAGGGCATAAT
>JAUNJX010000059.1 GCA_030533005.1 Clostridia bacterium | reverse complement strand
TATGGTTTGGAGACGGCTCCGTGTATCCGATCATGTCGACATCGCCCGCGCAAAACGGCGCTAAAGTTTCACGCAAAGCCCGGTCCCTATAGAACTGAAGCGGATAAGCTATGTGATTCAATTGCACGGCGATGAAGGGAAGAAGGCTTGGAAGGTCGCGTTCTGTTGCAAGTTCCAAAATGACCACATATCGCACCTTCTCGCTCTCCGGGTCGCAATAGAGAAGCGCATAATGCATATCGCTTCCTTCTAAACGTACCCCCAGGCAAGTCAAATCCTCTTGTTTAGTAACTGTGAAATCCTCGTCATAGGTGGGAAAGCGAAGTCCTCCCAGCGTGTCGTCCGCATTAAAGACCCTGATGAAATCATAGGACGACAGAGAGCGAGAGGAAACCCACAGGCTATACGCGCAAAATATCAGCAAAACCGCCAGCACGCAGAGCAGGATCACCCATTTGCGGCGTTTGGCGGTTTTCTTATTGGTTTGCAGGGCGGCTTTATCCTGTTCCATGGCCGTATTATAGCATGGCGGCCAAGGGCGCGCAACGCGGAAAGCGATTCCCGCATGGAGCAGCGCACGAAAGAGTATTAGGCGAAGCATACATAGACATTGCGTATCGGCTGCTCTTTTCTTCTCGAAAAAAGTTTGTATCTGTAGGTGTTTTGCGCATCTGCAACCAATGTGAATCCGGCACCCTCTTTTGAATCTGCTCCACGTTTCGTTCATTTGTATCAAGTTCATCCACCATCTTGCATAACTTTGACCTCCTTTGTTGCTTGATGCGGTTGGCGAACCTTCATCATTCTAACATTGGAGGTCTACTATTATAAATCTCTGATTCTAACCAGCCTGAGCTGGTGGTTGCTTTACGCTTAAGCCCCAAGCAGAAGCGCGGCGGTCAAAAGACCGTCGCGCTCTGCGTTATGCCGATTCGGTGCTTTGCGCCGCCTTTGGCCGCATGTCCCCCCGCTGCGTGCCGCACACCATCACCACCGTGCCGATGCAGGAAATTGCAAGGCAGCATAGCAGCATGCCATGCTCCTGCACGGTATCGAGCAAAAAGCCGCCAAAGACCGACCCCACGGCGTTGCCAATGGCAAAGAGCAGCGTCATGGTGGCCTGCCCCTTCATGCGGTCGCGCTTTTGCATGAGCGCATCCACATAGTAAACGGACACGGGGATAAAGAGCGAATAGGAGAAAAGCTGTGTGAGCATGCTCGCATACAAAAAGGGTATGCTGGACGCGAACGTGACGAGCAGCATTTTAACGGAAAGCATGACGGCGGACACCATCATGAGCCTGTTGCTGCCGAATCTTTTGTTGAGCCGCATGGACGCAAGCAGCGTGGGTATCTCACACAGGGCCGTGATCATGGTGACCGTGCCCAGCTCCTTGCTGCCGCCGCCCAGCACGTTTACGATGCGCACCATATAGTTGCAGGTGGTGGAATAGGCGATCATGCACAGGGCGCAGCCCAGCACGAACAGCAAAAAACGCGGATAGCGCCCAAAAAAGCGCGTGTCCGCCTCCTCCTCTAAAGCACCTGTGGCCTGTGCATCCTCCTTATAGGCGGGCACCCGCCACAAAAGCAACGCCAGAAGGAACAGCACCGACAAGCCCGCCGCGATGGGCACGGTGATCGCAGTACCCCTTGCCGCGCAGATCAACCCCAACGCATACGCCGAAAGCGCATAGCTCATGGAGCCAAACGCGCGGCTGACGCCGAAGTTGACGCGCGCGCCCGCCTTGACGCTGTCCATGCTCATGGCGCAAAGCAAAAACTGGACGTCCATCACCAGCACCCACACCACGGCGTAGAGCGCGATGGACAGCCACAGGGGTCTTATCCCAAAGGAAAGAAGAAGCAGCAGCACGCACACGGGCGCCATCAAAATGACCGCGATCCATTTGGGGGCGAGCGCGTTTCGCCTGTCGGCGGCGTTGGCGATCTGCGCCTGCGTAAGCGCCGAAACCGCGCCCACCAGCGCAAGCACCACGCCCGTCAATGTGCTGCTTAACCCAAGCTGAAACAGATACGACGCGCCAAAGGCGTAATAGCCGCACTGGAGCATCCAGTATAGCCCCTGCAAAACGCTATAGTGCACGCCCGTCAGGCGGCCGAAGGCTTTTCGTTCGTTCCGCATATTCATTTGCATAGCATATCACCCGCCGCGCCCAAATACCATCCCCTTTTATAACCCACTCTTGCTTTTTTTGCGCCGTTGCTATATCGTTTGGATAAACCGTCAGAAAGGCAGAAAACCGCCACGAAGCAGTCTCTTATCATACACGATTTCACCAAGGGCGGCATACCCGCCCACATGCTGCGCTTTGCCGTCCCCTTCATGCTCTCCAACGCCATGCAGGTGTTCTATTCGCTGGTGGACATGGTGGTGGTGGGCAAATTTGTGGGAAGCTACGGCCTCTCCGCCGTCTCCGTCGCGGGGCAGGTGTTCACGTTTATGACCATGTGCGCGCTGGGCTTTTGCACGGGCGGGCAGGTCTATATCGCCCAGCTCATCGGCGCGGGCGAGCGCGCGGCGCTCAACCGTACCATAGGCACGCTCTTTTCCCTGATCGGCTGCATAGGCGTCGCCGTATCAGCGCTGGTGCTGCTGTTTCAAGAAAGCATACTTGCGCTTCTCAATACCCCGCCGGAAGCATTTTCCATGGCGCTCGACTACATGCTGGTGTGCGGCTGCGGGCTCATTTTCACCTACGGATACAATCTGGTGTCCGCCATCATGCGGGGCATGGGGGATTCCAAGCACCCCTTCCTGTTCATCATGATCGCCTCCATCATCAACGTGGTGTTCGATCTTCTGTTCGTGGGCGTGTTCGGCTGGGGCGTGGCGGGCGCCGCCGTCGCCACCATCATGGGGCAGGGCTTTTCCTTCCTCTACGCGCTTGTTTATCTATATCGCAGGCGCGAAGCCTTCGGCTTTGATTTTAAGCCCGCAAGCTTCGTGATGGACAAGGCCATACTCGCGTCGCTTTGCAGGCTGGGCGTGCCCTTTGCGCTGCAAAGCTGCGCCATCAACGTTTCCATGCTCTTTGTAAACAGCCTTGTCAACGGCATGGGCGTGTACGCCTCGGCCACGTTTGGCGTGGGGCTCAAGCTGGACGACATCATCAACAAGACCACGCAGGGCGTGAGCTTTGCGGTGTCCTCCATGGTGGGGCAGAACATCGCGGCGCGCGAGCTTGCGCGCACGCGGCGGGTGGTGTATTGCGGCTGGTGCATGGGCGCCGCCTGCTATGCGATCTACACGGTGTTCTATTTGTGCTTTGCCAAGGAGATGTTCGGCCTCTTTACGGACGAGGCGGCGGTGATCGCGCTGGCGCCGACCTTCGTTTCCGCTCTTGTATGGAGCTTCCCCGCCATGGCCATGATGCGGGGCACCAACGGCTTCGTGCAGGGGATCGGCAACGCGCGATTGAGCCTGCTGTTTTCCCTCATTGACGGGTTCGTACTGCGCATCGCGCTAAGCTATCTTCTGGGCACGGTGCTGCACATGGGTCTTTTCGGCTTCTTTCTTGGCTACGGCCTCGCGGCCTACGGCACAGCCGTCCCCGGCGCGCTCTATTTCCTCTTTGGGCGCTGGGAGGAACGAACCCTGTCCGTACCCTCCGCACGGGCGGAGGGTTGAAAAGCGCCGCCACGCGTCCATTTTGCAGATGGCAGTAGCAAGATTCGGCATAATATGCTATGATATGTAAAGTGTTTTCATTCTATGTAGAAAGGCTGAAACAATGTGCAATTATAAAATTATCGGCGACAGCTGCTGCGATTATACCGACGACGTGAATCTCGATTTCCTCATCCGTGTGCCCCTTACCGTGGAGCTTGGCGACATGCGCTACCCGGACGACGGGACGCTGGATTGCGACAGGCTGCTTGCGGACATGGCAAAATCCGACAAGGCGCCCGCGTCCGCCTGCCCCGCGCCCGCAGCCTTCGCCGCTGCCATCGGGGAAGCCCCGGACGCGTATATCGTGACCCTTTCGGAGAAGGTCAGCGGCACCTATAACAGCGCCGTGCTCGGCGCGGACGCGGCAAGGGCCGAAAACCCCGCCCTCAACGTGCATGTGTTCAATTCCCTTTCCGCCGCCGCGGGCGAGATCGCCGTTTGCTGCAAGATCAAGGCGCTGCTGGATCAGGGTATGTCCTTTGCAGAGGTGGTGGACAAGACGGAAACCTACGTCAAGCACCTCACCACCTTCTTCGTGCTGGAAACGTTGGACGTGTTC
Source organism: Clostridia bacterium (assembly GCA_030533005.1). GTDB lineage: Bacteria > Bacillota > Clostridia > Christensenellales > CAG-138 > JAQVRG01. The sequence continues at coordinate 6,986 of JAUNJX010000059.1, read as the reverse complement.
CGCAAAAACGGCAGGCTGTCCCACCTGCAGGCGCTTGCCACGGCGGCGCTGAAGATTCGCCTCATCATGGGCGCGGACGAAAATGGCGCCATCGTCATGCGCGGCAAGGCGCTCACCATGCAGCGCGCGCTCAAGGGGCTGGTGGAGCAGATCAAGGCGCGCTACGCCGAGCTTGACGACGCCGGGCACGAGATACTCTACATCACCCACTGCGCCTGCCGTGAGCGCGCCGAATCGCTCCGCGACGCGATCCTCGCCGCCTGTCCCGCCGTAAAGAAGGTCGTTATCTGCAAGGCGGGGGGACTAAGCACCATGTACGCAAACGCCGGCGGCATCATCGTCGGCTTCTAAGAGCTTTTTGACATGTTTCGGCGGCAGTCCATGGACTGCCGCCGATGCTTTTTCTCTATTTTCTGTTTTCCTTTATTTCCGTTTGAGCATCGCGGCGCGTACGACCCCCTTGGGGTCTTGGATCAGCAAAATCACAAGCCATATCACCAGACCCAGCGCCACGGCGGAAAGCCCAAGATAGAGATCGTTAAGCATATCCATGGGCGCGGGCGTAAAAAACGCCGCGCCAAGCGCCCGGTACGCGCATATCGCGTCCACCAGCCACATCAGCGACGCGCCCCAAAAGAGATAGCAGAGCACGCCCACCTTCATTTCGCGCGCTGCGGCGCTTGCATACCACACGACGGTACACGCGATCGCCGCAAACACGGCCGTAAGCAAGGTCATGCGTATAACCCCTATTCGGCGTCGGGCTGTTCTTGCTGCGCCTTCTTTTCCACAGCATGGCAGACGCAGAGCAACCCCAGCCAAACGAGCGCCACCAGCGCCGCCATCGCAACGCCCGCCGTTGCCATCTCATGCAGCATTTCCGCCGTATCCACGGGGTTGCCCGCCGCCGTCAGATAGGGCGCCCACGGCGTTACCTCGCCGTGCCACACATGCTCAAACGCAAGCAGCACGGAGCCGCCCGCAAGAAGGTTAAAAAGCCATGTAAGCTTTCTGGAAAAAGGAACCCCGTGCTGCGCCATCGCCGCGTCGCTTGCCTGCTCCTTCGCATGCACAGCCTTTGTTACGACCTTGGTCACGATCGCGCCGGTTGCCGGTACAAGAAAACATGCCATAAAACTTCGCCCCCTACATGATTTTATAATATATGAAACAGTCTTATCTTACAGGGGAAACGCTTTTTCGTCAAGCCGTCAATTGGGCTTATTCCGATCTTATTCAAGACCGTCCAGCAGCACCGGCGCGCCCACGAGCTTGGCGATGCTGTAGATCTTGGCCGCGTCCTCGATGTATTCGGCGCGAAGATACGCCTGCTCCATATCCTTGCCCACGGCCAAGACGCCATGATTGGCAAGCAGACACCCGCCCTTGCCCGCAAGCAGGGGGATGGCAAACGTGCCCACCTCCGGCGTGCCGGGGGTTGCGTAGGGCGCGCAGGGCACGGCGCCGCCCAGGAAAAAGAACATCTCGATGAGTGTGGCGGGGATCTCCGCGTGGTTGACGGCGTAGGCCGTTGCAAAGGGGGAGTGCGTGTGCACGATGGCGCTGATCTCGGGATACGCCGCATACACCGTGGTGTGCAGCCGCCATTCGGAGGAGGGCTTGTGCGGCCCTTCGTACACGTTGCCGGAAAGATCCATCACCATCACGTCGTCCGGCTGCATGGTTTCATACCGGACGCAGGAGGGGGTGATGTAGATGCGCCCCTCCTCCCGCGCAAAAACGCTCAAATTGCCGCTTGTGCCCGCAAAGAGCTTCTGGGCAAAGGCGCGCTTGGAGAAGTCTACGACCTGCTGCTTGATTTTGTTTGCTTCCATCATATTTCCTTATACCACCAATTCATATTCGCCCTTGTTCCCGGTCTGCGCATAGCGCTTAAGGTCATAGGGGCAGTAGATGCCGTTATCCGTAACTACGCCGCTTACAAGCGCCGGCGGCGTCACATCAAAGGCGGGGTAATACCCCTTCACGCCATCGCACGCGGTCTTAACGCCCATGGCCTCCAGCACGAAGGCGGGGTCGCGCATCTCGATGTTGACGCTGTGAATATCGGGATGTCCCATATCCGGCGCGCCCGTGACGTAATAGGGAATGCCCATGTATTTTGCAACGATGGCGATCTGGAAGGTGCCCACCTTATTGACCACATGCCCGTCCATGCAAATAACGTCCGCAGCCGAGGTGAACACGTCGATATGCTCCCGTTCCATGACAAAGGCTGGCATGTTATCCGTGATGACGGTCACGTCAAAGCCCATGTCATGACAGACCGTGGCGGTCAGGCGCGCGCCCTGAAAATAGGGGCGCGTTTCGGGGCAGAAGATGCGAAGCTGCTTGCCCCGCGCCCTGGCGACCTTTAGCATCTGCCCTACGATGGTCTCGCCAAAGCACTGGGTCATCACAGCGCCCTTGTCCGGGAACATATCCACAAGGTATGAGGCCATCACGCCGATCTTATTGTAGCGGGCGTTATTGGCTTTGATCGCGTTTGCCTTGATGGCCTCCGCCACGTTTTCGCCCGACGCGAAGGCGGCCTCGGCGGCCTTTAAGGCCGTGTCGCACACCTGCCGCATGCGCTGCACCGTGGTGGGGCGGGCGTTTGCGATGCAGTCCGCCGCAGCGCGCAGATACGCGCGCTGCGCGTCCACGCTTTTCTCGCGGCATTCATAGGCCGCAAGCGCCATGCCCATGGCCGCCGCCGTATACGGCCCCGCGCTTTGCGTCACCATATCCGTTACAGCCTTAGCAACATCCTGATAGTGCGCGCATTCCACAAATTCCACGCGGCGCGGGTAGCAGCGCCTGTCCAGTATCCGCACCCTGCCGTTTTCATACCACGCGACATTTTCATATTGCAGCATGAACGCAAGGTCTTGATCCGCTCGTTCCATTCCTTCCTCCTCCAATGCCTTTACAGGTCGTACAGGTGTTTGACCGCCGCCGCCGCGTCGTGATACACGCGCTCTGCGTCAATGGTCTTGAATTCGCCGTTTTCATAGAGTATCTTGCCGTCCACCATGGTCAAGCACACGTCGCTGCCCTGCGCGCTGTAGATGAGCGTGGGCAGGGGGGAAAGCGAGGGGTGCATGTGCGGCGCGTCCATGGATAAGGCGATGATATCCGCCTTTTTGCCCACGGCGAGCACGCCCGTATCCTCTCGGCCTTGCAGCCTTGCGCCATTTCGCGTCGCCATATTGAGTATTTGCGCGGGCGGCATGGCGGTGGGGTCGCGCAGGATTCCGTTATGGATGAGGGCGGCAAGGTGCATCTCCTCGATCATGTTGAGATTGTCGTTGCTGGCCGTGCCGTCCGTGCCAAGGGCGACGTTGAGACCCTTTGCAAGCATCTGCGGAATGGGCGCAAAGCCGCTGCCCAGCTTCATGTTGCTGGACGGATTGTGCATGACGCTGACGTTGCACGCCCGCAGGATGTCCAAGTCCGCCGCCTCCACGGCGACGCAGTGCGCCGCGGCCGTGGGAAGCGCAAACACGCCCAGATCGTAAAACCATCTGGCAGGCGTTTTACCGTACTTCATCTTACATTCGTCATGCTCCTTCTGCGTTTCGGACAGGTGCAGATGCATGCGCGCGCCGCGCGCCGCGCCAAGCGCCGCGTATTCCCGCACGATCGCCTCGTGGCTGGTGTATTCCGCGTGGATGGCAAAATCCACCCGCACGCGCCCGTTCTGCGCCATGTGATAACCGTCGAACAAATCAAGCGTCCCCTGCACGCGCCAGCTGTCCTTGGCGCGCTCCGCCGTGTTAAAGCTCAATAGCGGGCGGCAGAGGTTGATCTTCATGCCGCTTTGTTCGCAAAGCGCTACGGCGGTCATGGGATGATCGTACATATCGGAATAGGACGTGGTGCCGGACGCGAGCATCTCAAGCTGCGCAAGCGCGTTGCCCGCGTAGATATCCGCCTCGGTCAAACGATCCTCCACGGGGAATATGGCCTCGTGCAGCCAGCGGTCGAGCGGCAGCCCACTCCCCAAGCCCCGCAGCAGCGTCATGGCGGCATGGGTGTGCGTGTTGATAAGGCCAGGGCAGAGCATCGCCCCGCGCATATCCTTTTCATTCGCGTATCCCTCGGGCTTCTCCGCGCCGATGTAGGCGATAACGTCGCCCTCCACGCCCAGATACCCGTTTTCGACGGGCGCATAGCCTTCTACGCCGTCGCTTGCAAGTATGGTGCAATTTTTAAACAGAAGCTTTTGGTGCATCATGCTTTCTCCTTATAGATCGGTCATGCGCGCGATGATCTTCTCCACATAGTCGCTGAACGCCCCGGCGATCATGGCGCCGTTCGCGTCCACCTCCGCGTCCGTGATGGGCATATCCAGCACCCCCGCCGCCATATTGACCATGACAGAAAGACCCAAGAGCGGCATGCCGCAGTGCGCCGCCGTGAGCGCCTCGGTGACGGTGGACATGCCCGCAGCGTCCCCGCCCAAAATGCGCGCCGCGCGTATCTCCGCGGGCGTTTCAAACTGCGGACCCGTAAAGAAGAAATACACGCCCTCATGCACGGTAACGCCGCTGCCCTTGGCACACTCGCGCGCAAGCTCTCGAAGCGCCGGCGTATACATGCGGGAAATATCGAAGAAGCGAGGGCCGAATTCCTCTATGTTGGGGCCGCGAAGGGGGCTTGGCCCCGTCAGCTTGATGTGATCCTTGATGATCATCACGTCGCCCGGGCGATAGTCCGTATTGATCGCACCTGCGGCGTTGGTAAGGATGGTCGCCCTTACGCCGAGGCACTTGAGCACGCGTATGGGAATGACGAGCTGCTCAAAATCATACCCCTCATAGGTGTGGAAGCGCCCCGACATGCACACGACCTTCCTGCCCGCCACGGTGCCCAAAATCAGCTTGCCCGCGTGGGAAGGGGCGGTGGACACAAGAAAGTTCGGGATGTCCTTATAGTCGATCACGACGGGATCCTCTATGCGCTTTGCAAACGGCCCCAGACAGGAACCAAGGATCACGGCGACCTCAGGGGTAAAGCCCGCGCGCTCCCGGATGTAATCGGCGCTTTGCTGAAAGTAGGCGTATGTATATGCCATGACGATCCTCCTGAACTTTTATTTGGTTTTGCTTTTGATTTTTTGTTTTTTGCGAATCGTGATACATCCGTATTCTACCATGCGTCATTTTTGCTGTCAACAGGCTAATTGCCTAAGTTTTTTGTGCTGCACTCCCCAAAATATATCTGGACTAATCCGGCGGGTTATGCTATTGTGATTATGTAATTTGTGGATTTAAGTGGTTTTTAGAAAGCAAGAAACGTTCAAAAAACAACATTTGCCCTGTCTTCAGCGCGGAGGTATGTATGCTGGCAATCGACCGCTATCACGCCATCAAGGAGATATTGAGCAAGCAGGAGAGCGCCTCCGTTGCAGAGCTTGGCCGCGCCTTCGGCGTGAGCGACGAGACCATCCGCCGCGATCTTGACAAGCTGAGCCAGACGGAAAAATCCGTCGTGCGGGTGCACGGCGGCGCGTATATGGTCAAAACCTTTGATAAGGAAGCCCCGTTCGCGGTGCGCCGTTCCCTTCTGATCGAACAGAAGGAGCGTATCGCGGCGCAGGCTTTTTCTCTTGTGGAGGATGGCGACATGCTGATGCTGGATTCCAGCACCACCACGCTGCATCTGGCGCACATGCTGCGGGACGCGGAGGACAAAAAGCTCATGGTCATCACCAACGCCCTTGGCGTGGTGGAGGAGCTGTCCGACTGCGCGCACATCAAGCTTCTGTGCGTGGGCGGGGTGCTCCGCCAGACCTCCCATTCCTTCGTGGGCTATACGGCCACGGACACCCTGCAGGAGTACCGGGCGAACAAGGCGTTCGTAAGCTGCTCGGGCATACACGAACGCTTTGGCGTCACGGACAACAGCGAGGAGGAGGCGCAGGTGCGGCGGGCGATGCTCCAAAACAGCGAAACGCGCTATCTTCTCATCGATTCGGAGAAATTCGGCAGGTATCGCGCCAACCGCATCGTGGAGCTTGCAGAGGTGGATGAGGTCATCACGGACGCGCCGCTGCAAAAAGGCTGGCAGGGCGTTTTCACCAAGGCGGCGGTCAATCTCGTCGTATGCCCGGCGGACGGAAACGGCGCGATCATCCTGCGGGGCGCGCTGTGAGCACGCGCTTTGACGTGGCCGACCCGCTTCTTTACGCCGACATGCGCGAGGCGCTGCATCTGGGGGCGGAGGTGCTCTACGACAGCGCGGACGGGCTGCTGCTTAAGCACAACGGCAAGCTTTTCGCCGCGGGCGAAGCGGTGGAGCGTCTCCCCCGCTTGCGCGGCTGCGGCATGGTGCTGCTGCACGACGGCAAGATGGCTGCACGGCTGATGCAGGAGGGCTGCTTTACGGAGTGCATGGAGGTCATGCAGCTGGTCTATACGGATAAAAGCGTCACGATACCGCCGTGCGAAGCGTCGATCCGGCGGCTGACGCTTGCAGACCTGGATTTCGTGCTGCAAGCCTACCACCACCCCAACACGCGCGAAGCGTATATCCGCGCGCGCATCGAATCCTTGATGCTGGGGGCGTTTGTGGATAGCGCACCGGCGGGCTGCATAGGCGTGCACGCCGAGGGGGCGATGGGGTTACTCGAAGTCCTCCCGCGGTATCGGCGCAGGGGGATAGGCCGGTTTTTGCAGGCTTCCCTTATGCAAATGCTGCTGGAAAAGGGCAGCACGCCCTATTGCCACGTTGCGCCGGATAACGCGACCTCGCTTGCCCTACAGCATACGCTGGGGCTGCGCGCGGCAGAGCAGCATGTATACTGGCTATATAAGCCCGCGGAATTATGTTTTTAATGCCGCCACACAGCGGCCTTAAAATAAGAACAAGAATAAAGGAGAGAAAACAATGAAGAAACTTTTGGTTACGCTTCTTGCACTGTGCATGCTCGCATCCTGCTTCGCAGGCTGCGCCGCCCCCGCCGCAGCGCCCGCCGCTCC